>DFOK01000043.1 GCA_002376715.1 Bacteroidales bacterium UBA3543 | reverse complement strand
AACCATTTTTGTCTTTTAAATAAGAAAGATATTCTGTTGTTTGCTTTGTAAGAATCCATTTTTGATAAAAATTTCATGCCAAAAATGACCATTCTACTTTTGTTGTTCTTCCAAAACATCTTTTAAGCTCTCTACAAAATCATCTAAACTAATCTCGAGCAGGTTTATCTTCTTAGCAATGGAGAGCATTTCCAACCCCATAAATTCCTTTTTATACATCTTCTTCACGCTCTTTTTTGCATCGGGCGATGCGAAAAAACCCATGCCGCGTTTGTCGTAAATTATATCGAGCGATTTCAAATGGTCGTAGCTTCGCATAACAGTATTGGGATTTACCCCCAATTGTGCCCCCATCTCCCTTATGGAAGGTATTCGTTCATCTTCTGCGTACTCATTGTTGAGAATTTTCTCGCAAATTGAGTCCGATATTTGAAGATAAATGGGCTTATGTTCATCAAAATTCATCATAATCAATACCTGTTAGTTTTCATTAAGCGATATGAGCCAATCATGAAGAGTATCGGCAAAATTATATCCATGAGTATTCTTACTATCATAACAAATATCATAAAAGGATGGTCTCCTCTGTAAAAGTCAAATAGTCCTCGTTCGCTAAAACTTAAATTCACATTGCCATTATATCCTTCCAAATAACCTAGGGATTCCATCCATTTTACTACTGCTAAAATGACAATAGCAATCAGAAGGTTTATAACAATAAAACTTGCGATACTTTTAAGAATTTTCCGTCTTACAAAAAAGAGATTTGCGAAGAAGACGGCTTGCATGGAAAGAAATACTACCAGTACCCCGTCGGTAGTCAACCTATTATTGAAAAAATGGACGATTGCATAACCGCCCTGATACAAGGGAAATAGGGCTGACAATATCACATCGCTTCCGCCATAAAAAACAAGTACCATAAGCGGTGCCAAGATCATACAGAATATCTGCATTACTACGAATTTTTCCAACACCGATGCCGGAAGCATTACCTCAGACAACCCTTTTTTGGAATGGTTGTAAAAATAGTAATAAAAGAAAGGAGAGAAGATGAAAATCGTTACTACCAAAAAAGTCAAAAAATTACTTCTGAAAAGAAGCTCAGGTCCTTCATTGGATGTCAATCTGGCTATAAGTAAAAACAAAATGGGAAGTCCGGCTAAAACCAAAGCATTATTTAGAAAAGTTTTGGAGTTTTGTTGAAACGTTCTGCGGAAAAGCTTCCCTAATCTGTTGAATTGAAATATATTGTTGTTCATTGTTGTCAGAATTTTAAAATGGTTATTCCGGATCAATTATTTGTCGTTATTATACCAAAAGTTCTTTAATTCGGCTTTTGTGGTGCATGGTGGCATTGAAGAGCGCTTCTATGTTTACCTTACTTTCGCCCATTTCCTCATTTTCCATCACACAGATGTAACCGCCGGGCGCAGGTTCAGAAAAAAGAGCGTTAGCGGGAACGGAAGAGTATAGTCCGAAATAGAGTTTTTCGGAAATTTTCTCCAATGATGCATTAATCAGCACTGCCTTGTTGTCGAGAATGATAATCGGGTCGATAAGGTTTTCCAAATCACGTACCTGATGAGTTGAGATCAAGGTGCAGGTATTGTCCGACACATGCTGTACAATTATTCTTCGGAAAAGCGTTTTAGATGGAATATCCAAGCCGTTGCTCGGTTCGTCCAGCAGCAACAACTCGGCATTTGTAGCAATAGCGAATGATAGGACTGCCTTTTTCATTTGTCCATAGGAAAGTTTGTTTAATTTTTTATCGCCTTCCACCTCAAATTCCTTTAGAATAGTCTCGAATTTTTCATTGTCGAACTTAGGATAAAAAGGTGCATTTATTTTCGCGAAATAACGAATGGAGTAGTCATTTTGGATAAACTCCAACTCTTCGGGCAGATAAAAAATACGACTTAAAAAGGATGGAGTTCTTTTGAACGGGTCTTCGCCGAAAACCGAACAGGATCCCTTCCAGGGTTTTTGCAGTCCGGAAATAATTTTCAGGAGAGTGGTCTTTCCCACTCCGTTTTCTCCTAACAGTCCGTAAATTTTTCCGGCTTCAAGCTTCATTGAAATATCATTCAGAACTTCTTTCTTGCCGTACTTGAACGAGAGGTTGTCTATTTTAATCATATTTTTGGATTTTGCTGTTAACTGTTAATTGTTTATTAATTATTCATTTTTCATTACTTATCCACGTAACTCGTACCACTAAAAAAATTTCCTCGCAACCCGCAACTCGCAACTCGGTGTCTTAGTGAAGTAGGACACTGCAAAGGTAATGCTTATTTTTATATCTCCAAATATTTTTTGAAAATTTAATGGTTTTGTAACATAAAAAAGATGCTTACAACTTTAATAAAAGCCGTAAGCATCTTTATATCACGCAATTAAGCAATCTTCCTAAATTTTCAATTATTTAAATAAATAACTCACCCCACCGGTCAACCAGAATCCGGGTTGTGGAATATTACCGAAATCCACGTGTGTGGTATTGAGAATATTGTTGAGATTGACGAAAATATTGAGTTTCCCTATCGCATAATTTGCTTTCAAATCCAACAACATGAAGGGCTCGTAGGGTGTTATTACTTCGTGTGCTTTTTCAGTAGCCGTAGCAGGAATATACTTCAGATAATTGCCTGCACGCTCCTGATAACGCATATTCCAAGAAAAAGTGAGGTTTTTAATTATACGGTGCTCTACGCCGAGGGTAAATTTATGCCTAAGATAGTTGGAAACATAGGCTGATATCGGGTTATCCTGGCTCTCGTTGTCACTTCTTTGCGAGATATATTGATAACCGAACCTCAACTGTTCAAATGGCTGCCTCTCTCCCAGCCAACGTGAAAGATTGATGCTTGCATCCACGCTTGCACCGAAAGTACTCAAAGCTGAACGGTTCTCAGCGTGATAGAGAGAGTCTTTTGTGCTATAAATCCAATCGATCATATTGTCACCTTTAGTATAAAAAGCATTCAGGTTGACAGCTACCACAGGTCTGCTAAGACGCACTCCCAACTCTACAGATTGAGTATATTCGGGGGTAAGTCCGGCAAAACCGCGATGTTTCCCCGCCTTATAATATAAATCGGTGAAGGTGGGCATTCTCGTAGCCTTACTCCATGAAGTGTAAAGGATAATGGAATTGGTCGGACGATAGGAAAGATTGACTGCGGGATAGAAACCGCCTGCTTTCAAGGTGTCGGCAAGGGCGGTATTGTAGTTGTAAATTGCGCCGAGCGAAAGAGTCAGCTTGTCAATTACAAAATTATGCTCCGCAAAAAAGCCGATATCGGAACGATTGTCCCACATAGTGTAGTTATCCCTCGGTTGACGCATCGGTTTACCCAAATTGCTGCTCAATACTCCTTCATTTCTGAACTCTCCTCCGAAACGAGTTATTCCAAGCCTCGAGATATATTGGACATTGAGGTTGACGCCATAAACATCGGTTTGGTGATAATTGGGAGCCTTATACCACGAAGGGATATCAGGCGTACCCGGTCTGAAGAGATGGAATTCATCATAATGTCTGCTCCAGTAGATATGAGGAATGAACTTGATTTTTCCGTTTGTTTCTCCTTTTATAGAGAAAAACAATCCTTGAGTATCATCATACTGATTGGGAAAAGCAGCAGCATAAAAGGTATTGGCGCCATACTTTTTATCATTCACGCCGGCCTGAATGTCGATATGGGAGCCGTCAATATTGAAACTGCTTTGCCAAAGGAAATTAAGAATTTTATAGTCGCTGTTGGCGATATAGCCGTCTGATCTCTTGTAGCCGACTGAGAGGGTATGCACCGACTCTTTTGCTTTTAGTGCACCGCGCACCTCACCACTGAAAAGTGCATGCATTCCCCCTTCCAACTTTGCAAACGCATTGGTTTGAGTATCCTTTTTGGTAATAATATTGATACCTCCGGAAAAGGCACTCGCTCCAAAAATAAGGGATGAAGGTCCCCGGACTATTTCGATACGTTCAATATCGGAGAGATTGAGAGGGATGTCAAGGCTAAAGTGTCCGGTTTGCGGATTGGTGAGGTTGACGCCATTGAGGAGAATTGCAGTCTGGTCAAATGAGCCGCCGCGCAGCGTTATATCTGCCTGTACTCCATGCGGCCCGCGTTGAAGCACATCAACCCCTGAAAAATAAGAGAGTAAATCCTGGAGACTTTTAACAGGAGCCTGTTCAATCTGCTTAGCCAAAATGATATTCACCATTTTCGCCGAAAGTTTCAACGGCAATGCATCTTTAAAAGCAGTAATGATAATTTCATCCAACTTTTCGGGAATTGTATCCGTTTGAACCTCTATGTCTATTTTTTCCGTGGAATTTACAGGCGCCGCACGAAGATCTATCAGGGTGCAACACGAAATCACACCCAACGCAATGGCTTTGTAAAGGCAATTGACAAGGTTATACGACTTCACACGCAATCGCTCGGACCGAAACAATCTTAGGCTTATATTTTGTCTTTTCGCATTCACTTGACTATTCGGTTTGCAAAAGGAATCGCAAACATAGCACTTTGAAACTGGAAAAGGAAAAGAATAAGAAACTTACAATAAATGTACTGACGAAACGGTCGTAATATGCAAGCAAACTTTCAGTAGAAAAAGGTATTTTTCACTTTTCGCCAATTTGGCAGCTAACCGTTCGGCAATTTAGTATTCATAATGCAAAGCATACTTTTTTTTGGCAGTATCTTTTTTTTGCGTACTTTTGCACTCCCAATGGCGAGATAGCTCAGATGGTTAGAGCGCATGATTCATAATCATGAGGTCCCGAGTTCAATTCTCGGTCTCGCTACCAAAAAAGGCCGGCTAAGAAAAATTAGTCGGCCTTTTATATCTATGCTTTTTTGATCAGCACTATGCTACTTAAGCTCCAGCTTAAACACCGGATGAGTATTCTCGTAGTGGTACATATTGAGCACAGTAACATCAACGGAAGTGATGTCTGAGGTGCGTGTCAAAGTACAGGATGTGAAAGGAAGCAAAATATAATCCGTGCTTCCGATTCTAAAGCGGAATATCAAAGAAGAGTTATTACGCAATTGCCAGTTGGTGTTTTTTCCTACAACGGAAAGCTTTTCAGTCGAAACACAAGCATCAAAAAGCCCTTCGAGCAGATCAAACATACCAATCAGATAACCATGGTAAGAGCCTATAGTGCGTCTGGCATCAAGTGCTTCGCGTACTGCCTCAAGAGTCTTATCCTTCGCAAGCACTAGTGTCATAGGCCTGTAGCGTACATCCTCCGCTCCCCTGCGATCGTATTTAAAATAAACGGGAACCGGATCATGAGCATCGGAAGTGGCAAAAAGTGTCAAGTTCAGATCCTTGCACCAGGAGATTGCGCGCGGATAGAACTCGAATCCGTTAACCGCCTCAACACCATCTATCAGCCCCTCTTCCAATAATTCTTTCTGAAAGGGTGAAAACACAAGAGTGTCCATTTTCCAGCCGGGGTGGTTGAAGAAAATGAATGCTCCCTGTCTGCGTGCTTCACGCAGGGCCTCCTTGGGATCCTCAAGATTCATCAGCTCTGCATCTTTAATGAAAATCGCATTGAAATGACCTATAACACCCTGTTCGCGTGTCACCTCAGTTGCCGGAACGAGTAAGATACCCAGTTTTTCAGCCTCAGGAGCGGCAATTTTCATGGAAGTGTTGCGATCGGCATTAATATATTGGCTATGGGGCCTGTATTCTATGTGATCGGAAATGGCAAGGATGTCAAGTCCGTCACGCCAGGCCTCCTGAATCCTGTAAGTGGGCCATACGACACCGTCCGAAAAGACAGTGTGTATGTGAAAGTCACCTTTAAGCACCTTGTACCCTGCAAAATCGGGGATAACAACCTCATTGCGTACATGGTTTGACTTGTCGGGAATAAACTGTTTGTTGGGATTGGTGTTCTCTATGCGTTGCGCATCTGCGACAATAGAGAATAAGGCTGCATAGGTAAAGCATAGCAGCATTACTGCAAATAAACGTTTCATCATTAGTAAAAAAAGGGATTTGGTTAAAGAAGTTGACCTACTAGGATTCGAACCTAGACTAGCAGGACCAGAATCTGCTGTGCTACCATTACACAATAGGTCAATGTTTGGGAGTGCAAATATAGAGATTATTCTCAATTGAACAATAAAATTGATGCAAAAGTGGCAATTCCCTCCTCGCGGCCAATAAATCCGATTTTTTCGGAAGTGGTCGCCTTAATCGATACGCGCTCCATATCCAACTCCAGCACGGAGGCCAACATTTTCCTCATTTCGGGAATATGAGGAGCTAATTTTGGTTTCTGGAGAATCAGGGTAATGTCAACATTACCTATACGCCAACCGCGTTTTGTGACCATTTCACAAACGCGTTTAAGCAATATGCGGCTGTCGATGCCTTTGTATTCATCTGAAGTGTCGGGGAAATGTTTCCCTATATCACCGAGGGCCAGAGCACCCAAAAGTGCATCACAAAGGGCATGGATCGCTACATCTCCATCCGAATGGGCGACACATCCCTTTTCCGAAGGAATAGTCACGCCACAGAGTGTAAGGGGCAACCCCGGAGCCAGCTTGTGTATGTCAAATCCATTACCTATGCGAATATCCATAGAAACCTCCTATTTTTCCACAAAAATAAAAAATATGTTAACTTTGTCCTAAATATTCAATTGACAATTTTGTGACAATTATGGGATTTTTCAACATCAGCTTTTTCAAGACACCTTCTCACCGGGTTTTCAAATACACTCCACGCTATTATGATGAGCGCAAGGAGCGTCTGGCAGAGGTTTACAAAAAGTATGGCAAGAGCCCGGACGGGACACCCATAGATCCTTCACAGTTGACAACTAATGGAGAGAGCACAACATCAACCAAAGAATATGTGCCCGGAGAGAGCATCCGTGGAGCATTTCGTAAGGGCGTTGTGCAGACCCGCCGCCAAGCCGGCAACCAAAAGATCAAAAAGATAATTACTCTAATCACCTTCTTAGCTCTGATGGTGGCTGCGTACTATATAGCCATCGGTCTTGGTCAACTTTTTAAATAATATGCTTAAGCTATTACCCGCCAACATATCCAATCTGATAGCAGCAGGGGAAGTTGTCGGTCGCCCCGCTTCTGTGGTCAAGGAGCTGATGGAAAATGCTATTGACGCGGGAGCGGATACAGTTCAATTGATAGTAATCGATGCGGGCCGGACCCTAATCCAGGTGATCGACAATGGCTGCGGCATGACCCCCGCAGATGCTGAACTCTGCTTTGAGCGCCACGCAACTTCAAAGATAGAGCGTGCAGAGGACCTCGAATCCATCTCTACTTATGGATTCAGGGGTGAGGCATTGGCCTCTATCGCTGCGGTAGCACATGTAACCTTGAAGACACGTCAGGCGGGTAGTGAGGTGGGATGGCAGGTGGAAGTTAGTGAGTCACGTATCATATCGAGCCACGAAACTTCCTCTCCTATCGGATCCGGCTTTGAGGTTCGCAACCTCTTTTACAATGTGCCTGCCAGGCGCAAATTTCTCAAATCCGACAATACCGAACTGCGGCATATTATACAGGAGTTCATAAGAGTGGCAGTCATAAGGCCGGAACTCAGATTCAAAATGCTTTCCAACGGCAAGGTACTTTACGATCTGCGAGCTGCAGCCAATACCAAACAGCGCATCTATGATCTATTCGGCCGCGAGCTGATCAACTCCTTGGTGGAAATTGACACCAAAACATCGGTAGTCAATATCAGTGGTCACATCGGCAAACCCGAATGTGCCCGTAAAACGCCGGGAAACCAATATTTCTTTATCAACGGACGCTATTTTCGCTCACCTTACCTGCACAAAGCGGTAATGAAGGCTTATGAGCAACTCATCCCAGACGATATACTGCCCTCATACTTCATATTTCTCGAAACTCCATTAGATAGAGTGGATGTCAATATCCACCCGACAAAGAGCGAAGTAAAATTTGAGGATGAACAGATGATATTCGAGATAGTGATGGCTTCAGTCAGAGAATCTCTCGGCAAGAACTCCTTTGTTCCGAGTATAGATTTTGACACTGAAGGGGCGCCTGAAATTCCCAATATGCCCGGACGTGGTTCACCGGAGTACGACAGGGAGCATATCAGAGTGCCAAGGATAGACTATGACCCGTTATTCAATCCCTTCGACATAGGAAAGGGCAGGGATTTCTCCATCGTACCTTCTCGAATTCGTCCCGTTGGAGAAGAACAGGAGGAGCGAATGTTGTTTGAGGAGAAGGATATATCGCGCACCGCCATATTGAGAGCCGGAAGCAATTACATTCTTTCGCAGTATGGCGAAGTAATCCTGCTGGTACACATCTCAAGAGCCAGGGAGAGAATCTGGTACGAACGTTACATTAGTACGCTATCGGAGGAAAAGCCGCTGACCCAGCAAACACTCTTTCCCAGAAACATAGAGTTACAAAGCGAAGATTATCTCACTCTTACCGAGCATCTGGAGAAGCTCTCGAAGATAGGATTTGATATCCGAGATTTCGGAGGCAATTCGGTTGCCGTTTATGGAGTACCTCATGGCTATTCGGTGGCAGAGGAAGATACTCCTGCGTTGATAGATTCACTGGTTGCTTCGCTAAAAGAGCAGACATTTTCTGCCGATTTTGCAGAATATGGTGAGTCTCTTGCCCGAAAATTAGCCATTTCGGCAGCCAGAAGCCACACCAGCCCCCTGTCAGATGCTCAGGCACAGATATTGGTGGATGAGTTATTCGACTGCAAGGAGCCCGGACTGACACCGGACGGGCGTAAATGCATGTCTGTTATTACAGTTAAAGATCTGGAGAAATATTTATGAATCAAGGATACAGCCGCCCCGGCTTTTGGGGAATGATGTCACCGGTTATCAAAAATCTGATCATCATCAATACCGTAATGCTTATAGCAACCTGGATTATCGGTGAGTCAATGTACGAAAAGCTTGCGCTTTTTCCATTTGAGTCCCCATTTTTCAAGCCCTACCAGTTAATCACACACATGTTTATGCATGGTGATTTCTGGCATCTGTTTTTCAATATGTACACCCTGATGATCTTCGGTACGGTACTGGAGAGAATTTGGGGCAGCAAAAAATTTCTGCTATTCTACTTTGTGACCGGAATCGGAGCTGCATTGTGCCACAGTCTTGTGCTGCATCTGCAGTACGATGCCCTTATGACGGCAGGTAAAATTGCTTCGGCAACCGCAGTGCTCGGAACCCCAACTGTAGGTGCTTCCGGAGCTATTTACGGAGTGCTGTTAGGCTATGGAATGCTATTCCCCGACAATCGTCTGCAATTGATATTTCCACCTGTGGCAATGAAAGCCAAATGGTTTGTAATCATATTCGGAGCAATTGAACTAATCACCGGTCTTACAGGTATGGGCGGCAACATCGCTCATTTCGCCCATCTGGGCGGAATGCTTTTCGGCCTGATTATGATTCTCATCTGGAAGAAACAAAACCGGCTGTACCATTAGACTTCCCTAAACCCGGCAACTATGAAAAAGAAGAAACAACGCAGATTTGGCCTGGGTAGTTTTATCTCAGTCACAGTGCTGCTTATCTCGGCAGTTGCGTTGTTAATATCCTATATTTCCATATTTATCAGTCCTTCGAGGTTTTGGCCTCCCCTTTTTTTCGGCCTCTATTATATTCCAATAGCATTTTGGAACCTTTTCCTAATGATCATAGCCATTATCCGTTGGAAAAAGCGCCTGCTGATACCTTTGATTGCCCTGTTACCGTCTCTCTTCTTTTTCGACATGTTTGTCAAAGTAGGCAATAATGCCCCCGATGAAGAGAAAGAGGGCATCCGCATAGTGACATACAATGTCGGCAGATACTCCCTAAGTAAAGATGGAAAGCCAAAAAGGGAGACTACGGCAGAGATACGGGATTATCTCAAGCGCTGCGAAGCGGACATTATTTGTTTACAGGAAGTAAGTGTAAAGTACAAAGACTCCATAACTGAACTCCCCAACTTTCCCTATCTCCACTCCTATTTCTTCAATGATACCGGTTCAAGTTTCGGCAATGTGATTCTCACTAAATTTCCCATAAGAGGAGGTGGGAAAATCACCTTCAAAAACAGCACGAACCTCGCCATATGGGCAGATCTACGGATAGGCAGAGGTACCGTACGGCTATACAACTGCCATTTGGAGTCCTACAGCATCTCATTCACCTCTATTATCAAGCGCCTATTCAACAGAGATACATTCAGCGACGAGTTCATCTCTCTCCACGGACATCTTAAGGAGTCCAATATCAAACGTGCCGAACAAGTAGACCGCGTAATGAACAGCATAAGTGAATGCAGCATAAAGACCATAGTCTGCGGTGACTTCAACGATACCCCTATGTCATATACCTACCACCAGTTGCAGAAGCGACATAAAGATTGCTTCGTCGAAGCAGGAAATGGGTTTGGAGCCACCTATTCCAGACTTTGGCCGGCCCTGCGCCTGGATTACATACTCATTCCGGAAGAATACCGGACCATATACCACCAAATAGAGAGAGTACCCTACTCTGACCACTATCCTGTACTTACAGAAATAATCTTAGACTGAAAATGAACAGAGATACTGAGAAAAGTTTTGATCGCGAAGCTATAGAAGCTGCCATAAAGGTGCTTAAAGCAGGTGGAGTGATACTCTATCCCACAGATACCATCTGGGGCATCGGATGTGACGCCACCAATAGCGAAGCAGTAGCCAAAGTCTTATCCATCAAGCATCGCGCCGATAGCAAAAGTCTCATCACGCTGGTCTCTGACACCGATATGCTGGCCAGATATGTCAAAGAAATCCCAAACATTGCACTGGATCTGATAGAGGTGAATGATCGTCCGATGACCATAATCTATCCCGGAGCCGTCATTGCCACCGACTCCTCTCCTGCTGGAAGCGCACTTGCACCAAATGTGGTTTCTGAAGATGGCAGTGTAGGAATACGTATTCCCGACAACGCCTTTTGCAAAGCGTTGATATCCCGTTTCGGAAGAGCGATTGTCTCCACATCGGCCAATCTATCCGGCAACAAAGCTCCGGCTATCTACAGCGCAATCTCGGAAGAAATCATTAAAAGTGTGGATTGGGTAGCAGACCCCTCTCTCGAATCTACCTCTACCGGAAAGGCATCACAAATTATAAAAGTGGGATTGAGAGGCGAGATTGCAATAATCCGCGGCTGAAAAACCGAATACGGAAATAAGAACGCCGCTATAAAAACGATCTAAACACTTATACTCACTTAAAAATGATACGTCAATCAAGAATTCGCAAGATAGACGGCCGCTACGGCAGTCAATGCCGCCGTCTCTATACGCAACCGTGAATCTCCCAGCGAAACGGGCTGCCATCCAAATTTTATTGCCTTAGCAATCTCTTCACGCGAAAAATCTCCTTCCGGACCAATCATCACAATTACATCCGACGATCCTTTTCTCAACGCTTCAGTAATGGACATCTTCATTACACCAAAAGACTCCACCTCATCACAATAGCATATCAGCCTTATCGGAGTAGTTTCAGATGGTTGTATTTCCGACTTCGGGCGCGAATTGCACTCCAGAAATTCTTTCACTGTCACAGGGTCATTAAGTAAAGGAATAACACCCTTGTGTGATTGCTTTGCAGCAGAAATTATAATGCGCTCCGTACGGTCGCGCTTGAAAATACGCCTCTCCGAATAATCGCCGAAAATGGGGGAAATCTCATCTATACCCATTTCAGTGGCCTTTTCCACAAACCAATCAAACCGTTCTTTATTCTTTGGAGGTGCCACCGCAATATGGAGCCGATAGGGGTGGCTGCCATAGCCCTCCTGACGCTCCAGAACAGTAAAAACCACACAGCGGGGATTATCATCGGTGATTTCACACTTAAAAAGCGTACCTGCTCCATCCACGATATTGATGGTGTCGCCTTTACGGTGTCTGAGCACCTTGATGCAGTGGCCGGACTCAATTGCATCGAGCCGTGTGCCGCCCTGAGCTATGTCCGGTGAATAAAAAATTTCCATTTCGATCTCTTTCGCCTAAACAAAGATAGGGATTTTATCTATATTTGTAGATTAAATACGAGTACCAATCCAAATATCTCTCTTATGACTAAAGCTCCGAACCAGCGCTATGTAGCCCTTGACGTACTCAGGGGAATGACCGTAGCGGGAATGATTCTTGTCAACAACCCGGGCTCCTGGGGACATATTTTTCCACCTTTAAAACATGCCCCCTGGTCGGGATGTACACCGACAGACTTGGTGTTTCCCTTCTTTCTCTTCTGCGTGGGAGTTGCAATGGCCTTTTCTTTTGCAAAATATGGCGATTCGATAAACAAACAGAGTTCACGGAAACTGGTGGTCAGAGGTCTGCTGATTTTTGCGGTGGGTCTGGCCCTTAATATGTTCCCCTTCTACCCCACCTCAAGAAATCCGGAACTTTCTTTTGGAGAAAACTATCTTATCTGGCTGCAAAATATTCGCATCTTCGGAGTGCTGCAGCGCATCGGACTATGCTATATCCTGGGGGGATTTCTTGCCTTGTGGCTTAAGCGACCTAAGCGCATTTTGCTGGGTATAGCGGCAGTTACCATTCTCCACTGGCTTATCCTGTGGATTTTCGGCGGGGAGCCGGGGTGGAGCACCCTGGAGGGAAATATTGCAAGTAAGATCGATATCGCGTTGGTTGGAGAGAGCCATGTGTACCGCGGTTTCGGCATCCCGTTTGATCCGGAAGGACTCCTCGGAGTGCTCTCTGGGGCCGGTACGGTATTGCTGGGATACTTCATCGGGCAATTGATCCGCTCCAGTGAAAGTAAAATCAATGCTGTGGCAAAGCTCTACACCATAGCACTGATATGCCTTGGTCTGGGACGCATCTGGAACGTCTGGCTCCCCATCAACAAGCCTTTGTGGACCGGCTCATATGTGATATACACCGGCGGATGGGCCATCATGCTATTTGCATTTTTCATCTATTTCATAGATATCAAAGGAAAAGAGAGGTATTTCACTCCATTCAAGGCAATGGGTATGAACCCGCTCTTTGCCTTCGTGATGGCCGGAGTGCTGGTCAAGTTGCTCGGCAGGGTGATTACCTGGACCAATGCTGAGGGGGTTAAAATAAGCGCTCTCTCATGGCTTTACAGAAATTGCTGTGTCTCAATCTTTGGTAACAACGAGTATGCTTCGCTTATGCACGCACTGATTATGGTTGCCATTTTCCTCGTGATGTGTATGATATTGTACCGCAAGAAAATTTTCATCAAGATCTGACGGCCGATGGCATATATCGGACTCATATCTGACACACACGGTTGTTTTGATGACCAACTGAGAAACTTCCTCGAGCCGGTGGATACCATTTGGCACGCCGGAGACTTCGCCACTCTGGAATCCGCGCTGGAGATAGCCGCTTTCAAGCCCCTTGTGGGAGTTCACGGCAATTGCGACGGATACGATATCCGTACTTATCATCCCTATATTCAGCTAATGGAGGTAGGGGGGCTAAAGGTGCTGATGATGCATATCGGAGGGTATCCGGGTAGATATGACCTTCGAGCGTTGCGGTTGATAGAGGCCCACCGCCCCAATCTGTTCGTTTGCGGCCACTCGCACATCCTGAGGGTGATTAACGACAAACATTACAATATGCTCACTCTCAATCCGGGTGCCGCCGGCATACAGGGATTTCATTTGGTACGCACTGCATTGAGGTTCCACATTTCCGATGGAAAAATCCACGATATGGAGGTGGGTGAATGGGAAAGAAATTTTACAAAACAATAATAATTGCTACAATGAAAAGAACTTTGATTTTTGCTCTGGGCATTTTCTTCGCAAGTGCGCTTTTCGCGCAGCAGGTGCCCGTGACAGAGCCCAATTACGAACTGGCCGACCGTTTTTCAGCCAAAAAAGTCAACAATATGGTCTTCTCGACCTATATGAGACCCAACTGGTTTAAGAATTCCGACAAATTCTGGTATGAGTGGAAGACTCCGGCCGGCAACTGTTACTACATGGTTGACCCTGTTACTAAGGTTCAGAAACCGGTTTTCGACCTCGAGAAGCTTGCTATGGAATTGACCGAAATTGTAAAGGACCCCTTCGATGCACAAAACATCCCTTTCCGCAAACTGAAACTCAAGGATGACACCAAATTTACCTTTGAGATCCAAAGCACGATGATGGTGGAAAAGAAGGAGAAAAAGAAAAAAGAGGAGATAAAAGAAGAAAAGAAGGAAGAAGAAAATAACGGTGAGAAAAAAGAGGAGAAGAAAGATGTAAAGAAAGAAGAAAAGAAGGCTCCTCCCAAAAAGGAGAAAAAGGTATTCAGGTTTGAATATGACATTGCTTCAGGTAAACTCACCGATGTGACCGAAAATGAAGAGGAGAAGGATTATCCCAACTGGGCAAACATCTCTCCAGACGGCAAGACTGCTGTATATAGCAAAAATTACAATCTCTACTGGATGAGCATCGAAGATGTAAAAAAACTGACGGAAGATGACAAAGACACTACTGTTGTAGACCACCCTCTGACCACCGACGGCACAAAGGATTTCTATTATGGCGGTGGAAGCTACAGAGGTACTGACCAGAGCGATACCACAAAACGTTTCTCTGCCGGTGTGAGATGGTCGCCTGACTCCAAACATTTTGCCATCGGCAAATATGATATGAGTAAGATCAAGGAACTCTGGGTCATCAATGCCGTATCCCAGCCACGTCCCACTCTCGAAAGCTACAAATATCAGATGCCGGGTGAACCGGGTCCAAAGGAGCATCTTCTTGTTTTCAATATGGAAGACAAAACCTCCAGGGAAATCCGTGTAGATGCATTTAAAGACCAGAATATCAGCATCATGACGACTCCCTTCAAAAACAGGAACGCTTATGACGATTATAGAGTATATACATGGTTGGGAGACAACAGTAAATTCTATCTGTACCGCACCAGCCGTGACTTGAAACGGGTGGATATCTGCGCCGTAAATCTGGCAGAAGATAGCTGCAGAGTGATCATAGAGGAGCGCCTCAACACTTACGTGGAAACACGCAGTCTTGAGGTAATCAACAACGGCACAGAACTCATACAGTGGTCAGAGCGCAATGGCTGGGCCCATCTCTACCTCTATTCTTCCGACGGAACCCTCAAAAACCCCATTACCTCCGGTGCTTTCCATGTAGAGAGTGTACTGAGTATAGACGAGGCTGCCAGAGTTGTATATTTCCTGGCAATGGGAGTAAACAAGGATGAGAGTCCCTACAACGGACATGTTTACCGCATCAATCTCGACGGTACAGGCATGAAGCGTCTTGACGCAGAGGGTTTCAACTCCTCGATAGTTAGTTTCTCCGACAATAGCAAATACTTTGTAGCCAACTACTCCAGGGTGGATGTCGTACCGAAAGTAGCTCTCTTTAACGCAGCCGGTGTAAAACTGCTGGATGTGGCCGAGACTGACATTTCCCTGCTTCTGGAAGCAGGCTACAAATTCCCCGAACCCTTCAAGGTTAAAGCTGCCGATGGTATTACCGATCTATACGGAGTGATGTACAAGCCGTTTGACTTCGATCCCAACAAAAAATACCCCATAATCGACTATGTATATCCCGGTCCTCAAACTGAGGGCAACAACCTGGTGTGGAGCAAAGGTCTGACACGCGTCGACCGTCTTGCACAAATTGGATTCATAGTCATCACAGTAGGCAATAGGGGCGGACACCCCAACAGGTCCAAATGGTATCACAACTACGGCTACGGCAATCTCCGCGACTATGGACTGGAAGATCAAAAATAT
This sequence comes from Bacteroidales bacterium UBA3543, assembly GCA_002376715.1. Lineage (GTDB taxonomy): Bacteria > Bacteroidota > Bacteroidia > Bacteroidales > UBA932 > Cacconaster. The sequence goes on along the minus strand of DFOK01000043.1, from coordinate 1,140 downwards.
GCTATCCAGCAACTTGCAGCACGTCACGACTTTATTGATATCAGCAGAGTCGGCATCCACGGACACTCCGGAGGAGGATTTATGTCAACCGCCGCCATCCTTCAGTATCCCGATTTCTTCAAAGCAGCCGTTTCCTGTGCGGGTAACCATGACAACAGTATGTACAACAGGTGGTGGAGTGAACAGCACCACGGCATTCTCGAAGAGATTACCGCAGCAGGCGACACTACATTCAAGTACAACATTGACAAAAACCAGGATATTGCAAAGAATCTGAAAGGTCATCTGCTCCTCGTACATGGTGATATAGACGACAATGTGCATCCCGGTAATACCATGCGTGTTGTGAATGCTCTTATCCGCGCCAACAAACGCTTTGAGATGCTGATTCTCCCCGGCCAGCGTCACGGATTCGGCGATATGAACGAATATTTCTTCTGGAAAATGGCAGACTGGTACAGCGAGTGGCTACTCGGCACCTCAAAACGCCATGAGGTGGACATACGAGAGATGAATAATGACTAGTGAAAAAAATCCCCTGAAAAAATTCAGGGGATTTTTTTGGTACGAGATTCGGGTTTAGCTTATCTTGGCTTGTATCAATTGGACTTAATGTTAATCCATTTTGTCTCTTTATTTCGTTTTTGCAACTCATTTTCATTGGCAAATCCGACTAATGCCAACGTTTCAATATCTTTCACATAAACAAATACATTTCCCGTTGTATCTACATCCAGGCGTGGTATCCTATACCTCATAAATGTTTGTGCCAATTGTTGGAGTTGTAGAGTGTCGGCTTCAACATCGTATTCTGTCATCCACTTTGCTTTTTTTACTTGATCGGTTTTTTTGTCCAGTATTACAACATAAAATCCCACTTTTGAAGTATCTCTGACCAAATGCGGCGCATCTACACAAATAATAGGATTTCTTTCGTTATCTCCGCCTCGAATAAAGAGAGAAACATTTTTGAATTGAGAAAAATCTTCAAATTCATGTTTGGCAAGAAATGCTTTTTTATCGAAATATGCACAACATCCGCCATACAAACTTAAAGCAGGTCTTGCTATTAAAACAAGTCCGATTATTACCGCAATGCCAATAGTTATTGTTTTAATTATTTTTTTCATTGTACTATTC
>DFOK01000101.1 GCA_002376715.1 Bacteroidales bacterium UBA3543 | reverse complement strand
CCTTTGAAGGATCAATGCCATATTTGTTGATTACGATGTTGCGCGTCAGATTACTTACTGTGATAACCTTGTCAGCTTCACGCATACCGGTCTGTTCCAAACGGAACACTTCGGGATTGACATTCTCACCGGTACGATCAAACTCGGTGGCGTGAACATGTATTACAAGCGGTTTACCGGATACTTTCTTGGCAGCAATACCGGCCAGATTGGTAAGCCAGTCGTGGGCATGGATTACGTCAAACTTATGCTGTTGCGCAATAGCTCCGGCAACCATTGCATAGCGGGCCACCTCCTCCATGAGGTTTGCTCCGTATTTGCCGGAAAACTTGTATTTCTCCTTAAAATAACCCTTAAACTCTTCGGTCTGATATTTCTGTTCTTCCGTTACAAGTTCCGTGAATGATACCGGATCGATATAGGGCCTGAGATTGGAGCCCACTCGGAGAAAATCCACCTTGCCCAAAAACTCATCAATATTCTTGCAGGTATCATAGACGGCCACATCACTGGCATTGATGATCCTGACAGCACTTTGGTCTTCATCTCCGGAAGCTGTAGGCATCACGAAAAGGACCTCAACATCGTGGTGGGCAAGTCCCTTAGTCAATCCATAACAGGCTGTACCTAGGCCACCTGCAATATGAGGAGGAAACTCCCATCCGAACATCAATACTCTCATGATTACTCCTCCAATTTATATTTGTTTATAAGATATTTGACACGGATAATCTCGGCGGTAGCTGATGCCGCAAGAATGGCACCGTGAGGGTGATGCGGAGGATCTCCGTCATATATTTCAGCCACCATGCCAATTCCATGGATATTCATATCCTCCTCGAAACCGCTTACCAGTGCCTGAGAGGTGCGTAGATAGGAAGCTCCGTAGAGTTTGAGGCAGGAAGCAATATAGGCACCGAGAAGCCAGGGCCTTGTACTTCCATTATGGGTAGCAAGGTCGCGCTCTATCTGGTTGCCCTCATAGACTCCTTTGTATTGGGGATTCTTGGGAGAAAGAGTCCTGACACCACGTGTCGTAATGAGCTCCTGGTTAATGGTACGCAGAATCTCATCCTGTACTGCCTCGCTTACAGGGCTATAATCAAGGGAACAAGCATATATTTGATTAGGTCTTGTATAAATGTTCTGTCCGAAACCATCGATATAGTCAGCAAGATGACGCCTTGATTCAACCCAGAACATATTGTAGAAATTCTCTTCTATTTTCTTTATGAGAGCATCGCATTCTCTGGTAAAATCATTTTCCCTTGAAAAACTCTTCTCCATCGCAGAAGCAAAACATAGGGCGTTATACCAGAAACAGTTGGTCTCGACCTGGTAGCCGGCACGCTCTGTCACAGGCCGACCATTGGCATAAGCATCCATCCAGGAAAGGGCTACACCGGACTTTTGTGCCCAGAGCAGACCGTTATTATGGAGAATCACCTCCGGACGCCCCTGGATAAAGGAATTGATGATATCCTTTAGAATATTGCCATATTTTGACCACGCCTTGGCAGAATCTTTCGTGTAAGATATGAGGTGCTGCACCACTTCGGTTAAGCGAAGAGGCGCCTCAACCTGGTCGCATCCTTCAAGAAGGCTCTCCTTATGAGAGGAAATCGTGTCATTAAGAATACGGTTGAAGAGCTTCACATTACCATTGTTGTACAGAGTTAAACCGGGAAGTGCAACACAGGTCTCTCTCAAAAGCCCGGACTCAAGCCAGGAGTATCCGGCACAAATTTCAGTTTTTCCGTTTCGCGTTATAAAAAGTTGCTTTGCAGCATCCCTGAGACAGTCTTCATAACTCTCCTGAGGATCGAGAGCATTAAGCTCTCTGGTGAATTTGGCTTTCAAGGTATTCGGGGCACATTCGTTGGTGGAAGCTGAGAAGATTATGGTCTCACCTTTTTTTATCGGCATCTCAAAGTAGCCCGGAACAAAGAGATCTTCGGTACAGTCAAATCCGCGACGATACTCCTCTTGATAAACAATTTTATAGTACCAATCCGGTGAAGCCACATAGTCACATGGTTTTGAAACCTGGAGATTAAGATCGGGAAAACCCTGATACATCTTGAAAGCGACTCCGTTTTCTATATTTCTGTAATGAGTGTCTGCATCACTATTGGCCCTTGTCAGGGAGTGGGTGTTACGGAATGCAAGGAAAGGCTTTAACCTGAGGATAGTGTTACTATGTGCATCCACAAGGGTATACTTGATCAGCAGTTGATCTTCATTTTTACTCGAAAAGATCATGCTTTTGCGGAACACCATACCGCCAACGCGGTATGTAATAACAGGTACGGGGTCCATTTCAAAGTCAATGATATACTTGTGACCTTTGGGCTCAAATACGGAGCCGTAGTTATGGATACCAAGGTTGAAAGGTCGCCCGTGCTGAATTAGTGTCTCATCTAGAGACGACAACAGGATGTGTTTGCTCCCTCCGAAATTGTCTACGGGAACAACGAGCAGGCCATGGTATTTTCTCGTATTGCAACATACAATGGTCGTGTTGGTATAACCGCCACCTATATTGGTCGAAATCAACTCCCGTTTGAGAGAGTATTCGAGATTGACCAGTTCCGCTTTGTTGAATTTCAAGTAAGCCATATAGTTATGTTATAATTACCAGGTTGTTTACACCTAATTTTAACCTTGTTTTGAACCTGCAAAAATAGGTATAAAATTTCAATAATTCAATTATGTAACCTAATCGTCACACCTCAAAACGAGAGCGCTACGACAAGGTATGTAGAGGGAGAGCTGATTTCGGCCCTCCTTATATTGTGTAAAGTGCTCTACATCAGTGTCATTTCTACTGAAGCCGCCAAATTCTGCAGCATCGCTGTCAAGAACAGGAACCCATTTGCCCGCAGGGGCCTCAAAACAGTAGTTTTCAAAGGATTGTTCCGGATTGCAACTAAAAACGAATAGAAATGCACCTCTTGTAAAGATGAGAATCTTTTTTTCCTCATCCTGACGAAGAGATACTATCTTGTATTTCAATATCTTGTTGTCGGCAAACAGATGTATCATCGCCCTGTCGAAATCACCTAACGATTTGTAACGAAGGTAATCGGCATCTGCCAGAGACCATTGTCTGCGAGCATAAAAATAGGACCAGGAATTGCCCTCCCTGGGAAAATCAATCCACTCCGGATGGCCGAATTCATTACCCATGAAGTTTAGATAGCCGTCACCTGCGGTTGCAATCGTAACCAGGCGTATCATCTTATGAAGCGCAATGCCCCTATCGATGATGATGCTCTGCGACTCTTTGTTCATCGAAGAATACATCTCCTTGTCCATAAGACGGAATATGATGGTCTTATCCCCCACAAGTGCCTGGTCGTGACATTCTGCGTAGCTTATGGTTCTCTCATCAGCACGCTTGTTGGTAAGTTGGTAAAATATCTCACCCATACTCCACTCCCAATCGGACAACTCTTTGATCCACTTTATCCAATGGTCGGCGATACCCATACTCATCCTGAAATCGAATCCGAAACCACCTTTTTTTATTGGAGCAGCCAGTCCGGGCATACCGGACATATCCTCGGCAACTGTAAATGCAGTAGGCTTCAATTCCTTGACGAGAATATTGGCAAGCGCCAGATAGACCAGCGCATCTTCATCCTGTCCGCCATCGAAATAACAGTCGTAACCTATGAAATCGCGCCCCAGGCCATGGTCGTAGTAAAGCATACTGGTAACTCCGTCAAAACGGAATCCGTCAAGATTGTACTCTTCCAACCAGTACTTACAGTTAGAAAGAAGAAAATAGAGTGTCTCATCCTTACCGTAATCAAAACAACGAGACTGCCAGGCGGGATGTTCTCCCCTATCCCCTTTATGAAAATAGGTGGTATAGGAGCCATCGAGCCGGCTTAGACCCTCCACCTCATTCTTTACGGCGTGCGAATGGACAATATCCATAATAACCGCAATACCTAGCCGATGCGCCTCATCCACAAGCTCCTTGAACTCCTCGGGAGTTCCGAATCTGCTGCTGAGCGCAAAAAAATTGGAAACCTGATACCCGAAAGAACCATAGTAGGGATGCTCCTGGAGAGCCATTATTTGTATGGTGTTATATCCTCCGGCTGCAATCCTGGGCAGGACATTTCGTCTAAATTCGCTAAATCCGGCTACTTTCTCCTCTTCGGAGCTCATACCGATATGGGTCTCATAGATCAGAGGATTGGTCACCTTGTGTCGAAATTTTCTCTTCCATTTGTAGGGATTTTTTGGAACCCACACCTGAGCCGAGAATATCTTTGTATGCTCATCCTGCACACAGCGGGTGGCATAAGAGGGCAGACGTTCACCGCCACCTCCCGGCCATTCGACATACCAGCGATAGAGGGTTCCGTGGGATATGATTTCGGAGGGAACTACCAGCTCCCAGTTACCTCCACCGGTTGGTGAAAAAGCGTACCGCTCCTCCCTTTTCCAGCCATTGAAGTCACCTATGAGCCAGATTCTGGTGGCATTGGGCGCCCATTCACGAAATACCCATCCGCGGGAGTCACGATGAAGTACATAATAGAGATGATTGTTGACCACATCGGACAAACGACCATCCCCGGCCATCTGCCGTTTTTTATGCAGTACCAGCGCATTGCGACGCTCAATTATATCCTTGTAAGGAGCAAGGTATTTGTCCTTTTTATATATCTTCATTACTGTTGTCACTCTTGTTGATGATCGTTTCAATCTTCTCCTGTTCTCCACGTATGGTATCCTTGCAGTATTGAATCAGTTCCATAGCTCTTTTGACATCGTTTTCGATGCCGGAGAGGTCCCTTTCAGGATCTTCTATGGCGGTGACGAGCCGTTCAAGCTCGGTATAGGCCTCTTCGTAACTCATTTTCTCTTTCATATGGCATTATTCTTTATTTCGTTGGATATCACCTCACATTCTACTATAGCATCGCTAAACATCACCTTGAGACGTTGTCCGGGTAGCAGATCCGCACCGCTCGCAATCCTGCGTCCATCTTTGAGAACCACCAGATAACCCTTTGCAATCAGAGTGCGAGGGTCTGTGGCCACCAGACGTGCCTGCAGAAGATCCACTTTACGCAAAGCTTCAGAAGCTTTTAGGGAGATTGCACTCTTTATACGGACCTTTATATTGTCAAAAAGAGCCAATTCGCGGTGACTCTTGCTCTTCAATGCCAATTTGAGTCGAGAAATGAGAGATGAAACCGCTTGCTCTTCACGTGCAAACATCTCTATGAAAAAATCGGCCAGAGCCGTAGGGGTCTTGAGATTATGCCAGGCAACCATATCTATGACGTGGTAATCCTTGTCGTGACCAATGCCGGTAAGTACCGGAAGCGGAAACTGGGCCACATTCAACGCAAGATCATAATCATCGAAACAGACCAGATCCATGACAGAACCACCTCCTCTTAGTATCAGCACCGCATCAAACTCCTCAATCCGTTGAGCAATAGTGTCGAGGGCCGCAATAATGCCCGGAGGTGCATCCGCTCCCTGCATTGGTGCAGGAAAGAGAGTCGTCGAAAAAGCAAATCCGTATATGTTGCCGTGGAGATGTTGAATGAAATCACGGTAACCTGCAGCAGTTTCAGCCGATATTACCGCCAAACGACGTGGGAGCCTAGGTAGTTCAAGGGCAGAGTTGAGCTCAATCATCCCTTGCTCTGAGAGTTGTGCAATGGTTTTCTGACGCTCCAACTCCAGATTGCCAATCGTAAAAGATGGATCTATATCCCTGACATTGAGCGAAAGACCGTAAAGCTCGCTATAGGTCACCTGTACCTTGAGCAACACGTTCATACCTGCTATGATATCGCTACCGGTTATGCTCCGAAAATGTGCTGAAAGAATGCGATAGGTCTGAGCCCATATTACTGCAGAGCATTTTGCGAGCAACCTGCCACTCTCCTCCTCCTTCTCTACAAGCGTAAGATAGCAATGTCCCGAGCGGTTGACACTACATTCGCTCACCTCCGACCTTACCCATAGCGAATCGGTGAAAGATTCAGCCAGGACCTCGGAGATTTCACTCTGCAACTGATATAGAGTATAGAGTTTTCTATCATCCATAACGAGACAAAGATAATGATTATTGGGCAAATATATTTCTATAATTCAAGTTACTTGCGTACATTTGCAGGCAAAGAATTCAAAGTGATGATTATCAAAAAGGCGATTTTTGCAGGAAGCAGCGAAAGAGTTGACCAAAAGCCGAAAGCGCTCTATCCGGAGTTCGCTTTTATCGGCAGGTCAAATGTGGGCAAATCATCACTTATCAACTGCTTGTGTCAGAATAAAAAACTTGCACACACCTCATCCACTCCCGGCAAGACACAACTCATCAACCATTTTCTGATCAATGACAGCTGGTATCTTGTAGACCTTCCAGGATATGGCTATGCCAAAATGAGCAAGAGCGGCAGGGCCAAGCTCGAGAGAATCATCAATGGTTATATAGATCGCTCACAGGAAATGATTCTGCTTTTTGTGTTGCTCGATTCACGACACGACATCCAACAAATCGATCTGGAATTTTTGATTTCGCTCGGAGAGAAAGGCATTCCCTTTTCAATCATCTTTACCAAATGCGACAAATCTTCCCGGAGTGTTCTTGAGAAACAAATTGTGAAAAATCGAAGTAGCCTGCTTGAATATTGGGAAGAACTTCCCCCCATATTTCTCTCCTCCTCCGAGACCGGAATGGGACGTGAAGAGATTCTTTCGTATATTGATTCGGTACTCGAAACTCTGGAGTCTGACCCTTGACGCGGTTAGATACTATTAACCCATTTTCCGAATCTCGCAACTATAACACGTAATACGCTAAACTAAACAAAACAGCAACAAAAAACAAGTACACAATACTGAAAACTAAATAACCTACATACTCTTAATCAATACTCTAAACTCAAAACTATATGGGACCTAACGACCACCAATTTAAAATATTCTCTTGCAGAAACTCACGTTATCTGGCTGAAAGAATTGCCAAAAGCCTAAACACAGAGCTCGGCAAGTCTGAGGTAACCGTATTCAGCGACGGTGAATTCCAGCCGGCATTTCTGGAAAGCGTACGCGGAGCCACAGTATTTATCGTACAGTCTACATTCCCTCCTACCGAAAACCTATTCGAACTTCTCTTAATGATTGATGCGGCCAGAAGGGCATCAGCCTACAAGGTGATTGCCGTAATCCCCTATTTTGGCTGGGCAAGACAAGACCGCAAAGATCGTCCGAGAGTCTCCATCGGCGCAAAATTGGTGGCCAATCTCCTTCATGCTGCGGGCTGCGACAGGGTAATGACTGCCGACCTTCACGCTGACCAGATTCAGGGATTCTTCGACTTCCCGGTTGACCATATATATGCCAGCAATCTATTCCTCGCCTACATAAAAGGGCTCAAACTGGAGAATCTCTCCATAGCCTCTCCCGATATGGGCGGTGCGAAAAGGGCGAATGCCTATTCCAGGATTCTCAGCGTACCGATGATCATCTGCCACAAATCACGCGAAAAAGCCAATGTAGTCGGAACTATGACAGCCATAGGTGATGTAGAGGGCAGAAACATTGTCATCGTTGATGATATTGTGGATACTGCGGGAACCATAACAAAATGTGCAGATATGCTGCTCGAAAAAGGTGCTCTCAGCGTAAGGGCAGTCTGCACACACGCCGTGCTTTCCGGCAACGCTTGCACACGCGTTGCCAAATCCGGCATCAAAGAGTTTATAGTAACCGACACCATTCCCATGAGACAGGATCCGGACACGGACATATCTAAGTTTACAGTCCTTTCTGTAGCTGAAACTTTCGCCGATGTCATCGAAAAGGTTTACAAGTTCAAGTCCATCAGCGATACATTCATCTTCTAAAAACCTTTGTGATATGGTACTCAATAACAACATCCCCATCGAAGTAGCTTATGAGACAATTGTTACCAAAATGCGTAACTATTTCCGCAGCGCCGGTATGAAAAAAGCCGTCCTGGGGCTCTCCGGCGGCATTGATTCGGCTGTTGTTATGGCCATTGCCTGCGAAGCGCTCGGCCGGGAAAATGTTCACGGTCTACTCATGCCCTCCCAATTCTCTACGCTACATTCCGTTTCGGATGCAGTAGACCTTGCCAACAATCTCAAGATCAAATACACGGTTGTCCCGATTGAAAAGATCTACAACCGCTTCATGAGGGAACTCTTCTCATTTTTCGAGATCGGGAAATGGAGTGTTGCACAGGAAAATCTCCAGGCCCGCATCCGCGGCACGATTCTTATGACCTATTCCAACCGTTTTGACGCTCTGCTTCTCAACACATCCAATAAAAGCGAGTTATTTGTCGGATACGGCACCCTTTACGGTGACCTTTGTGGTGCAATGATGGTAATTGCCGATCTTTACAAACTTCAGGTCTATGAGATGGCAAACTACATCAACTCCTCATTCGGCAATGTGATTCCAGCTTCTACAATACAGAAGATACCATCAGCAGAATTAAGACCCGGACAAAAGGATATCGATTCGCTGCCTCCCTATGATCTGCTTGACCCCATTATATACAGCCTCAACGAAGAGACCAAAAGTGCGGAAGAGGTGATTGCCGAAGGAGCAGACAGAGCAATTGTGGAACGAATTATTTCACTCAATCGCACATACTCATTTAAAATGGCACAGATTCCTCCTGTGATAACTGTCACTGACAAGCCTGTAGTGCCTGAATATAAATGCATCTGATATGAACGTACTGATAGCTGCAATAATTATAGTAGGATTCAGTTTCCTTGCAATGAGCGTTACAATCATTTTCAAAAAAGGGGGCAAGTTCCCGGATGGAGAAATTTCACGCAACAAAAATCTTCGCGAGAAGGGTATCATTTGTGCCAAAGATGAGGAGCTCAAGCTCTGGGGAAGTAATGGCAAATGTGATGCTGATGCGATATGCTCGGAAAGCGGTTGTGGATCCTGTGCATTTAACACAAGGCTAAATCCCAAAAAGGAGGCTGTCAAATAATCACTTCTCGTGAAGCACCGCTTTGCGAAGTTCGAAATTCTGCCCGAGATATTTTTTACGCACTTCCGGATTGTTGGCCAGCTGCTCGGCCGTACCGCTTTCCAGAATTACACCTTCATAAAGAAGATATGCCCTATCAGTAATGGCGAGGGTTTCATGGACATTGTGGTCGGTTATTATAATGCCGATGTTCTTGGTCTTGAGTTTTGCAATGATGTGCTGAATATCTTCGACGGCAATGGGGTCTACACCGGCAAAAGGCTCGTCCAGAAGAATGAATTTGGGGTCTATAGCCAGTGCCCTGGCAATCTCACAACGACGTCTTTCACCACCTGAAAGCTGTATTCCCTGGTTTTTGCGTACTTTGTGAAGACCAAATTCCTCTATAAGAGATTCCAAACGATCTTCACGCTCTTCTTTAGAGTAACCTGCCATTTCCATCACGGAAAGAAGATTGTCTTCCACGTTGAGCGTACGAAACACAGAGGCCTCCTGAGCAAGATAACCCAGCCCTTTCTGTGCTCTTTTGTACATCGGCAGTTTTGTGATCTCCTCCTCATCCAGAAAGATTTTACCATCATTAGGCTTTATCAATCCGGTAATCATATAGAATGTAGTGGTCTTACCGGCCCCATTGGGTCCTAGCAGTCCCACGATTTCACCCTGCTCAACTTCAATGGAGACCCCTTTTACAACGGTTCTCTTGCCATATTTCTTGACCAGATTTGTACAAAAAAGCTTCATATCGGATATTTCGGTGTTCTAAATGGTATCAAGTCCAAGATTTTTCTTAAGCTCTCGGTATTCTTCAGATGTCTTCTGCAAATAGTTTGCCTTATCGGAAGGCATATACAATTTTGGACTGCCGGTTTGATCGGAAACCTCTTCCAGAGTAACCTCAAGACGGAGTGTAGGATGATCAATACGCTCCTTGAGAAATAATTCGAGACGCTTAAGGAAATGACGGTCAATGTACTCCTTCTGCGTTATATTGCTGACACAAAAAGTAACAACGGACCGTGGTGCATCTATCTGCGGGTTACCCTTAGCAAGAGCTGCAGAGAGGTTAGGAGAACGGGATTCGCTGGCCACCAGCTCTTCCCAGACACCTTTCAGATTCTCTTCGTTGAGAGGCACCTTAACTATCTCCGGGGCAAATTCCCTCTGCTTTGAGGGTGTTCCCGATTTTACCGCTCTCATCACATTTTTGATTGAGAGCGTTGCAGAGGGAGTTTGGAGTTTGGAGTCTGTAGTGTGTAATTCCAAGTTCTGAGTTCCGAGTTCTAAGTTTTGAGTTGCCTCGGGAGCAGTCTGCGAAGTTGCGGGTTGAGCCGTAGAGGAGACCTGTGCAGCTACTGGTTGAGCTACAGTGGGTTGTACTGCCTGTACCGTGGCAGTTGGTTGTGCAACAGCCGGTGCTATATTTATACGGGAAATCTTGAGCAATGCAAACTCTATTAACAATCTCGGATTGCCGCTCTGACGGTAGGCTGCCTCACAGTCAGTAGTGGCTGCAAGTGCCTCATATAGGAAGCCCGCGGGACATTTCTCGGAAAGCTCCCTGTATTTCTGCGCTATCGAGGGAGCAAGCTCGAGGAGGGACTGCGATGCATCGTGTTTGCAGACTAGCAGGTCGCGAAAGTGATTACTCAAACCCGAAATGAAATGGAGAGCATTAAACCCTTTGGAGAGTATTTCATCAAAGGTAAGAAATGCCGCCGCATAATCGCCTTTGAGGAAGTCTGCAGTAAGCTTGAAGTAGTATTCGTAGTCAAGGACGTTAAGATTGTGTATGACCTGCTCATAACTCACCTCATGCCCGCAGAAGGCCACGGTCTGGTCAAAAAGTGTGAGGGCATCGCGCATAGCACCGTCCGCTTTCTGTGCGATAATGTGAAGAGTATCATCCCCTATGGTTACCTGCTCTTTTTGAGCGATATCCTTGAGATTGCGCACTATATTGTCCACTGATATACGGTTGAAGTCATAGGTCTGACATCTGGAGAGTATAGTGGGGAGAATCTTGTGCTTTTCCGTGGTAGCAAGGATAAATATCGCATAGGAAGGCGGCTCCTCGAGAGTCTTGAGGAAAGCATTAAAAGCCTGCTGCGAGAGCATGTGCACCTCGTCTATGATATAAACGCTGTATTTACCTATCTGGGGTGGAATGCGAACCTTGTCGGTGAGGTTACGGATGTCATCGACGGAGTTGTTGGAAGCGGCATCCAGTTCGTGTATGCTGTATGAGCGTCCTTCGGCAAATGAGAGACAGGATTCACAAACTCCGCAGGGAACCAAATCTTCCGAAATATTGGAGCAGTTGATGGTTTTTGCAAATATCCTTGCGGCACTGGTCTTACCCACACCACGCGGGCCACAAAATAGATATGCATGCGCCAACTGATTTCTAAGAATGGAATTCTTTAGAGTCCTGGCGATATTCTCCTGTCCGATCAGAGAATCGAAATCATTCGGTCTGTATTTGCGTGCAGATACTATGAATTGTCCCATATTATGTCTCTACGATAGGGGTTGAGTAATTTTACAAAAATAGGAATAATTTATAACTTTGCGCCACTCAATGGAGAATAGATGGATAATTCTTTGCAAAATATTTATATACAAACACTTCCCTGCGGTGTCAAATTTGCCTTCAAAAAGGCTCCCTCTCCGGTAGCATATTGCGCACTCAGTATCCGTTCAGGTACGCGTCATGAACCGGAAGAACTTCCGGGTACTGCCCACTTTGCGGAGCATATGCTCTTCAAGGGTACTACAAGGCACTGTCAGCGAGAAATCAACAATCGCTTGGAACGCCTTGGAGGTGAGCTCAACGCATTTACCACGAAAGAGGAGACTGTAGTTCACTCCACTACTCTCAAAGAAGATATCGGCAAGTCAGCAGACCTGCTATTTGAAATAGTACTCAGTTCCACATTCCCGGAAAAAGAGCTCATCAAAGAGCGCTCAGTAATTATCGACGAAATCAATATGTATAAAGACTCTCCTGCCGAGAGGATCTATGATGATTTTGAGGAGTTGCTCTTCGGCAATCACCCACTCTCAAGGTCCATTCTTGGCAATGCTAAAAGTCTTAAAAAAATCTCGACGAAAGACTTGCAAAGTTATGCCGAATCCAGATTCATTCCACCCGCCCTTTGTTTTACCGCAGTAGCGGATATGGAACCGGAAGTTGTAGTAAATATGGTCGAAAAGGCCATCTCACGTCACCTCAACGGCACAAAAGAGATCGAAAACCCATTACAAGCTACTTTCGGCAGCGAGTCATCCCTTGATAAGGGAACCATATTCAGAAAGGAAATTTCGCGTAAGAATCATCAGGCACATTGTATTTTAGGAACCAGTGCCTATTCTCTCTACGACAAAAATCGCCTTACACTCCTATTGCTATGTAATATGCTTGGAGGACCCTCCTCCAACTCTCGCCTCAACCAGAGTCTCAGGGAACGCTCCGCACTTGTCTATACGGTGGAATCCTCTTACACTCAGTATTCAGATACCGGCACCTTTGCCATATATTTCGGGTGTGACAAGGGAGATGTAGAAAAATGTCTATCTTTGACAGATAAAGAGATCGGGTATTTCCGCGACGGCCGGATGACTGAAACGCAGCTCAAAGCTGCTAAAAAGCAACTCCTCGGTCAGCATGCCATCTCTTCGGACAACGGCGAAGTGCAGGCCCTCTCCATGGGAAAAAGCCTTCTTTCCTACGGCAACGTAATGCCGGACAGCGAAATCCGTCGCCTGATAGAAGAGATTACAACCGAAGATATTCGACGTGTGGCTTGCGAGGTGCTGGCTCCCGAACGACTCTCGACTCTCATATACAGATAATCTGAAATGGACCATTTGGAGAAATATCTTATCACACATTCTACCTATCAGGGTGAGGAACTTGAGTGGCTTACACGGCAGACGCACCTTAGAACTAACCGGGGCAGAATGCTCTCCGGCCCCATTCTGGGCAAATTTCTGGAAATGGTCACCAAGATGATATCCCCCTCCAGAGTCCTCGAGATAGGCACTTTCACGGGCTACTCCACCATAGCGATTTCGCGCGGACTTGCTCCGGGAGGTACCATCGACAGCATAGAAATCAACGATGAGCTGGAAGATCTCATTCGCGAAGGATACGAGAAAGCGGGTATTACCGATAGGGTGCGACTCATTTTCGGAGATGTGATGCAAGTACTTCCTACGCTCGAAGAGGGTTACGACCTTATATTTATAGATGCCAACAAACGTGAATATCCGGAATATTTTAAAGCGGCTGTAGGACTGCTCCGCAGCGGGGGCTTTATTCTTGCGGACAATGTGCTATGGGATGGCAAGGTGTATGAGGAATCTCAGTCGATGGATGCTCAGACATGTGGTATCCGTCAATTCAACCGCATTGTGGCAGAGGATGCCCGCGTGGAAAATGTCATCATACCATTACGTGACGGTCTCAACATCATCAGAAAACTCTAAAACAACAATACAAACTCTACAAAACTCATCAGTTATGTCTAAATTTCTCAAAGAATTCAAAGAATTCGCAATGAAGGGCAACGTTATGGACATGGCAATCGGTGTTATCATCGGTGCAGCATTCGGAGCCATCGTAACTTCCCTTGTCGGTGACCTTATAATGCCGTTAATCAGCTGGGCTACCGGCGGAATAGATTTCGCGGAGTGGAGAATTACCCTGCGTGCCGCTGTAGAAGCGACCGAAACCACCGAGGCTGTGGAAGGCCTCTACATCAGTTACGGCAAATTTATAAATGTGCTGTTTAACTTCATTATCATCGCATTCTCCATCTTCCTTGTGATAAAAGGTGTCAACAAGATGTCCAACAAGTTTGAATCAGAGAAGGCTAAAAAGGCAAAAGAAGCGGCCGAAGCTGAAGCAAAAGCTGCTGCAGAAGCTCCTGCTCCCGAAAGCGACGAAGTTAAAATTCTAAAAGAAATCCGTGACGCACTTAAAAAGTAATGTGTAGATCAAAGTAGATCCAGCACATAATCGCGGTAATACTGTCGTAAGACAAAATTCGAGGCAAGGTGGCGAAGCGAGTCACGATTGGCCTCGAATTTTTCTTTATTTGCTTCCCGTATCGGCTCGGCCGGAGGGGACTCCATTTTAAGCGGATTGATAGGTGTGCCATTTTTCCAGACTCTGAAGTCGAGATGGGGACCGGTAGACATTCCCGTGCTGCCGACATACCCTATAACCTGCCCTTGAGACACCCTGGAGCCCACTTTCAGGCAGGAAGCATACTTTGACAAGTGAAGATAGGCCGTAGTATAGACGGAATTGTGGCGAATTTTTACAGTATTGCCGCCACCCCCTTTATAACCCTTTTCTATCACCACTCCATCTCCTATCGTTAACACCGGAGTGCCCGTAGGAGCGGCATAATCGACACCCGTGTGAGGTCTTACCACGCGGGTGATGGGATGTCTTCTGGCGTAGGAGAATCCTGAACTTATCCTCGAGAAATATTTTAGCGGAGATTTGAGAAAAGATTTTCTCATACTTTCACCGTCAGAGTTCCAGTACCTGTTGGAGGTACCCTCCTCTTCAAAGTAGAGACATTCTATACTCTTGCCCCCACTTGTAAAGGTAGAAAACCATATTTCGCCAATATCGGTCACCTCTCCTTCACAAGAGTGCTCATTGTAGAGCACCTTAAAAGAATCTCCTTTCTGCAACCCGAAAAAGTCAACACTCCAGGCATATATTTCAGAGAGTTTAATAGCCAGTAAGGGTGAAGCACCTGCATCCTGGATATCATTCCATAAGGAAGAGGAAATGGTCACTTCGACATACTTCTGCTCAATAGCCACCTGCTTTTTTACAAGTGAAACGGCAAGCGTATCCCGCAGGTCGAAAACCACAGCAGAGAGATTATCCTTCTGATAAACAAAATATTCAGGGACTTCCCCCTCTGCGGGAAAATAGACATAATAGATGTGTCCTGTTTTAAAAGATTTTGCGTCAAAGATATCCCGTGACTTGCTTACCAGAGTGTTGACCTTGCCATGGGGCACTCCGTAACGGTCAAGTACAGTTGAAAAATAATCTTTTGCTCCCACCTTGCCTTCCTCTACCCTATATTCTCCCCTCGGAATGCCGAAACGATCGGTCACAACCTCCTTCGCCACTCTCTGCATCTCATCAGGGACATCATCGGATACTACATTTTCGCCGCATGTTGTCAGCAAAACTGTAAAAATAATGAAGATCGCCATCTTGGGTAGCAATCTTGCAAATCCACCTGTAAAACTCTCTTTAAGCATCTTTTTCCTATAATTTTTCCGGCAAGTTAACCATTTTTCAACACTCTGTTGATATTCTGTCTCTTATACACATT
>DFOK01000077.1 GCA_002376715.1 Bacteroidales bacterium UBA3543 | reverse complement strand
AGCCTGGCCTTTCTCTCTTGATAACTCATCCTCATAACGTTCAATCTTTATCTTTTTCTTACTACAAGATACGAAAAATTGGCGACATTAACAAATTTATTTTCAGCAATTTAGCATATAAAATTCGCACAACCGGCACAAAAAAAGAGCCCCGACCAGACACCTGATCAGGGCTCCCGGCAGCGGCGCAAGCCGCTGCCCAAAGTGGTATATTTTTATATATCCGATCCCGTCCCCCGAGCGGTGCACTCCGCCCCTTCCTGCACCAACGCTCTGGCGTGGGTAAATAGTTGGCGTTGGTGGTTTGGAGTCTCTGGGCCTGGTCGGTAGAGCGGGTGATGCCGTTGAACAATCAGAGGACCTGGCCGCGTGCTCCAGGCCTAGAGTCTACAAACCACCAATGGCGCGGAACGAGCGAAGCGAGTGGAGCGTGGCCCCGGAGGCGGTCTGTAGCATCAGCGCGTGAGGAATGACGGGCTTTGACGGTACAACGGACGGGAGACCCCAGGCTCCCGGCCGCCGGCAAAGACCGGCAGCTTGTGGGGGCAGACGGCCTCCGGGGTCCGGGCCGGCACGGCCCGTGACAACGCTGAATCGAAGGGATAACGCCCGTGGGCGAAGCCCAGGGAAAACGGTTCCCACCGGCGCAGTGGATGACGGGCAGAAGCGAAGGCGTGATTGTGTGCCGACAAGGCTATCAGTCTTGGCGGCTACAATCCGCAGAAAGCGCTGCCCGACATTCTCTGCGCCAGCAGCCGGAACGGCTGCCCCTGCACGCCCGAAACACTTCCGGCGTGGTTCACCACGGCGGAGGTGTGGAGGAATAGCGGCCAGGTATAAACAAGCCGAAGGCTTACCGCGGAGTGGAGGGACGGGACTCTTCTGACGGAGCTTGCGGAGGAAGAGGAGTCACGGCCTGGAACGACCCAGCAGCGGATGCTGCGTAAGGCGGCAGGATGCTCGCATACCACCAACGTTGGAGTCGAGTGATGCCGGTCGCACGGCACTGACGGTCTTCGGGGCGGCACTTCCCGCCCACGCATACCTCCATACCTTCATTGCGGGTCACGTAGCGGAAGCAGTGGTCTCGAGCGCCCTCGCGAAGAGACGACTGCTGGAGCGGGACTCGAACCTTGACGACGCTGAATCGGAGATTGCGGGAAGGGCGGAGTGAGCGACGGAGGGGAGGGGTGGTCCCCTCCCTGAGCGAACGACTTTCCTGCCGCCGCCTCGCACGGGAGTTCGAAGGTAGGACACTCGCAACTCACTGACGGAGCGTACTTAACATAATCCGGATTGTGTAATCTGACGCCTTGTATGCCGGTTTTGCGGGCTCCGGGAGTATGTTATACCGACGCCGCTGATGCGGGGCACTGACGGTGCCGGCGGCTGTTACACAATCCCGATGGGATTATGTTAATGTACGCGGATTCGGGGCTCCGACGCTCGCGCCGGCACTGCGGCTCCCGGGCGATTATGGCCCCTGGGGGCGGTGGGGGATAAACCAGCACGGTGAGCTGGCAGTTGTGGAGCAAGCGTAGCGAGCGGAGCAACTGACTGCTGACCGTGACCGCTTTTCCTTATATCTGCGGGGAGGGCGTCAGCAAGTTTGTGGGTGGCTTGTCCGGCCACAATCTTGCAGCGAAGGGTGGCATTGAAGGTTGCCTTTCCGGGCGGCTCGTCCGTCCCGGAAGGGCAAGTACCGCTTTCCTTATCGGCCCGCATATCGGCACCGTCCGCCATCGGCCTATATCTTCCCATCGGCACTGCGTATTCTGCGTATTTCGCGCATTTTGCGTACATTTGTGGAAAGTATCGGTTCCTATGGCTCGCATCTATGTAGCATCCAGTTGGCGCAACGCCTATTATCCCGAAGTCGTCCGTCGGCTACGGGAGTTCGGTCACGAGGTCTATGATTTTCGTAATCCTCCGCAGGGCGGCCACGGCTTCCATTGGACCGACATCGACCCGAATTGCGCAGATTGGTCGTTTACGCAATACGCAGACGGTCTGACGCATCCTGCAGCGGAGAAGCAGTTCGCCAATGACATCGAGGCACTGGAGTGGGCCGACACCTGCGTCTTGGTTCTGCCTTGCGGTCGCAGTGCCCATACGGAAGCCGGATGGTGCAAGGGCCGCGGCATGAAGACAATCGTCTATATTCCAAAGATGGAGGAGCCGGAGTTGATGTACAAGCTGTTCGATGCCGTGACCGACAGCATCGACGGTATTCAGGAAGCGATTCTCAATTAGGAATTACAGTTCGCGCTCGGCCAGCCTGGCGTAGCGTCTTAGGCTCTTGGGAAGGTTCAGTTCGGCTTCTACCTGCGCAAGGATTTCCCGGTGCTTTCTGGCCTGTTCCCGGGCGTATTCGCGGCTTTCCCGACGCTTGGCGCAGTAGTTCTCATATTTCTCCTTAGCGGCCCGCAAATCGGCTTCTATGCGGTTTATAGTAGCCTCGCGGTTCTTCTTCGTCAGTTCGCATTCCCATACGGTGATGACGGTCCAGGCGAGCGTGTCGAGCATCTGGGCGCTCTTCAAGTCCCGTTCAATGTTGCGGGCCACCTTCGCCTGCCAGAATTCCACGTTCGACTTCGGCACGACGTACTTCGAGCATCCCTTGTGTCCGTGCCAGAAGCAGCCGTTGATGAAGATGACGGCCCTGTACTTCGGCAGCACGAGATCGGGCGTGCCGGGCAGCCTGCGGTCGTTGAGCCGGTATCGATAACCTTTGCGCCACAGAGCGTCACGCACGACCTTCTCCGGCTTCGTGTTGCTGGAGCGGACGTGGGACATACAGTCGTGCCGCTGGGCGGGTGTCATCGTATCGGACATAACCTACAGGAACCAGAGCGAGTCTTGAACGTGTTCGGGGATATTCTCGCCGTTGAAGTGGGGAGCGATTTCCGCAACCATCTCGGGGTATTTGATGGTGACGGGAAGGTTCTGCTGTTTGACCGACTTCCAATAGATGCGGCTGAATTGATAAACCTGGTCGATAAGGTCACGGATCGTGGCGTCATCTATATCGTCATCGTAGTAGGGGCAGGAAATCCTCAACTTGACCGGGAACGGATAGCCTTCCTTGCCGTAATATGCTCCGGCGTTCTCGTAGTTGGAGTTGTTGCAGAGCAGGTAGGTCTTATTTCCCAAGTTGGCATATCGACCGCTGCGAGGCATAAAGTGCTCAGGTTTGGCGTAGCCGTCGAACAGCACAATATCCTCCGACTCCGTCTTGTTGATGGTCACCACATACACTGGCGTGTCTTCCATGTCGAGTTCGGCCAGCATCTTTTCGATAGGGCCGTATTCCTCTTCTTTGCTCATCACCTTGTAGTAGTGGATGATAATCCTCTCGGGAAGGACACCGTCCTTATCTTTCGCGAAGTCGTGAATGGCATTTTCTATGGCACCCGCGAGGGCCTGCGTCTGATTGCTCAGGAAGTAATCGAACGCATTGAAATGACCCGTATTGTCGAACGAGAAGGCGGAGCCGATGTATTTCACGTCACCCACCTTGAACGCACCGACACCGATAATCAACTCATCCGTTTTATCGGCCGCAAGCTGCCAGGGAGTTCCTCCCAGTTTCGCGTTGATGGCGATGGCCATGTTCTGCAGCGTATATGCGAAATCCCTCTTGGGATAACCTCTCTCGTTCACGCCTTCGTCACCCTTCAGCGCCACTCGCATCTTGGCCGTTTCGATGCACTGAGACTGGATGCCGGCATCGAGCAATTCTTTCTTTACCTGGTAATAGATCTCCTTCGCCTGTTTGTTGGAGGTGTGCTTTCCGACAGGAGTGAGATACAAGCCCACATATACGACTCCCTCCGTCGGCTGGAGTTTGGCGATGCCTTGACGAATCTCGGGAAGCGGGTTCGCTTTATCCGTGAAGAATATGTGTTTGTCACGCGGTGCCCAAGTCACGTCGAGGCCGGTGTATTTCTTCAATCCTTCGAAGTAGCCGTATTTGTCACGGCAGAAATGAACCAGCAAGAAGTTGCCGAGGTCTTTGTCATCGGCGTGAAGAATGCCGACCATCTGAATGTGAGAGGCCTTAGGCTTCGAATACGGACCGTGATTGATGCCTTGCTGCGGGTTTCTGTCGGAGAAGTTTTCACCGAACTCCAACAGGTTGCTGTTGCCGTGTACCATCCCGATCTGTCCTTTGTTCACGGTAGCGAAGCCGTCGCGAGCGATAGGGAATATGGCGCGGAATTCATCGTTATTCAAGAAGGACTCGTAGAACCACTTTATCTTCTCGTAGTAAATACGGTAACGGCTGGTCCTGAAATCCCTTGATTTCTTCGGAGGGATGTAGATGTCGTCTTCATCTTCTTCCTCCGTGCCGGCACCGAGGAATTCGTCGAGTTTAGGCCACATCACCGGATAAGCGTTCTTCGAGTCGAACCCTTCAAGGTGCTGTGACAAGTAGTCATACGATTCGATGCGATACGTCCACTTGTTGTCCTCCTCGAGTTTTTTGAAGTAGAATATCTTGCTGAAGATGTCCGGGGTGGCGTGAGGCGTGGCGTTCGATTCATCTTCGGAGAAGGGGACATCCGTGTCCTGGTTCAGAATATCGGCGACGGATTTCTTATAGACGAGCGAGGGCCTGTCATAGGACAGAATCAAATGCGGGTGCTGATTGCGATAGTCGTAGTCGAATTTCAGCGTGAAGCGTTCATACTGGGTGCAGTCCGGCCGTTTGGATTTCTGCTTCATCACCCAAGCCTGGTTGTCTTTGATGAAGGTGGTTTCTACGGGCAGTCCTCTGCTCTTGAGGAAGTAATTGATTCGTCCGTTATAATATCTCTTGACAAGGTTGTAATTGGCGGATTTGCGGAATTCAATGGCCAGCGGAGTCAATCCATCTGCGGGCTCGGTGAAGGTTGTGTATATCTTGTCCGCATTGGTGATGTCGGGGAAAATGGTCTCGACACCAAGCGGAAACAGATCGTGACTGAGCGGTTTGAGATGCAGGCCGGGGATGAATTCTTTCGTGAAATAGAAAGTGACGGGCTCGACTGGATACGCGAAGGGGAGAGTATTCAGGAAAAGGTTCTCGGTGGGTTTGGACTGCTGATAGTACATAGTGACATCAATTAATGTGGTCTGCTCTCTGCGACAACGCAACGAGCTTTCTGTTAGAGGGCCGCGGGAGAAACTGCCGCATCGGCACGAATCTCCTGCATAAGGGAAGCGGAGTCGGAATCGCGCTCAAGGGCGAGCCAGAGCATAAGGTCGGTGTCGGCTCCACGGTATATCTTGCCGATGAGGAGTTTGAAGTGCTTCCTGACGAAAGCCTCCACACCGGAAGGTGTTGCATCATAAGGCGCTACGGTGTAGAACTTGTACCGGTCGTTGAAGGTGCGGACGATGTCGTCGCGGAAGCGCTTGCGGGTCTCGGTCTTGAAGCCGATGTTGCGGTCTCCGCGGGCGTAGGACGCCATCACGTAGAGGAAGTTGATGCGGTAGGCCTGCAGGATGAGGGTGTCGCGGTCGAAGAGGCGGTTGGAGAAGTGCCGGTTGATCTGGAACTCCTGCGGGTCGGGTTCAAGACCGGGGTCGGTGATATCCAACTTGCCACCGGCAACGTATTCCTTCCTGATGGCCCCACGGATGAAGAAGTTCGGGGTGATATTATATCCTTCCGTCAGTTCGTCTCGGTAACGGAGTTCCTTGACGACCTTCTTCTCGTCAACGTTGCGTTTGTTCTCGGGCTTCTGGAAGATATTCAGGCTATACTGAATGATGTTCTTGGCGTAGGTGAATTGCTTGTGGATGGATTCTCCGACAATTTCGCTGTCATCGAAGTAGTACTTGCTGTCGCCTATGAAGAATATCTTCTCCTTGGGTATGAGGGAGTCGTCCTTGTAGATGTGGTCGATACGCTTGCCGTCTTTCGTGTCCTTGAGATGGGAGATTTCCGGCATATCGTCACCGATGAGCACGTCTATCATATCCTCGAAGACGAGGTTGTAACTGCGGGCCAAAAGCGCTTCTTCGTGGTAGCGGCCCTTCTGGATGGTTTCGGCCTTCTGGAAGAAGACGTAGAGCAGTTTCCACAGCGCCACCAGCTCGTCCGTGAAGTATTTCTTACGGATGGATTTGAGCAGGCGAGTGCCTTTGCCGGTCTCAATCATGTCCTCCACGCGACGTGGTTTGATGATGTCGTAGTTGAGGTTGACGTTAACCGGGAAGCAGTATTTCTGCTTCAGGTATTCCAGGGCGGAGTAGAAGAGGATGATGATGTCCTCGTCGTAGTTGATGGTTTTATTCTTGTTCCGGAATTCAGCGTAAAAGGGAACGTCATTTCGGATGAGCGGCTGAACCTTGCTCATCGTCTTGCCCCAGTGGATTTTGTTATTGCCGCTTGAGTTGACGATGGAAATGTATGTGAACAGGTTCTGATGGTCCTTGTGGAAACGAAGCATCGAGAGCATCGTATCCAGGAATGTCTGGTCGGAGTCGCCCTTGTTGGAGATGACGTTTTGAATCTTGGCGTTCTCGATGATGGCGCTGTACTTGTGCCGGGCGTGGTAGCGCTGAATGGACTGGTATAACCAGACGGAGAGTGAAAAGACCACTTTGTCGAAGCCGTCCTTGCGCATCGGGTTGTTCGGATCGTCAACGTTGATGATTTCCTCCGGCCGATATTTGCCGAAGGCGATTTCACCGTCAGACGCCTTGCCTTCACCCTCAAAGAGAAATACCTTCGGAAGGATGAACACCGAATCCTTGGCCTGCTCCGAGTAGAAATAACCTACGTAAGGAACCTGGGCGCTGTTCAACTCCTCACAGAGGAAGAAGTAAGCGCTCAGGCTGACTTTCTGCACATAAGGCAGGTCGTAGGAATATTCCTCGAACAGGAGTTTCATCGGCCTTCGTCTACTTTTCGGGTACGCCCAGGAAACTCATAAAGCCCTGAAGCAATGCAACATCTTTTTTAACGCCTGCAGCATCCTTCTGGAACAGCTCATTAAACGAGAATTCGTCGTTGTTTCCGTCCTTGTAATGGAAGAAACTGCGGGCATGATACTCGTCCTTGCAGACCTCGCTCCAAAGGTAGAACATAACCTTGCAAATAAACTCATCTTTGTCTATGTCCTCCTTGATGAAGAAGTTGCCCATCTGCTTGTCTTCGCTTTCGCTAACGTCTTTGATTCGCTCATTCGCAGCGACAAGGAACTTGCTCCAGTCGTACTTTTTATTATCAATAGTGATAATGAATTGCGACTTGGGATTCTCCGGCTCAATAGGCACATAGACCCAATTCCAACGACGCTTGAAAGCGCTGTCCATCGGGAAAAGTGATTGGTCAGACGTGTTCATTGTTGCTATGATGAACAGGTTGGAGGGAAGTACGAGTTTGCCGTCCTTGATGCCATCGTGATTTGGACCGAGAACGTCCTTCGAAGACAGATACTTATACAAATCCTTATCAGCGGTTACAGCATATTCTGAAACGCCCTTGTCATCTCTATCAAGCAATTGGAACAGATCTCCAAATACCTGAGCGCAATTACCTCTATTGATCTCCTCGATTACGAGATACACGTCTTCGGTTGGATTCTTCCAGGCGTCAACATATGCGTCCGTAAATGCTTGGGGGACGAACTCGTATGAAATATCGCTTGTAGTGCAGTGCTTTTCAATCCACGGAGCGAGATTAACGGCCTTTTGAAGTTCCTTATCGTAAGTTGTTCCAGGGATTGCTTTAGATACAACGGTTTGCTTGCTGTAGGAGGCGATTCTTCCGTTAAAATAGTTGCTGTACTCTATCCCAAATTGCATAACGGCCGAATTGGCGTTGGACGCATTATTATAAGCGTCTTTCAGAATATCGGCCAACTCATCGAGAGTCCTGGGACCGGTGGCAAAGAAGATGTTCGACTTGGTTACTGGTTTATACGACCCGACAAAAGTGGAGTAATCGCTATCGGGGTGGAAGATGGTCCTAAAGGTGTGTTTATCGTTTGTTTTAACGAGACTCTTCACCTCAAATGACTTTCCACTACCAGGCGTGCCGAAATAAATCGTCTGACGAGCCTTGATCTTCTTTGCAGGCGTACCGCCACCGGCATATAGGTCGGAGAATTTGAAGGGAGTTATGATTAAACACTCAAGTGTGCTTTGTCCAGCATATAGGGTTTGAATAAAAGGAGCGCGAGACAGCTCACCCGGACTCGCAACTACGGAATTGCCTTCAGCCGTAATATTCTTTCCGGTTATCTTCAGTTTCTTCAATAGATCAGCCTCGTTATACAACGAACTGGAATAAGCGAGAGTCTTGCCGGTCATATCGAAAAGTGCCTTGGCGTCCTCCAGAGAGATATTGCACTTCTGAAGGAACATCTCCAACAATTTAGCGTTGTCGATGTCATCGTTAAACGGCTGCGTCCTAAAGTACCAAGCGATGATGTCATAAACATTAGGCGTTTTAGACAACATTTGCTCGGGCACTTTGGTCGTCCATTTGCTGGAGAGCATTATATTCCAAGTAGAGCCACCGGAATAGTTCTTCTTCGCATTGTCCAAGCAGAACAGCGACTCCAAGAAGTCTGATACTTTTGAGGTACTGAAATCATAACTGATGCCCGGGCGGACTACGGTGTTAAGGCTTGAAAGAATCGAAAGCAAGCCCCAAAATTTGTTCTTCGTTTTAGTGCTATTGGCCTGATAGGCGTTTGCGACAGTATCAAGAGAAAAGTATTTCATATGCTATTATTTCTTGATGTTCTCTTCATATGTGTCTATCATGTCCTGCATGATTAGTTTAATAATCGGGACGCTTACCGAGTTGCCCAGTTGCTTGTATGCCTGAGCGTCCGAAACCGGCATCACGAAGTCATCAGGGAACCCTTGAAGTCGCTTGGATTCAAGAACTGATAACTTTCTGCGGATGTCCCACAGCTTCGGTGTACGATTAGCGATGATAGTAGATGCGTAGGTGTCCAGGCAGGAATAAAACGCTTCCTGAATCTGAGTTTTAGCAGGGTCGCCTACGTGGAAACGAAGTGAGCCATCGGGCTTTTGGAATGAATATACGCCATATTTACCCTTCTTCGTATTCGGAGCGTATTTCGCATTGCTGTGCTGAACTCTTTCGGTCTCGTGGCAATGTGCGAAATGGTAATCAATTCGGTCTAATTCAAACTTGGGAATCGCCAGTTGAGGGGAATGGTCGTCCAGATCCACAATATCGCGGAGTGTGGGATGGCCTCCGAGCGGTTTGGGGAACTCGAACGGGAAATTTTCTCTGAAAGCAACGCAGTACCACCTCTCTCGCTTCTGGGGAAGACCGAAGTCGAGAGACGACAGAATGGCCCAGTGGGGATAGTAACCAAGTTTGCGCAGGTTATCGAGGATGATTTTAAGCGTTTCTCCTTCTTTGTGAGACACAAGTCCTTTAACATTCTCAAGAAATACCATAGGCGGCTTATGGTATTCAAGGATACGGCAGATGTCGAAGAAAAGTGTTCCTCGGGTTGTATCTTCAAAGCCTTTCTTCTCGCCAGCATAACTGAACGGCTGGCAGGGGAATCCGGCTGTCAAAATATCGAAAGCGGGGATGTCTTTCGCTTCGACTTTGGTTATGTCGCCGACAGGGATTTCGTGGAAGTTTGCGTTGTAGGTTTCCTGTGCGAACTTGTCAATGTCGGAGGAAAAAACGCAGTCAACATTGGAGTTTTCCATCGCCAGACGGAACCCTCCGATGCCACAAAATAGATCGATACCCCTGTACTGAGGCGCTTTCTTCTTATTTGCCATATAATGTGTTTGTATTTTATCTTGCTAAATCAAGCAAAGATACGAATTTTTATCCGGAAACGCCCGGTTTTTATCCGTTTATTGCTCATTTACTCTGTAAGTTACAGAATTACAATATGATGAAAAAAGGCTGAGTAGCCCCCTTGCGGGGACTACTTAACCTTGGCATATTGACCGTGCGCGGTCCTCTCCAGACGCCCTTCGTCGCACCACTGTCCGATGGTGCGGTCAATCGAGCGAGGGTTGAGGCCCACGGATACGGCCACGTCTGAGTACGTCTTCCGGTCAAAGGTGTCCGGAAGGGAATCGTAGAAGCGCTGGTAAACCTTCGGCTTGTCGCTGCGCTTGGACTTGATGGCGACCGGAGTCTCCGGAAGCATCTTATACACCCGTACCATGTGGGCCACAAGCACGTCGCAGATGGCTACCGCCGTCTGATAGTCTTCGTCCAGGCATTCGAAGTCGCTCTCGAAGTCTCCGATTTCCGTCAGCCGCAGGGCGGACAATATCATCGCGATACGGAAGGTGATGAGACCGAGCCGCCTGATGGAGGCGACGATGGCGTCACCGTACTGGTTGTAAAGCGACAACTGGGAGTCGGAGAAGCGGCTGTCGAAGTCCTTTTCCTGGTCTTCGGTCAGGGTGAAGCGAAGGTCCTTGCCGGCATTGAGAATGTCGTACAGGTCTTTCACCTCGGCTCCGAGTTCCAGAAAGAATTCATCTTGGGTGACATCGTCCTTGTAGGCGAAGGGACTGAGCCAGACGAGTTCGGTCTGCAGGCAGTAAAACGCGAAGCGCGAGAACAGGCCGTTCTCGGCATCGGTGATGAGCGTGAGAATCTGGTTCGGAGTGCCGGTAAGCAGGGCGGACAGCTTGGGCTCCTTGATGAACACGCGCTCGCGGTCCTTACGTCTGGCGAACGAGATGTTTTCGTGGTGGAATGCCTTGCGGAAGCCGTCGGAATACTTGCCGTAGTCGGACGCGAAGATGTTGGCGAGGGTGTCGCCCTCGCTCTCGAACATCATCCCTTTGCCTCCGTTGTCGTTCAGGATTTGATAGACCACTGTGGCGCTGCTGTTGGCCGGGATGTAGTGCATTAGCATCGGCGGCTCTTCCGGCATCTCGAGCCCGGCCTTGTTCTTGGCGGACTTGAATTCCTGCATCTTCTTCTTGTACTCCTTCTCCTCATCGTCACACTGCTGGTGCAGCGCATCGTCGATGGGCTCCGCGAGGTGCCGGCAGAGCGTAAGCCTGCCTTTACCGGCCGAGGCTCCAGCGGTCACGAAAAGGAAGAAGTTGGGGTACACTCTCCGTCCGTGGTATACGCCCGAGATGTGCGGGAGACAGGAAGAAAGAACGCAGAGGGTGCCGAGGATGAGCATATCGCAGTCTTCGTCCGAGTTGGATTTGGACGCGATGGTGTCGAGCAGTGCCGGCAGCCTGTTCCTGACCGAAGGGGAGAAGACAGGGAGCGGTGGCTCCCCGTCATCGTCGGGCGGCTTTTGCGCAGAATCCGCAGTTTCCGCAATATGCGCAGGAGGTGTGTCTGCGGATTTCGCGCATTCTGCGGAAGTTGCGCATACGCGCTCATGGGTGTGAAGGGAAACGCCCGCTTCCTTTGCCTTGTGGAAGAACGTGTTGAGGGTCACACCGGTTCCGTGCGCCCTCAAACACTTGTCGTACTGCTCATCGGTGTTCCGCTCGTCATAGTCCGGGTGGAATCTGCTTACGCGGTGGAAGAAGTCCCGACCGTTCTCCCCGAACTCGTCGGCAAAGGCGAAACCTATGTCGCGCCAGTTGTCGTAGCCCGAGGTAATGTCGATGTGACCCGCTTCAAGTCGCTGGATAACGATTTCAACGTCATCGGCCCTGTCGCCGGTATTGACGACAGGGGATGAGGTTTTTCGTTCGGTCGCAGGGGTTACTTTATTCGCCCATGCGTGGGGATCAAATGGGATTTTTTCCATCGCTAACAGATTTCAGGGTTGAGATACGCTTCCGGGTCGAAGGGCAAAAAGCACGCTCTGGACACGTCCTTGCCCGATTTGTCCGGCTCGATGCCGTAGGTCTGAACCAGGTAGTTGGAGACGGAACGGAAGTAATCGGAGTGCGGCATCAATGCTACGTTGATTTTGACAATCCACTTGAGCCCGTCACCGCTGGGAGAGCGGAACATCAACTCGGTCTCGAAGTACGGGTCGTCCAGGAGCGTCCGCTTGAGGGCGTCAATGTCCTGAACGTGGTCGAAGTCGAGACAGAGGTAGCCGCTGTGCTCCACCAGGTTGTCGTTGGACCGCTCGGAGAACACACCGGAGAAGGTGCAGTAGGCGAAGTGGGACGCCTTGTAGTTGCGTCTGGCGTTCTTGTCTTCGATGGAGCGGAGTTTCTCGGTCTCGGCCTGAGCGTAATGACCGGTGATGTAGTTCCAGGCATCCAGCAGCGTGATGGACTTGTGAGGAGTCTTGTTCGTGACCGGAGCCTTGAAGAAGGAGAAGGAGGGGAGCGGCTTCACCGGGACCGCGTTACGGTCGTAGGGGCTGTAGCCTTCCTCAAGATGGAGGAACAGGTCTTCGTTGATGGCGATGAGCAGATCCTGTCCGTCTTTCTGCCAGTACAACTTGGCGAAGTCGAAGCAGTCGCCTTCGGGGATAGCGTCGAACTGGTCCTTGTGACGGGCGATTTCATCGGAGAGTTTCTCTTCCGGGTGAATCTTTTCCGTCCAGACGTGGAGGGTCTCGCTGCCATCGGCAAACGGATTCCTGCAGATGCCGCAGTCGCGACCGGAGATTTTCATCACGGTCTCGCCGGGGTAGAACTGACGCAGAATGTGGGAATAGATTCCCGTGCCGTAGTGCGTCTTCGCGAGGATGGCTTCTCTACTTATCATAGCGAAATCCTCCACGTTTAGCGTTGACGTAATCCACGGCCGCCTCCTGCATCTCGTCCTCGGTCTTGTGATAGCCGCCGGCAAGCCAAGCGTCAATCTCGGAACGGAGGAAACGGAGCCGCTTGCCATCTTTGTGGTAAGGTACGCGCCTGAGCGTGACCCAGTCGTAGATGGTTTTGCGAGCGGGTTTGTCGGGATGGTAGGCCATCAGGCCTTCGACGTCCATCCACTGGTCTTGTTCCTCGGGCGCATGCGCCTTGAGGGTTTCGAGAGAGGTCTCAATCTTCTCGACCTTCTCGAGAATGAGTTTCACTGCCTGAGGCAGATTTTCGAGCGTAATCGCTCTTTCTTCAGTAAACATTTTAAAGTACCTGCCAGCCTCGCTCAGTTGCACAGATAGTGGCTGCAGGTCGGTGGTTTCGTCGCGGTGCAACTTTGTTTCGTGCAAAACCACGTCACAAAAATAATTTACTTGAAATCAGCGATTTACGCGTATAGAATACTCTACGGAGTGCATCGTAGAGCGTAGAGTCCGAAATAATCGGCAAGAAAAAGCCACCGAACGGATTGAACGGTGGCGATGGTTTGTAAAATAATTACGAGGTAAGGAGCGTAGACTATGCGCAGAGAAGGTTTCCGCACTTCTCTATGGCGTCTTTGCTCTTCTTGGCGGGCGTCTTGAGCGATTTGAGTTTGGCGGGAACGAATGCGTTGCCATCCTTGTCAACGAAGCATTTGCAGGCTATGTTCCATTGCTGCTTGTTGACATCGGCCAGGTAATGCTTGTCCGCGTAGATGTATTTGATGAAGTAGTACAGCTCGGTGGCGGTCCCGATCCATTTGACGGGAACCGTGACAGTGCCTCCGGTGAACACCTTCTTGAAGTCGATGTATTTCGTGGAGGAGTCTATCAGTTTCTCGATTTTCAGCAGCGCATTGTAAAGGTCCTTGACGCATTCTCCGTTCCGCGCTATGTTTACGCAGGTGAAGGATTCGATTGACGGCTTCTTCTCTTCCTGGTTCTCAGGTGCGGATTCGACTGCCGCGGGAGCAGCGGCCGCAGCGACAAGGGGTCGAACATAGGCCGGTGACGGAACCGGACAGGCAAGCACCTCGTTATAAAAGAAGGGAAGGCCATAAATCTGTCCGGCAGGCAGTTTGTCTTTGAACCTCTCCTGGAACTCCATATACTGCTTGATGGAGGCTTGTATCAGGTAATTGAACAGGTAGATGAACTCGAAGCGTCGTTTGTCGGCGGAGTAGTCTCTCGCATCCTGCAGATCGGCTATGGAATACCCGCCTTTGGAGACGGAATCCTTCAGCTTGTTGAGGCGGCTGACGACTTCACGGTGAAGGTTGACAGCGAGATATGCCGCCATGTTCTTCGTGCCGGTATCCGCCTTGGTGAAGGCCTCGTTTAGTTCGGTGTTAATGACATTGTCCAACAGCCGTTTGAAGTATTTCACTTTAACCGATACGATAGGCAGATTGAAATCCAGCGCATAGGCTTCAGGATAGGAGAAAGCGACCTCTTGCGTAACGGCCAACTGCTGTTCATACCACAACTGGGAATGTTGCTCGTCGGTCGATGGATTCAGCTCCAGGCTGAGCATCTTATTGATGTTTGTCTTCGCCATTGCTATTTGTCCTCCTTTATCTTAATGCGTTCAACTGCGTCTCTCTTGCTCTTGTCCACGATGTCGGCGTAAATCTGCGTCGTTCCGACGTTGGCGTGGGTGAGCAGGTGGGAGACGGTGTATATGTCGGTGCCTTCGTTGACCTGGAGGGTGGCGAAGGTATGACGGAAGCAGTGGAAGGTGATGTGTTTGGTGATGCCGGCATCCTTGAGCCAGTCCTGGAGCGGCTTCTGTGTGTAGTGGCGCTTGAGGTTCTTGAAGACGAGTCCGGTGCCGGGCGTGCCGCAGAGTTCGTAGGCTTCCTGGGAGAGTGGAAGGGTGGCCTCGGTGTCGGTCTTCTCGGTCTTGATGCGGATACACCAGCCTCCGTCGGTTGCTTTTACAATGTTGCTCCAATTGAGGGCGAGGATGTCGCTGATACGTAAACCGGTAAGGCAGCTGAACAGGGAGGCGTTCTTGAGATCGGGAGTGTCGCAGGGCGTGGCGGCCAGTTGGCGCACTTCTTCCAGCGTGAGGAACTCCCGGCGGCCATCTACGGCATCGATGGTCTCCAGGTAGTCGTTGACGTTCTCCTGCAGCAGTTTCTCCTGATAAGCGATTTTGAGGAAGCCGCGGAAGGTGGACCAGTATCCGGCTGCGGAGTTCTGGGCGAGCTGTTTGTCAGGGTGCTTGAGTTGCTTGGCATTCAGCAGGTATTCACGGAAGCCTTCGCAGAAGGGGACGGTGATGTCGCCCATCTTGCATACGCCTCCGCAGTAGTTGCTGAAGTGGTCGTAGACGCGAATCCATTTCTGGTCCTTCGTATCCAGCTTGGTTTTGAAGTAGGCGAGGAAGTCCATCTTCAGCTTGGTCTTGTCCAGGAAGTCGTACTGGCCGCGAATGATGGCCAGTTCGCGCTCGGACCGGATGGCTTCGGCCTGGGCTATCTTTTCCTTGTTGGCGTCCTTGTCGCTCTGGAAACGGGGCTTGTTTACGAGGTATATGCCCAGGTATTCGTGCCGGACGTACTTGCGTGAGTGCGGGTCTCTCAGGGGCGGGTAGAAGTCCAGATAGAGGGTAATCTTGCCGCTTGGCAGCAGCCGCTTTCGAAGTGTTACTTTAGTTACTCCCATTGTCGCTTATCTTTTTGAAGAGTTTATCCAATTCGTCTTTCTTGTACCAGACGTAGTTGCCTTCCGTCCGGACTTTGGTCACGCCTGCGGCCTGTGTTTCTTCGCTGAAGCGCTTCTGGCCGAGGTGGTAGTATTTGAGTGCGTCGCCGCTGCGCATGTAATTCTTGCGAATCTCAGCGGGGATTTTCGGGGTTTTGTCTTTGAAGAGGCGGTCGAGGTCCACAATCCGATAATAGACACGGTTGCCCTGGCGGATGCCTTCAACTCCGGCCTCGTTTGTTTTGTCGTAGAAGGTTTGCTGGCCAATGCGGTAGTGCTTCTTCGCCTGGTCAACGGTGAGGTAGTTCTTGTCTCTGTCACCTTGAAAGATGTGCGCCTTCTCCCATTCCTTCTTGCTGACAAGCAGCGTCCGTCCTATACGGCGGCAGGGGATGGCTTTGCGACGTGCGAAATCGGAAATGTATTTGCGGGCCAGCCCTTCCTTATTTATAAGGTCCTCCGCATCGATCCATTCGTCCGGATTGTAGACCGGCTTGGGTTTGAACATCCGTTCGATGTCCGGCTTGGGCAGGAAGGAGACGCCTTTGATGAGTTTGGGTCTGATGCCTTCTTCTTTTAGGCATTTGTACAGCCAGCGCTCGGATATGTCGTACTTGCTCAGGACATCGGCCTTTGAAATAAGCGAGGAGAAGTCGCCTTTCGTAGGCTTGGGCTGCATCTGGGTGCTTGTCTCGAGTTGTTCGATGGGAATCCTTACGGTACGTGTGGATACGCGCAGGGGAGTGAGTTCCCCTTGCTCGATCCTGGCATAAAGTGTGGGCCGGCTTACTCCGAGAAATTTAGCGGCTTCGGAAATGGAGAGATGTGTCTTCCCTTCGAGCGCCTCCCGAGCGGCGGATGTTTCGATGCGAGCCTTGCGGGCCTTAGTACGGGCTCGCTTCTTTCGCATCTGGTGCGTGTTCCGGCAGGTATCTGAGCAGTACTTCCGCTTCAGATTGTCCGTCGTAAACGCGCTGCCGCAGCAGGGGCATTTTCTCGTGACTGGGTGCATAAGTTTTACAACTTTTCGGCAGTTATGAGGTCTGGGACCTCGGTTATGCGGTTTTACCTCTCCAATTGGGTACAGGTTTGTAAATCTATGTAAATCCGTGTAAGGTTCTGCACTTTGGCGTACCCCCTCCACAACCTTGAACCACGCGTGGTTCAAATGTGGTTCAAATATAGCAAAAAAATCCCGAATTAGACCAAACTAACCGGGAAAAGTTTTCAACATTTTTCAGTTGATTATGT
Source organism: Bacteroidales bacterium UBA3543 (assembly GCA_002376715.1). GTDB lineage: Bacteria > Bacteroidota > Bacteroidia > Bacteroidales > UBA932 > Cacconaster. Next base: position 21,323 of record DFOK01000077.1, on the reverse strand, counting down.
GAGAGTTACGCCCTTTTGTACGGAGTGTGTAGAAGGTGTTTCGGTGTACTTATTTTCCTATACAAAACCGTCCAAAGATCTCCCCAAGTACCTCGTCAGTGGTAATCGCACCGGTGATGGTGCCGAGATGGTGGAGGGCTTCGCGGAGGTCCTGAGTCAGGAGATCGGTGGGTAGAGTGCTCTCCAGGCCCTCTGCAACGCGTGTGAGGGCGGAATGTGCATTTTTGAGGGCTTCAAAATGTCGCAAGTTTGTTACAAGCACTGAGTTACTGTTAGTTACGCCGATTGAACAGATAGAGTGCAGTGTTTTCTTAATGGAGTCAAGTCCAAGGCGTTTACCTGCCGAAATGGGGATAATTGCAGTAGGGGAGAGGCCTGCCGAGGCGGCATATTCCCTTACATTCTCCACATATTTGCCAAGAATCGCGTCAATATCATCCACCTCGATAGCATACTTGCCCGACATTGCATCTCTACCCGATATTTCATCTTCGCCCAATATCGTATCTTTTACCGATACTGTTTCCTTGCCCGATTTCGGCAAATCAAGCACAAGATCACATTTGTTGATGAGAACAATAACCTTTTGTTGCGACTGATTAACCTTCAAGGTAAGCGTATTTATTGAATCGTCGAAATTATCGGGACGGGTGGCATCCAGCATAAGCAATACCACGGTGGCCTGGCGTATCTTCTCAAAAGTGCGCTCTATGCCGATGTTTTCGAGAGTTTCGTGAGTTTTCCTAATACCGGCAGTATCGATAAACCTGAAGAGAGTGCCGTCGATATTGACCGTATCTTCTATAAAATCGCGGGTAGTGCCGTGGATAGGGGAGACGATGGCCCTTTCTTCGCCAAGGATGGCGTTTAAAAGGGTGCTTTTGCCGGTATTTGTGGCGCCTGCAATTGCCACCGGTATGCCGTTTTTAATCACATTCCCGAGCTTGAAACCTGAAATCAGTTCCCCAATATGAGCCAGTGTCTCATCGAGTAGCGAACGAAGATGTTTGCGGTCGGCAAATTCCACCTCTTCTTCGCTGAAATCCAGCTCCAGCTCCATCAGCGCCACTATTTCCAGCAGGCTGGCCCGCATCGAAGAGAGTTCGGAAGAGAATCCGCCCCTCATCTGAGAGAGTGCCACGCGATGCGCACTGGCAGTCTCAGAGGCTATCAGGTCGGCTACCGCTTCAGCCTGCGCAAGGTCCATCTTGCCGTTGAGAAAGGCTCTTTGGGTAAATTCGCCCGCTAATGCCATTCTGGAGCCGTTTTTTACCAGCAACGACAGGATTTCTTTGACAATGAAAGGGGAGCAGTGGCAGGAAATTTCCACCGAATCCTCACCTGTATATGAGGCTGGAGAGCGGAATACCGTGATGAGCACCTGATCTATGACTTCTTCTTCATTGAAGATTGTGCCGTATCTGACGGAATAGCCTTCCGCAGCCTTTAGAGAGTCATTTCTGCCGCTTTTGAAGATTTTGTCCGTTATCTCCAGCGACTTATTGCCACTAACCCTTATAACTGCTATCGCGCCGCTACCGGAAGGGGTTGCCAGAGCACATATTGTATCTTGTTCCATTTATTACATTGTTTTTACAAAAATAGTCAAAATGAAGCTAATTTCCCTTTATTACTTCTCATCTTATCCGTAAACTATGCGTTTTAACAGCAGATATGAAAGTAAAGTTCGTGATTACCACAAAACGAGGTAGAGCGGGAGAGTGGGCGAATTTCTTCAGACACATATCGAAAAATAGGATTCTGCTCCCTGTTTAGGCCAGCAAAATCCTATTTAACATAATATAACTTGTGTTAAAAATGGACTAATTCTTTTCCCTACGATTCAATTGTCGTATAATCCTACGGATAATGGCATCTATCGAGGCATCAGGCTCGATAATATTGTAATGTTCCCAGAAACCGTCATCCTGGAAATCCTTTACTCTTTCAGATAGTACGTCTTTATAACGTATGCGTTTTTCCGGATCGATTTTAAATCCTTCTACCTTATGGTCAGTTACAGCCATTTCAGAAAGTACGGAATAATAATTGCGAAAAATCGCGCGTTTACGTCTGGTTGAAAATTTTACTTCCAGGCGTGCATAATCATAGTACCACAGATCGTCATATTCTTTGAAGTTGACAATATATGTTGCCTGTTCAACGTCAACACGTAAATTTGCCGGTTTTTTAGGGACAAAAATACTACCGGCATCCTTACGGCCCTCCACATTCATTGCAAACTCTATACGACCGATTGCGAGTGATTCGGATTCGATGAAGATTCGACCTCTGTATAAAATCGATGCATCCGGATCTTTTGTTTTCTGGTCAAATTCAACCACGTAGAAGAATTTGTCATCAATTATGGTCGACTGGCCCATTTTAAAATTGTAATAATAGTCAATAGACTCGAAATAGACTCCGGCAAAGGGCCTTTTGACCAGGTCCACATAGAGCGCCGACATTATACCACCCTGATAATGAATGAATAAAGTATCACTAGAATTGTAGTTGATGCTACCGCGACCTTTATAAACGGCAGCTTTATCCATCGAGAAAAAGTCGTCGTATGCAGCCTTTTCAATATCTATAATTGCCTCATTTAGAGATAGATACCTACTACTGCCCTTTTTGACCATCTCTCGGTAAAATGCCGTCATTCCGACATCTTTCTGGGGATAATTGTGTTTGATATTGCTGTACGCCTCGTAAAATAGTGCGCGCGCATCATAACCGCGGATTGTGGCCGGATCAAGGGACAACGGAACTGCTTTCATGCTTATTATCAACGGCTTAGAGTCGCTTGAACCCGAAAAATCCGATACTTTTAAAGTAGTTGACAAATATCCGAGGTAACTTGTTGTAACAGTGCGTTCACCTGAAATATTCAGGGGCAGTTTCAATGAGAAAAAACCCTCTGAATTGGTCACGTTGGCTATATTGGTGCCGTCAAGATTGATGGAAGCGAAATAAAGCGGAGATCGTGTATCTGTATCGATTATTTTGCCGTATATGACAAAAAAATCATTTTGCCCCTTCTCGGTTTTCGCATGAGCGAAAGGAGCAGTCATTGCAAGCAATGACAGAACTAATATGGAAAAAAACCTTTTCATAACCGTGAAAATTGGATCGTTTGTGAGTATAAAAATAACAAATCTGTTTTATTGTGCAAAAGATTCTTAATATCTTTATCTTTGCGATTCGCAAAAAGTTTACCAAATGGCGAGAAAGAAAAAACCACTATTACAGAATATTACAATTGAATCAATTGCTGCCGAAGGCAAAGCGCTGGCTCATATTGATGGCAAAGTACTTTTTGTGCCTCAGGCAATTCCCGGAGATGTGGTGGATGTACAGGTTTCCAGAATCAGAAGAGGCTATATGGAGGGATATCTCACCCGCCTGGTAGCCCCCTCTCCGCATCGTATAGATCCTTTCTGCTGCCATTTTGGCAGATGCGGAGGCTGTAAATGGCAGGCACTCCCCTACCCCATGCAATTGCAATACAAACAGCAGCAGGTTGTAGACCAACTCGTTAGAATCGGTCGGCTCAATTTACCGGAAATTTCCCCTATCCTATGTTCCGAGAAAACCGTCGGATACCGTAATAAACTAGAATATACCTTCTCCAACCGCAGATGGATACTCACGGATGAGGAACCCGAATCACTCTCTGAGCAGGAACTTTGCGGAGTAGGATTCCATATCAGCGGAATGTTTGACAAAGTGCTGGACCTCACCAAATGTCACTTGCAGCGCGAGCCAACAAACGCACTGCGCCTGTTTGTACGCGAGTATGCGCTAAAGCACAATTTGAGCTTCTTTGACCTCCGTGAACAGCACGGATTTATGCGTACGCTTATTGTACGCACCACATCTACAGGGGAATTGATGGTTATCGTAGTATTTGGCAAAGAGGCTGAGGATAATGAAGAGAGCGAGGCTTCCGGTAAGCGTAATGCCCTCCTGGATGCACTTTCAGAGGCATTTCCTGAGATTAACTCCCTTTATTATGTGATTAACCCCAAGGGAAATGATACCATAAATGACCTTGACTGTATTCTTTATAAAGGAGAAGATGCCATTTATGAGCAAATGGAGTCCCTTCGATTTAAAATAGGCCCTAAATCCTTTTATCAAACCAATTCGGAGCAAGCATATCGTCTCTACTCAGTTGTGAGAGAGTATGCGCGTGAGGCCATTTCAATGATGCCGGAGGGCTATAAACCTGTAATCTACGATCTTTACACAGGTACCGGTACCATTGCGCTCTTCCTCTCATCTATGGCATCAAAAGTGGTGGGAATTGAATATGTACCTGAAGCCATCGAAGACGCAAAACTCAATGCAAAAATCAACTCAATAGAGAATTCCGCCTTTTTCGCGGGTGATATGAAGGATCTCCTAAATGCCGAATTTATCCGGCAGAATGGCACTCCTGACATTGTGGTACTTGACCCTCCGAGAGCCGGTATTCATCCGGATGTGGCCCGGGTGCTCCTGGAGACCTCTCCAAAAGAGATAATATATGTCAGTTGCAACCCCGCAACTCAGGCACGCGACCTTGCAATACTTTCGCAGCACTACCGGATCACGGCAGTACAACCGGTGGATATGTTTCCCCACACCCATCATGTAGAGAATGTAGTGAATATGACCAGAATTTAGGAGGAATATCTATGAGAAGAGATATATTTTTAACTATCATTGTTAGTACCTTAATCGTTTTTTCGTTTCAATCTCTTTTTGCACAGGATGCGCAGAAGAGTAGAGTGTTTCGATATAATGGTTTCCAGGGGGGAATGATGCTTCACGCCGGATATCTTTCAGGTGCTCCCGCAGATAAGCCCGGGAGTGCGGATATCCCCTTTACATATAGGGCTTCAGGTGTTACAAAAGGTTTAGGCGGTGCTGCCAGAGTGCGTTTTGGTGAATATTTGAGAGTAGGAATAGAAGGTTATGTTTCTACAATGCCATTGAACGATGATTTGTCCGAAGGGAGTTATATTGCCTCTTCCTGGGGTGGAGTCCTGTCAGACTTCTATTTGGAGAGAGGAAGATGGTCGTTTTTCACGGGAGCTACCATAGGGGCCGGCTCACGGAAAAATCTTCTGATATTCGAGGGCTCGATGTCAGACTGGGAACCCGAGGAGAATGCATTTTTTCACAAAAACTTCTTTGTGGGTGTTGACCCGTTTATTGGAGCTGAGTTTGCCCTTACGGAAGTGATACATTTAGTATTTCGCGTCGATTATCTTATGCAAATAAATAACAAAAAGCTCTCGGACCTTATCGGGCCGAGAGCCTTCATTGGAATAATGTTTTGCCGCTAAGGCAGAAATCATTTCTTAAGAATACTGATAGGGTTGTCCAGGCTTGAAAGTGAACCTGAGCTACGCTGGAAGGCTCTCAGACCAAACTTGGGCATTACAGAAAGCACATGTTCGACAACTTCCGACTGAATGGTTTCATATTCTGCCCATACGGTAGTGTTTGAAAAGAAATAGAGCTCCAACGGGATACCCTCAGAAGTAGGCTGCAACTCTCTGACAAGCAAAGTAAGCTCTTGGTGCACTTGAGTATGAGAGCGAAGATAGTTCTGCAGGTAATCTCTGAAAACTTTAAGATTGACCACATCTGCCGGTGCATCGGCTTCCATCCATCCTCTGGATACCAAATCCCCCCTCTGTTCATTCGTCAGATATCCTATCGTATTCATATCTATCGGAATGTGTCTCTTGATACGTCTGCCCCCGGCTTCACGCATTCCACGCCAGTTTTGGAAAGAATCACTGATAAGTGCATAAGGAGGAACTGTAGAGATGGTCTTGTCGAAGTTCTGTATCTTAATGGTGGTAAGTGAAACCTCTATCACATCTCCGTCGATGTTATATTTGGGCATATTGATCCAATCACCGGGGCGAAGCATATCGTTGGCTGAAAGCTGGATACCTGCCACTAAGCCTACAATGGTATCCTTGAAGACCAACATAAGCACTGCAGCAGAGGCACCAAGAGCAGTTAGTATGGCCCCCGGATTCTTGTCAACCAAGATGCTTATGATGATAATAATACCTATACAGACCACTATTATCTTAAACATTTGCATAAAGCCCTTTATTGGATGATGCTGTGCCACATCCATGGCAGCCATATAACTATAGATCGCATCAAAGATGGAGCATATAAGTATTATTATGGAAAGGGTGAGCCATGCCATGGCCAACCTCTTGAAAACTATCAGGAGCAGAGGAAATGCATCAACTGCATAAGGTAGTGCAATAAGTATGATAATCGGCGTCAAAGTCCGCACAAGATTTTTAAGTACCCTATCATTAAGTAAAATATCATCAAATTTATTGCGGGTTTTCTTGACAAGGCGCTTTGTAATGGGTATGATCACTCTACGACAGATCAGATTGACAAAAAGGATGAGAAGCGTCACCGCAACTGCAAAAAAGAGCAATTCCAACTCGTGAATCAAACGCTCTCCTACCCCCCATTTTTCAAGTAAATTGTGAAAGAAATTTATTTCCATATTCATAATTATGTATTGTTCATTTAGCAAAAATAGGAAAATAAGCTGAATTTATTAATTTTGTGCGCTGACTTTGCAAAATGAATAGACGAATTATAGAAGTTGTGGCCGCCGTCATCTTTGACGGGACAAAGATATGGGCTACCAAGCGCGGTAGTGGCAATATGGCCGGCAAGTGGGAGTTTCCCGGAGGAAAGATTGAGGCAGGTGAAACACATCAACAAGCCCTCAAACGGGAAATAATGGAGGAACTGGGGATTATAATCTCCATTGACACATTTCTGCTTACAATAGAGTACGACTATCCGGAATTTCATCTTATAATGCATTGTTACGAATGCAAGATTCTATTCGGAGCTCCTCGATTACTGATACATAGTTCGGCAAAGTGGGTAAGCCTTCAGGAGCTGGATATTATTGACTGGCTTCCCGCTGACATACAAGTTGTGGATTATCTGCAAAAGCGACTGTTGTAAGCGCTAAAAAATGTATCTTTGCGACAGATTTCCGATATCAATGCTTAATACCAACAGAATGAAACAGGACATGATTGTAATCCTCGACCTTGGCAGTCATGAAAACACGGTAGTGGCCAGAGCTATCCGTGCAATGGGCGTTTATAGTGAGATTTACCCGCACGATATCACGGCAGAGGAACTCAAGGCGCTCCCAAACGTAAAGGGCATAATCATCAACGGAGGTCCCAATAATATTATAGATGGGGTAGCAATCGATGTCCTGCCGGAGATTTATAAGATAGGTTTTCCTATAATTGCAGCCGGACACAACAGGGCTCTATGCGATGAAAAACTTGATGAGTTTACATCCGATGAAGCAGCTGTCGAAAAGGCACTCAAAGATTTCGTCTTTGAGACCTGCAAGGCGGAAGCCAACTGGAATATGGCCAATTTTGTTGCCGATCAAGTTGAACTCGTACGAAGACAGGTAGGTGACCGCAAAGTATTGTTGGCACTTTCGGGTGGAGTTGACAGTTCAGTTGTTGCTGCTCTACTGCTTAAAGCCATTGGCAACCGTCTGGTATGCGTACATGTCAATAACGGACTGATGAGGAAAAATGAGTCAGAGAATGTAGAGGACCTTTTCCGTAACCGTCTAGGTGCCAATCTGATATATGTTGATGCCACTGAGAGATTTCTTTCAAAACTTGAAAATGTTGCAGATCCGGAAGAGAAAAGAAAGATCATCGGCACTGAATTCATAAGGGTATTCGAAGAAGAGGCCCGCAAACTTAAAGGAATAGATTTTCTTGCTCAGGGTACGATATACCCCGATATTATAGAATCCGGCACCAAAACCGCAAAATGTGTCAAATCGCACCATAATGTGGGCGGTCTGCCGGAAGATCTGCAATTCGAGCTTGTAGAGCCGCTTAAACATCTGTTTAAAGATGAGGTACGCGCCTGCGGTCTTGAGCTTGGTCTTCCGCACGAAATGGTATTCCGTCAGCCTTTTCCCGGCCCGGGTCTGGGAGTACGCTGTCTTGGAGCCATTACACGCGACCGTCTGGAAGCGGTTCGCGAATCCGACGCAATACTCCGTGAGGAGTTTGCCAAAGCAGGTCTGGACAAGAAAGTATGGCAATATTTTACGGTTGTTCCCGATTTTAAATCGGTAGGTGTACGCAACAACGCACGTTCCTTTGATTGGCCGGTGATTATCCGTGCCGTCAACACCGTAGATGCCATGACGGCTACCATCGAGCCTCTTGACTGGGAGTTTTTAAAGCATGTAACGGAACGCATTCTCAATGAAGTCCCCCATATCAACCGCGTTTGCTACGACATTTCACCCAAACCCTCAGCTACCATAGAGTGGGAATAAGCCTCATTTCTCCCTTGCAGAAATGGAATAAAAGAGATATATTTGTCCATCCAAAAAGCATATATGAAAAAGGAAGAATTTATCAGATTTGCTATGGAAGCTCACAGGATGAGCTGCCTCTTTCTTAACGGTAACCTTTGTATGACAGGTGCACGCGAGGCGCGCCCTTGTGACCGCGGATGTTCCTATATGCTGGACTTTGAAACACGTTTACGAGACCTTTGTCAGCCCCGTATCGATTTCGGAGAATAATACCTCTCCCCTATCTTTTATTGTACATCTCCTCGTAATAGCGCTCGTAATCGCCTGAGGTGATCCTGTCCATCCATTCCTGATTGTCCAGATACCAGCGTACAGTCAGTTCTATACCCTCTTCAAATTGCAGTGAAGGTTCCCATCCCAACTCTTTTTGTAGTTTCCTGGAATCTATGGCATAACGCAAATCGTGGCCTGCACGGTCTGTAACAAAGGTTATAAGATCGAGAGAATGTCCTTCCGGATTGCCAAGCAAACGGTCCACAGTTGCGATTATGACCTTGATCAGGTCGATGTTTTTCCACTCATTGAATCCGCCGATATTATAGGTCTCTCCTACCTCTCCACTATGAAAAATCAGGTCAATGGCCCTGGCGTGATCTTCAACGTAGAGCCAGTCTCGGACATTCTCACCTTTACCATATACGGGAAGCGGTATTCTTTTGCGGATATTGTTGATGAAGAGTGGAATAAGCTTTTCAGGAAACTGATACGGCCCATAGTTGTTGGAACAATTAGTCACAATGGTAGGCATACCATAAGTATCGTGGAATGCACGTACAAAGTGGTCTGAAGCCGCTTTGGCAGCGGAGTAGGGCGAATGTGGATCGTAGGGTGTGCTTTCGAGGAAAAAATCGGTACCATATGCAAGATTATGCCCTGAAGGGGCTGCCATATCGGCAAAAGGGGACTTTATTCCTTCAGGATGAGTGATTTCAAGGTCACCATATACCTCATCGGTAGAGATATGGTAGAAACGCTTGCCCTCATATTTTTCGGGAAGAGACTCCCAGCAGAGCCTGGCTGCCTGGAGCAGTGAAAGCGTACCCATCACATTTGTGCGTGCAAAGGTAAAGGGATCTTTTATTGAGCGATCCACATGGGATTCGGCAGCAAGATGAATGATGCCGGTAACCTTCTCCTCCCACATAAGTGCACACATTGCATCAAAATCGCAAATATCTGCACGTACGAAACGATAGTTCTGGGCATTTTCGATATCCTCGAGATTGGCCAGATTGCCCGCATAGGTGAGTTTATCTACATTTATAATCCTATAATTGGGATATTTATTGACGAAAAGACGCACTACATGCGATCCGATAAATCCGGCTCCACCTGTTATGATGATGCTTTGCATATTGTTTTTATAATTATTTCTTACTCTCTATTATCCTGATCAAATATTGTCCGTACTGGTTACGAAGCATAGGCTGGGCCACTTCACGCATCTTTGCTTCAGAAATCCAGCCTTTATTATACGCAATACTCTCAAGACAGGCTATTTTGAGTCCCTGCCGCTTTTCTATGACCTCTACGAATGTAGATGCTTCGCTCAGGGAATCATGTGTACCCGTGTCAAGCCAGGCAAATCCCCGTCCGAGTGTTTGAACTTTGAGTTCTCCATCCCGGAGAAAACGCTGATTGACCGAAGTAATCTCGATCTCGCCGCGTGCTGATGGTTTGACGTTCTTTGCTACTTCCACCACTTTGTTGGGATAGAAATAGAGTCCAACTACTGCATAATTGGATTTTGGATTTGCAGGTTTTTCCTCAATGGAAAGACAGTTACCCTCTTCATCGAACTCAGCTACGCCATAGCGCTGAGGATCCGCTACCCAATATCCGAAGACCGTGGCTTTAGCATCCTCTTCAGCGGCTCGTACTGCCTCTTTCAACATTCCGGTGAAGCCCGCTCCATGGAATATGTTATCACCAAGCACAAGGCAGGCACTCTCTTTACCGATAAAGTCCTCTCCTATTATAAATGCCTGCGCGATTCCGTCGGGTGAGGGCTGTTCCGCATATTCGAACCGCACTCCGAAGTCGCTGCCATCGCCCAGAAGACGTCTGAATCCCGGAAGATCCTGCGGAGTTGAGATAATCAGTATTTCGCGGATACCGGCCAGCATCAGCACTGATATCGGATAATAGATCATCGGCTTGTCATAGATTGGGAGCATCTGTTTGCTCACCCCTTTGGTTATAGGATAAAGGCGGGTGCCGCTGCCGCCTGCCAGAACGATTCCTTTCATAATTTGTTCAAAATGTCTACAAATGTAATAACAATAGGTGAACAAAACAATTTGTAATACCCATACGGCAAGATTGAATAGAGCAAGATTGAATAGAGATATAAGAGAGAAACAACTTTCAGACCGCTTCGTAGCCACATGAGAATAAGAGGTGAAAAATAAGTATCTTTGTAGTTTAGACAAATGGAAGAAATGAAAAGACATATTATATTTCCACTTTTGATGACTTTATTGTCACTCACAATACCACTAGGGGCAACTACGGACACACTCACTGTTGCTCTGGTGGGTGACATAATGCTCGGCAATACTTATCCTAAAAACCGCCTTCCCGCGAATGGCGGAAACAATCTGTTTGACCATACACGTGATATCCTGCGCAGGGCTGACATTGCTGCCGGTAATCTTGAAGGGGCTATGTGTGTAGGCGGAACCTGCACCAAAAGCCTCTCCAATAATCGTTCCTATGCATTCAAAATGCCCCCGGAATATCGCAGACATCTCGCTGATGCCGGCTTTGATTTCATGTGCCTGGCCAACAACCATATAAATGATTTCTCCGCTACGGGAAGAGCCGAGACCATGGCCAACCTTGACAAGGTCGGTATAGGATATGCCGGTCTTCCCGAATGTAGGTATGCATTTAAAGAGATTAGAGGGGTAAAATTCGGCTTTTGCGCCTTTGGCTATAACTCCTATGTACTTAAACACACCAATGAGAAACTCGTACGCGAAATTATCGGGGAAGTAAGAGAGGATTGTGACATACTTATCGTTTCATTTCACGGAGGTGATGAAGGTAGCCACTGCAATCCTCTCCCCTACGGTACGGAATATTTTCACGGAGAAAACAGGGGTGACTTAAGAAAGTTTGCACACCTGTGCATCGATCTGGGTGCAGACATAGTATTCGGCCATGGCCCTCATGTGACTCGTGCCGTAGAGGGCTACAAGGGCAGAATAATTGCCTACAGTCTGGGCAACTTCTGCACCTCTACCGGAATGAATGTCACGGGCAACAGAGGGCACTCACCTATCCTTGAGGTGCAGGTAAACCGCAATGGAGTGCTGCTCGGAGGAAAAATACACTCCTTTAAGATGAGGTTCGGAGCAGGCCCTGAGCCTGACCCTGCCAATTCTGTGGCACAACTGATGAAAAAACTCTCCGAAAATGACATCAAAAACAATTTGATCCGCATCCTTGATGACGGGACCCTCGTTGTAACCCCATACAAGGAGGTTTCAAAGTCAGATAATACTAGCGATTTGCTCTGGAAAGACTCCACATACCCGACCAAGGAATTCCTAATGGGCAAACACACTTACAGTGAAGACCCCAATTTCGTCAATATACCCTCAAAATATACCGGACTTAGCAAGGAGAACTCCTATATACAGAAACCTGTCCTTGCAGCCTTCGAGAAGATGTATGCAGACGCAAAGGCTGCAGGCATCACATTGCGGGTGACATCTGCCTCCCGAAATTTCAACACTCAGAAATATATCTGGGAGAGCAAAATCAAAGAGTACACCGAAAAGTATCCCGACCGCATTGAGTGTGCTAAAAGAGTACTCAAATATAACTCTCTCCCCGGCACTTCGCGCCACCATTGGGGAACGGATATAGATCTTATATCCAAACAACTCTCCTACTGGAACTCAACACAAGGGAAAAAGGCATACGCGTGGCTTCAGGCGAATGCTCACAAATATGGCTTCTTCCAGCCATACAGTAAAGGGCGTACCACCGGACATGGCGAAGAGAAGTGGCACTGGAGCTACTATCCCCTCTCCGACCTCTATCTGAAAGAGTATCTCAAGATAGTCACAACCTCTGACATCAAAGGATTCAAATCCGATTTCTCCGCTGAAACTTTTGATGTAATAAACAATTATGTTTTAGGAATCTCCAACGGCCAAAAGCTAACGGCTTATGGCCAATAGCTAAAGGCTGTTTCAGTTATTAATTTACCATGAGAAAAAGAAGCATAATACTTGTGACATTGGCGCTGACTCTAATGGCAGCAAGCTGCCAGAAATGGAAAATTGCCAGAATAACCGAGCCTGGTATTAGTAATGAACTTGCTGATCTAAGGAAAACTACAATCACTAATCTCAACTATGACTTGAGATTTGAAATTTCGGAAAATGCTGATGAAGATATTTCATCGGAAATCCTTATTTCATTTGATTTCAACAGACTGGGTGACTATCCTTTTGTAGTGGACTTCAATGAAAAGGCGGAAATGCTTCATTCCGTAGAGTTAAATAACGTGAATTGCGATTATCTATTTGAAAATGAACATATTATCATACCATACTCTCTTCTGCCGGAAGGCCGGAATAGCATAAGAATCAAATTTTCCGCAGGAAAACAATCACTCAACAGAAGGGATAATTTTATGTACACGCTGTTGGTACCCGACAGAGCACGTACACTCTTTCCCTGTTTTGACCAACCGGACCTAAAAGCCTCCTATATTCTAACTCTCTCTGTACCAAATAAATGGAAAGCAATAGCCAACAGTCCGGTTAACGAAAGTGTTACAAATGCTGATAATCAAACAATTACATATTTATTCCGCCCTACAGAGCCTCTGAGCACATATCTCTTCTCTTTTGTAGCAGGAGAGTTTGAAAAGGCTGAAAAAAGGGATGAAACCGGCCGTACGATAGGACTTTATCATAGAGAAACAGACCCTTACAAACTTGCTCAGATTGATGAGATACTGGATGAAGTCTTTTACTCTCTGGAATGGCTTGAAGAATATACCGCCATCCCCTATCCTTTCGCCAAATATGACTGTATAGTGTTGCCCGGATTCCAATATGGTGGAATGGAACATACGGGAGCCACACTTTACAACGACCGCCGTATATTTCTTGAGAAAGGTGCCGGCATTTCGGAACGGATGAACAGGTTCAGTCTGATAGCACACGAGACAGCCCATATGTGGTTCGGCGATTATGTGACGATGAAATGGTTTGACGATGTCTGGACAAAAGAGGTCTTTGCCAACTATTTCGCAGCCTTGATCTCTGCCGACAAATATCCCGATGTGGATAATTCCTTCACATTTCTGGATTACGCATCCGCTGCCTATTCAGTTGACCGTACTGAAGGAGCCAATGCCATTAAACAGCCGCTTGCCAACCTGAAGGATGCAGGACTTATTTATGGCAATATTATTTATAACAAAGCTCCTATTGTAATGGAGATGCTGGTTCGGAAAATGGATACTGAATCATTCAAGGCCGGTATTCGGGAATATCTTCATCAATATGCATACGGAAATGCAGACTGGGAGGGCCTTATAGCCATTCTTGATAAATATACCGATGAAGATCTTGCCTCATGGAGCCATGACTGGGTTCACAAGCCCGGAATGCCTCATTATAAAGTGGACTCTCTTGCACAGATTGACCTGAATGGGCTTAATTACGGCTTTTATGAGCTCTCAGAGGAGCTTTCTACTGCTTTAATGAACAATCTCTCCACTCAGCCCTTGAACCCCTCGGAAAAGGCCTCTGCGCTCGTTATTCTCTATGAGAATTATCTCAACAAGAAGATTTCAGGCTTTGATTATACATTGTTCTTGCTCAATTGCCTCGAATCATTGTCAAAAGAGGATTCTTCCCAAAATACGCTTGTATTCAGACGGGCTATCTCCCAACTGGGGGCCATTCTCTGGAAAGAGGACAACCTTCAGCAAACCGAATGGGAATCACGTTTGACAAAACTTCTATCCAAATCCCAATCCGAGAGCTGCCGTAGAGCCGCTTTCAATGCACTGTTAAACGCTCCTCACTCTGAATCCACTACAGAGATGTTTCTCCAGGCTTTCCTGAAGCCTAATAATTTTACAAGTTTCCAACTCACAAACGCTGATCTAACGCAGCTTTGTCAGCAACTTGCAGTCAGAAAAGAAGAGATGGCACCACAACTGATTGCAAAACAAAGGGAACGCCTCTCCCACCCCGACCTAATTGCGCAATTTGATTATATAGCACCGGCACTTGCTTCCTCGCCGGAAGATCGCCAAGAGTGTTTCCAGTCACTTTTGAAGGCAGAAAACCGTGAAGTTGAGCCCTGGACTTTAACTGTATTGCGTCTTCTCAATCATCCGCTCAGGCAGCAAGAGGCACTTTCATATATCAGACCCGCGCTGGAGATCATTGAGGAAATACAGCTCACGGGAGATATTTTCTTCCCCACCAACTGGTGTTCGGCACTACTTGGAGGACACTACTCGGAAGAGGCAAAAAAGGAGGTAGAGCTATTTCTGGCGCAATATTCCGATACTCTCAATCCTCTTCTTATTCAGAAAATCCAACAAGCGGCTTACTATATTTAGAAGCAACGCTTTGTTGTTGCATTTGTGCTCATTATTAGTTATATTTATAAATACTCAATACAGAATATTATGAGTCCCGATTTTAAAATTCAATCCAT
This sequence comes from Bacteroidales bacterium UBA3543, assembly GCA_002376715.1. Taxonomy (GTDB): domain Bacteria; phylum Bacteroidota; class Bacteroidia; order Bacteroidales; family UBA932; genus Cacconaster. The sequence goes on along the minus strand of DFOK01000077.1, from coordinate 6,196 downwards.
CGGCCTGATGTCGGGTACCTCACTTGACGGACTTGATGTTTGCTGCTGTACTTTTACCCGTAAAAATGGAAAATGGGATTTTACGATCGACTGTGCTCGTGGTTACAGTTATCCTGACGACATGAAATATATCCTTGGGACAGGCGCACAGCAGATGAGTGCGCTCGATTTTATCACATTTCACAGCGGTTATGGGAAGTTTCTCGGGGAGAAGGTCAATCTCTTTATGGAGGAATTTGGAGTTAAACCCGATATTATTGCTTCACACGGCCATACGATATTCCACGAACCGCATAAGAAGGTTATGTATCAGATCGGCGATGGAGCCGCGATTGCTGCAGAAACAGGCATTCCTACTGTATCGGATTTCCGCAGATTGGATATAATGTTGGGTGGCCAAGGTGCTCCGTTAGTGCCTATAGGCGACAGAATGCTCTTTTCAGACTACGATTATTGTCTCAATATCGGCGGTTTTTCCAATATTTCCTTTGAAAAAGAGGGACAACGGGTGGCATTTGACATCAGTCCCGTCAATTATGTTTTCAACCGCTTCACTCGTCAGATCGGACTCGAATATGATAAGGATGGGGAGATTGCACGCAGTGGAGAGATATGCTCTCCACTACTTGAAGAGCTGAATGCCCTCGAATTCTATCATACAGAGGGTCCCAAATCACTCGGACGCGAATGGGTTGAGGAACTTATATTCCCTATGATTGATAAATATGGCCTGTCCTTAGCTGACAGACTGCGTACATTTTGCGAACATGCAGCATACCAGGTGTCACGCGTCACCTCATCGGGTAAGCGTTTGCTCATTACCGGAGGCGGAGCTTTCAATAAATTCCTTGTAGAGCGCATTTCAGCCCTTACAGGCTGCGAAATAGTAATTCCAGACCCGATCATCATCGAATACAAAGAAGCCCTTATTTTCGCCCTTTTAGGGGCTCTCTATATGGCAGACCAGCCAAGCTGCCTCTCCTCCGTCACCGGAGCCTCCCGCGATAACATCGGAGGAATGTTATTTAAGATACAGTATTGAAATTGAGCTCGGTATGACACCGGGCTTTTTCATTTTAGCCTCTTACCTATGCAACGTTTTCGCTACTTTTTGCATCTTATAGGTAAGTACTTGGCTTATTAGCAACAATATAGCACTATGAAGGCGAGAATAATCATATTAGGTCTCATCTCCCTGTTTCTACTCTGTGGGACGGGTTGTGAAAAAATGCCGACCGATACACGAAATATTACTCTTTATAACCAACCTTTAAGTGTTATAAAGCATTGTATTCAGGGCAAGTGGAAAGTTGTATATGAAAAGGGAGGTTTTATTGCAACCAGAATACGATATTGGGATGATTATTATATGGAATTCACAAAAAACAATCGAATGATTGTTTCCAGAGACAGAGTTGCCGACTATCAGAACACTAAAATAAGGTGGCATAAAGAGTGTTATTGCTGCTCCGGAGGATATAACGAATACGTTTATGTTGCAGAATTTTCAGATGGATCTCCTCCTATAGTATTTGATAGAATTCAGAACGATACATTAATTTTCACCAATTTGGGTGCTGATTCCCCATATTATTACCTGATTAAGACAAAATAACGAGATAAAACAAATATGCCCGCAAAGCCTGGGCGCTTTAACATTGTTAAAAATAGAGCTCGGTAGCACCGGGCTCTATTCTTCTAATTATATAACTTAGAGACTAAGAATTATTTTGCCATCTCCTTTTTGAGGCGTTCTGTGAGTAGCGGAATGACTGTGTTAAGGTCGCTTACGATACCCAGGTCTGCTACCGCAAAAATAGGTGCGAATTTGTCTTTGTTGACAGCAATGATGCATTCCGACTCCTCCATACCTGCAAGGTGCTGTATAGCCCCTGAGATACCGAGAGCAAAATAGACATCGGGACGTACGGTCTTGCCTGTCTGTCCTACCTGGCGGTCGTGAGGCATATTGCCTGCATCCACCATTGCACGTGAAGATGAAACCTCTCCACCGATAACTGCAGCAAGCTCACGGAGTTTGTCAAATCCGGCAACACAACCCACTCCCCTACCACCTGAAACAAGGATTTTGGCTTCAGAGATGTCCACGCTGCCTTTCTCCTCTTTTTCGGTTTTAACAAGTTTCACGCTGAATTTTGAAGAGTCGAACTTGGGAGCAAAATTTATAATTTCCCCCTTGCGCGAAGCATCGGGAGTGCATTTCTGCATTACACCGGGGCGTACGGTTGACATCTGTGGCCTGTGATCGGGACACATGATAGTAGCCATCAGGTTACCTCCGAATGCCGGACGTGTCATCTGAAATTCTTTTGTATCTTCCGATATCTCAAGTTTGGTACAGTCTGCAGTGAGCCCTGTGCCAAGACGTGCGGCCACGCGAGGAGCCAGGTCACGACCGATGGTTGTGGCGCCAAACAACATTATTGAGGGCTCATACTCCACAGCCACCTGATACATCGCCTGTGTATATTGTTCGGTTATATAATCCTTTAGATTGTCATTATCAACAACAATTACCTTATCGGCTCCATACTCTATAAGAGTCTTTGCGGAATCGGCAATACCCTTGCCGAGAAGCACCGCAAAAACTTTTTCTCCGAGATCGACCGCAAGGTCACGGGCCTTGCCGATCAGTTCAAGAGCAACAGATTGTACAACACCGTCTCTTTGCTCTGCAAAGACAAAAACATTTCTATATTGTGCATTATCCATATTCAGTCAAATTTAACGGGTTAGATGATATGTTTCTCCTTAAGTTTGCTTATAATCAGCTCTACTGCCTGTTCGGCATCGACTTCATGTATGACACCGGGCTGCTTCAACTCCTTTGCGAATGATTTTACAACCTTAGTCGGAGAGCCTTTCAAGCCGAGTTTGGACTCGTCGAGGTCAACCTTGTCGGCACCCCAAACTTCAACTTCCTTGTCGTAGGCATCAACGATACCGCCTATACTCATGTAACGTGACTTGAAAGCCGGAGCAAGAACGGTGAGGAGACCTTTGCCTTCAAACTGTAAGATTTGATGCCCCTCTTCAGTCTGTTTCTTGACGGTAAAAGTTTTGCCGTCATAGTCCAGACCTGCAACATAAGAAATCTGAGGAATATTGAGGTGCTCCGCCATTTCAGGACCTACCTGAGCGGTGTCACCGTCAATAGCCTGACGACCGGTGATTATAAGATCCCAGTCGAGAGTTCTTGCCGCACCGGCAAGGGCGTTGGAAGTAGCTAATGTATCGGCACCTGCAAACTTGCGGTCTGTAAGGAGAATGGCTCTGTCTGCACCCATTGCAAAGGCTTCACGGAGTATGAGATCAGCCTGGGGAGGACCCATAGTGATAACCGTCACCTCTGCGCCAAACTTATCTTTGAAACGGAGGGCCAGCTCAAGCCCGCCTTTGTCGTCGGGATTCATGATGGAAGGAACGCCTTCACGGATAAGTGTTTTTGTTACCGGATCTATCCTAATCTCTGTGGTATCCGGAACTTGTTTTATACATACCAATATCTTCATATCTATTCCTCCTATCAAATTTTACCAAACAAATTGCCTGCGATTACCATACGCTGAACCTCGGATGTGCCTTCATATATTTCGGTAATCTTTGCGTCACGCATCATCCTCTCAACCGGATACTCACGGGTATAACCATAACCGCCGTGGAATTGAACAGCTTTGGTAGTAACCTCCATAGCCACTTCTGAAGCATAAAGTTTTGCCATAGCGGAATCGGCAGAGTAGTTAATCCTGTCATTTTTGATTGACTCATCCTTCTTGAAGGCAGCACTGCGAACCAGCAGACGAGCAGCCTCTATCTTTGTCTGCAAATCCGCCATCTGAAACTGTGTATTCTGGAATTTGGCAATTGCACGACCGAACTGCTTTCTCTCTTTGGTATATTTGACAGTCTCGTCCAAAGCACCCTGTGCAATACCAAGGGCTTGTGCAGCAATACCGATACGGCCTCCGTCAAGGGTTTTCATAGCAATCCTGAAGCCTCTGCCAACCTGCCCCAAGAGATTTTCCTTGGGAATACGACAGTTATCAAAGATAAGTTCCCTTGTAGAACTACCCCTGATGCCCATTTTGAGCTCTTGCTTACCCACACAAAATCCGGGAGTGGAAGCCTCTACCAGGAATGCGGAAATACCTCTGTTGCCCTGAGATTTGTCAGTCATCGCAATAATCAAATAAAGCTCTGCCTGGCCTGCATTTGTAATAAATATTTTGTTTCCGTTAAGCACCCATTCATCGCCATCGAGGACAGCTGTAGTTTGTTGCGCTGAAGAATCAGTACCGGCATTGGGCTCAGTAAGTCCGAATGCGCCTATCCACTCACCTGAAGCGAGTTTGGGCAGATACTTTCTCTTCTGCTCCTCCGTGCCGAATTCTAAAATAGGAACCATACAAAGAGAAGTGTGCGCTGAAACCACAACGCCTGTAGTGGCGCAGCAGCGAGATAACTCTTCCACAGCTATGGAATACATGATATTATCGCCTCCTGCACCGCCATATTCTTTGGGTACCGGAATACCGAAGATGCCCAGTTTTGCCATCTTCTTTACAGTCTCTTCAGGAAAACGCTCTTGCTCGTCAATTTCCGCTGCCAGAGGTTTGACCTCTTTTTCAGCGAACTCATGGATCATCTGCCTGAAAAGCTCTTGAGTCTTTGTCAGATTAAAATTCATTTTATGTTTTATGTTATTTACTTAGTACAGTTACGTAATATTATAGCTGTTCCCATACCGCCACCGATACAGAGTGATGCTAGACCTAGTTTCTTGCCGCTTGCCAGCATTTCGTGAATAAGGGTAACGATGATACGGTTGCCGGATGCTCCGATAGGGTGGCCGAGGGCTATGGCACCGCCGTTGATGTTGGTACGCTCATCAATCCACTCTTTTGTAACACCATGCTCCTTGATAAGTTCACGGATAACACCGAGAGATTGAGCTGCAAATGCCTCGTTAAGCTCGATAAGCTCCATATCCTGAAGTTTCTTACCGGCTTTCTTGAGGACGCTGCGTATAGCGGGAACTGGACCAAGACCCATTACTGATGGATCTACACCACCCTGACCTGCTGCAACGATTTCAACCATAGGAGTAAGACCGAGTTCTTTCATCTTTTCCTCAGACATAAGCATAACGAATGATGCCCCGTCATTGATACCTGAAGCATTGCCGGCAGTTACTGTGCCATCCTTCTTAAATGCAGGTCTGAGTTTAGCCATTCTTTCAGGAGTTGATGTTCTGTTAGGATACTCGTCATCTTTGAAAATAATGGTTTCTTTTCTGGTTACGATTTCAACGGGAACGATTTCTTTAGCAAATACACCGGAATCGACAGCTTTAATGGCTTTCTGCTGTGAAGCAAAACCGAATTCGTCCTGCTCTTCACGGGTAATGCCATATTTTTCCGCTATATTTTCAGCAGTGATACCCATGTGGTATTTGTTGAAAGCATCGGTAAGACCATCGCAAACCATATGGTCAACAGCCTGAAGGTCGCCCATCTTGGCACCTGACCGGAGATTGCCGCCAAGGATGAAGCCGGCGTTGGACATAACCTCGGTACCTCCTGCGATAACAATATCTGCATCTCCGACAAGAATGTCGTTATATCCATTCATGACTGCCTTCATACCGCTACCGCACACCATATTGATACCGTAAGCGGGGACCTCTGCAGGAATACCTGCCTTGATTGATGCCTGGCGTATAACACCCTGGAACTGACCGCCTGACAGCACATTACCACCGATTACCTCATCAACCTGTTCGGGCTTTATACCGGTCTCTTCCATAAGACTTTTAATAACAACTGCGCCCAGATCACCGGGAGTGAAGTTGGCTACTGATCCTAAAAACTTACCTATTGCAGTTCTTTTGGCTGCTACGATATATACTTTTTTCATAACTTTAATATATTTAATATTTAACATCTCGATAAAACTAATTTCTAACACATAGGTTTCAAATCCTCAGCAATTATGAGCTTTGCCTCGGTGGCTTCCTGTACCTGTTCAACAGTATAGAGAGGATTGATCTCAGTAAGAACAAGCCCCTTGGGAGTTACTTCCATCACCCCCATTTCGGTAATAATCATATTAACCTGACCTGCTGCAGTTAGAGGAAGGGTGCATTTTTTCATAATCTTATGATTGCCTCTTGCAG
>DFOK01000058.1 GCA_002376715.1 Bacteroidales bacterium UBA3543 | reverse complement strand
ACCTTTGTGTTATGGAAAAAAGAGGATTTATTCGCATTTTATCGCTTTTTGCGCTTTTCGCCTGCATTTCATCCTGCTCTGTCACTTCCTGCAAAGAAAATCCGGAAGAGAAAAAGGTAAGATCGGTGCTTCTCTATATCAGCGCCAACAACAACCTCTACAGTTATGCTGAGGAGTGTATCCAAGATATAAAAAAGGGCTACGTACCTCAATATAAAGACCAAAACAACATACTGCTGGTATTCTACCATGTTCCTGGTAAAACCCCTACCCTATCCAGGTATAGTTGCAACAAGGATGGAGTTGTAATCTGCGAAACCATATCTATTTATGAACAGGAGATGAACTCCTCACAAATAAGTTCCTTTTGTCGCGTGTTGGCCGATGCGGAGCGCACTTATCCTGCCACCGACCACGGTCTCATCCTCTGGTCGCACGCTACAGGATGGCTGCCGGAAGGCTATTATGCTAATCCCTTGGATATGGCAGGAGATAAATCCTCCCGACCGTTTGAAGACCCTTACCGTTTTCTGGTAAAATCCCCGACGGAAGAGCCGCCACAGAAATCCTTCGGAAGCGACAACAATAGTGAAATGGAAATAACCGAACTCGCTGCTGCACTTCCACATAATTATGAATTCATACTTTTTGACTGCTGCTTAATGGGTGGAATAGAAGTAGCATACGAATTCAAGGACAAGTGTGAATATATGCTCTTCTCCCCAACCGAAATCCTTGCAGACGGCTTCCCCTACGAAAAGATGTTTGACCCCATCTTCAATGTAGAAAATCGCGAAGAAGCCCTAAAACAGGTATGTTCCGACTATTTTGCCATCTACGATGCCCAGACCGGTATCTACCGGTCGGCAACTGTCTCCATGGTGAGGTGCAGTGCACTTGACAATCTTGCCGGAATCTGTGCCTCTATTTACCGCAACAATCAGGACTCCATCTTTATCATGGACGACTCTAAACTCCAGATATATTACCGCTACGACAAGAAGTGGTATTATGATTTTGAAGATATTGTCTCACGAATTGCCACTCCGGCTCAATATGCAGAATTCAAAACCGCTCTTGACGGAGCAATAGTCTATAAAGCCACAACCGATATATTCCTCAACATCACCATTGAGAGATACAGTGGCCTGAGCACCTATCTACCTCGCGCCCAATATAAGGTACTTAACAACTTTTACAAGACTCTAAAATGGAATATAGCTACAGGCTATGTGAAGTAGCGGTGCGGGGTGCGAGTGTGTAGTTCTGAGTTCCTATTTTTCTTGGGAGGCTGTTTTATAATGGGAAAGAAGAGTATAAAGTAATAAAAACAGGCGAAATCAGTTTGATTTTGGGAAATTTTGTTATCTTTGCGCCGCTTTAAAAGGATCTGTTCCTTTTGGTGCAATGGGGTCCGGAAAGACCGGACTGAGTAACACATTTTAACTTTTATACACAATGAAACAGATTGAACTCAAAGGTGAGCTCAGAACCACCGGCAAAAAAGCTGATGTAAAAAGCATCCGCAGAGCAGAAAGAGTACCCTGCGTACTTTATGGGCAGGGAGTAGAGAATACATCCTTCTCAATTGACGCTCAGGATCTGAAGGCGATCACCCACACTCCCTATTCCTACATTATCAATCTCAACATCGACGGAAAGAAGCAACTCGCGAAATTCCATGCAGTACAGTACCATCCCGTTACTGACAAGGCTCTTCACGTTGACTTCCTCGCCATTTCAGCTGATAAACCGGTAACCATAGATGTTCCCATTGTAATCACAGGTAGCTCTGAAGGTGTAAAAATGGGTGGTAAGCTTATGGTACACTCACGCAAACTCAGCGTTCGTGGCTTAATCAACGAGCTTCCCGATGAGCTTAAAGTGGATGTAACACATCTCCAACTCGGAAAGCAGATTTATGCAGGAAACCTCTCATTCGACAAAGTTCAGATCGTTTCTCCGAAGAACACTCTTATCTGTGCTGTCAGGTTGACACGTTCAGCGATTGCAGCAGCAGCTGCCAAGGAAGAATAGTCTATGATATAGTCTATGAAGTATCTAGTTGTCGGATTGGGCAATATCGGTGCAGAATATGCCGGAACCCGCCACAATATAGGTTTTATGGTATTGGATGCCTGGGCTCAGGCGTCCAATACCGTATTTACGGTGGACCGTTATGGGTCGGTCACCGAAACATCATTCAAAGGCAGGAAATTCATACTGCTAAAGCCTTCTACATATGTTAATCTAAGTGGCAAGGCTGTCAATTACTGGCTTCAAAAGCATAAATTGACCAAAGAGAATCTCATAGTGGTGGTAGACGATCTTGCCCTGCCTTTCGGTACGCTGCGTATGCGGAAAAAAGGCAGTGATGGTGGTCACAATGGTCTGAAAAACATTGATTACACGCTCGCATCCAATGAGTATGCCAGACTACGCATAGGCATAGGCAACGGCGGTTTCGCCGAAGGCGGTCAGGTGGATTTCGTACTGGGAGAATTTATTCTTGAAGAGAAGCGTCAATTGCAAACCGTGCTTGATGCAGCAATCAATGCCATCAAATGTTATGGCACGGAGGGTATCGATCAGGCGATGACTCTCTTCAATCACCCATTATCATCATCTACAAAGAAGGAAGAATAGAGCTCGTCCATCTGGCGGCGTTCCTTCTTGGTGGGTCTTCCGGCTCCTCTGTCTCTCTTTATGAAAAATGTCTCCGCAGGAGCCCGGAGTTTATCCAGTTCGCTCTGGGGAGTAAGGTTTTGAGCATACTTTTCAACCTCCTTGGCCCCCTGACGTTTGTCCAGCGGACTAAGCACCTTGTATGTGTAGAATACCGAACCTTTGCGTATGGAGATTGTATCCCCCGTTTTGACCTCTTTTGAAGGCTTAGCCTCATTACCATTAACCGTCACCCTGCCGCCTCGGCAAGCATCAGTGGCATCTGAACGGGTCTTGAAAACTCTGATGGCCCAAAGATATTTGTCTATGCGTGTGGCGTCCATGGTATCAATGTTTATGGTTATGTCCGCAGTGGCAGTGTTCCCCTTCCTCCTCGTCACAATCGTCATCACCGCACTCTTCGCTTACATTTTCGTCAATATAGTCATCCACCTCTTCAGCAGGCCTGAGCCAGACCTCAAGCAGCAAAGTATTCTTTTCCAGCGGAACTATGAAGAAGTCGTCCAGAGAAGCCGGAATTAGGATTGTTCCTCCCTTTGAAATATCATATGAGACCTTTTTCCCTCCTTCCATTACCTGGATTGAGGCAGAACCCTGAGTGCATATATAAATGATGAAGCTATCGAAGCGTTCAGTATAGATATGCAGGGTATCCTTAAGGTCAAGTGCCGTGATTATAAAATTATCACTCTCACATAATGGCCCGTGAGCGGTATCTGTTGGTATTACCAGCGATGAAGGAGTGGAGGCGGAATAGTCTATGCAATCGATTGCCTCTTCAAGATGCATTTCTCTGGCAGTATTGGAATCGAACTCACGTTCCCAATCATAGAGACGGAACGTAATGTCCGAAGGTTGTTGGATTTCCACCAGTCTGATGCCGCCTGTAGCGGAGTGAACAGTACCTGGCTTAATGTGAAAATTGTCGCCTTTACGGGGACGAATCTCGTTGAGCAATTGAATCACGGTCCCGTCCTTACACTTATCGTAAAATTCCGTAGCAGTAACCTTTCTTTTGAATCCGAGGTAGATTCGTGCATTCTCATCTGCGTCGAGGACATGCCAAAACTCCTCTTTGCCATAGTTATCATAGCGTTCAAGGGCAATTTCGTCATCGGGATGAACCTGTACGGAAATATTTGTATTAATGTCGAGCAATTTGACAAGTACGGGGAACTGTAGATTGTACATTTCAAATACCTTGTCCCCTACAAGATCTCCAAGATAGGTCTCAAGGATATCAAAGAGAGAATTTCCCTCAAGGAAGCCTTCGCTAACCATAGAGCTGTCATCACCAAGATCAACTATTTCCCAGGACTCCCCGATATGAGAGGGATCGATTTCCTCTTCGGGATCGTAAAATTTGGAATATTCCTTGACCAGGCGGTTACCGCCCCAGATTTTAGTTTTGAGAATCGGCTGGAATTTCAGCGGATAGAGTTTTTTTGTCATCTTTAAAATTGAGCTTCTTTTGAAACAATATAATGATTAAGGCAAAAAGAATCAGCGCAACAGAATATAACACTATGTACCATACAGTGGGAAGAACCTCCGAAAGTTCCGCATCAACAGGAATATCCGGAAAAAGCCTGGCCAGAAGCATAGCTGAAAAATTATTGACAAAATGAAGGAAAATGACCAACCAGATGGAACGGCTCTTCCAATACACCCAACCAAAAAATGCTCCGAGAGCAAAGGCCGGTATTGCCTGCCAGGGGTTGAGATGTATCACTGCAAAAATAAATGCAGACCACAGGATAGCTTTGGCTGGAGAAATATGCTCCAGCATTCCTCTGAGCATCATTCCTCTACAGAGAAACTCTTCACAAAGTGGCGCAAGTATAGTTGTGGCGATAAGAGAATCCACCAAAGAAGAACCGCTTAAAAAATTCTCGAATATCATTCTTATACTGTCCGGCATGGGAATGAGGGTTGTTAAGGGCCCGATAAGTACCGAAATGCAAAGTGTGGCAAGGCCGGCAAGGAGAAAAACCAACAATGGGTGCAAAGATCCAAATGAGGGGAAATTAATTTTGCTTGGTGCTGCCATGCCCGTAACCTCATATCTTTGATACTCCATCATCGACTTGAAACAGATAAAAAAGAAGACGGGAATCATAGTACATAAGTACATAACAGAGGTCGATCCCCAAAAAGTCGAATCGCCTGCAAGCAACTTCGGAGTAGCGCCAAAAGTCGTTCCAAACAAAACAAAAATAAGTACCAAAAGCCAACTCTGCCTCAAGGAAGGAGCATAATAACGCAAGTTCCGGAGTGTCTGTGTCATCTCTTTTTTATTTCAAAATTAGTATTATTTGACTACTTTTGCAAAAAAAGAAACAGCAATGAGACTGTGGAATAAATTCATGGAATTCAGACAAAGGGTATTGTCTTACAAGGTGTGGCGAATAGTCTTCAGCAAGTACACCATAGTCACCCTTATTTTCCTACTTTACTTGCTGTTGGATACTAATAACCTCGAACAATGGTTCAGAACCGGATCAACTCTCCGTTCCCAGGAGCGCCAAATCAGGTCCTACCGTGAAGAGATAAAACAGACTGAAGAGCAACTGACTACTCTCCAGTCAAATAAAGATTCCATCGAGAGTTTCGCCCGCGAAAAATACTACTTTCTGGAAGATGGCGAAACCGTTTATATCGTAGAGTAATTCCCGTTGATATCAGATCTCGGGTATTTCCTCATTGTCCTCCTCATCCAGACGATTTTCCCAAAGGTATTTTCTAGTCTCCCTGACGATCACACCCGAAAGCAGCAAGACTGAAACCAGATTAGGTATGGCCATGAAGGCATTTGTGATATCTGAAATATTCCACACGAGATTGAGAGACATTACTGCGCCGACATAGACTCCAACAATCCACACACACCTGTAAATCCATATCACAATGCGTGACAACTTGAAATTGTGACCACATAGGTATTCTATAGCCCTCTCGCCATAATAGGCCCATCCGAGTATGGTGGAATATGCAAATGTGAAAATGCCAAACGCAAGTATGAAGGGACCGATAACGGGTATTTTGCTGAAAGCGGCTTGAGTCAGAGCTGCACCATGGGTATGATCTATATCGGGATAGGCAATGATACTGCTCACAAGCACAAGACCTGTAATAAAACATATCACCACTGTATCCCAAAAAGTACCTGTAGAGGAAACAAGAGCCTGGCGGACGGGATTGCGTGTCTTCGCAGCAGCGGCCACGATGGGGGCAGAACCCAGACCGGACTCATTGGAGAAGAGTCCGCGGGCAATACCATAACGGCAGGCCATCAAAACTGTCGTGCCGACAAATCCGCCTCCGGCTGCACGGGCACTAAAGGCTGACTTAAAGATAAGTGAGAGTGCCTCACCGAGATAACTCCAGTTGAAAGCGAGAATCACAAAACATCCCAGCACATATACAATGGCCATGAAAGGTACCAGGGCCGAGCAAACATTAGCTATGCCCTTGACCCCAAAAACAATAACCAGCATCACCAAAATCGCCAAAACTATTGCTACCAGTTTTGCATTAATATCGAAGGTTTCACCGAGAAGCAGCGATATGGAGTTTGCCTGTACGGTATTGCCGATACCGAAGGCGGCAATGGCTGTGAAAATTGCAAAAATCACTCCAAGCCACTTCATGTTGAGACCTCTCTCAAGAGCATACATCGGCCCCCCGAGCATTGTGCCGCTCTTGGTCTTGACACGGTACTTAACCGCCAGAAGTCCCTCCGAATACTTGGTAGCTATACCGAACACACCGGTAATCCATATCCAAAACACCGCACCGGGACCTCCGAGAGAAACAGCAGTAGCAACTCCCACAATATTTCCCGTGCCTATGGTCGCCGCGAGGGAGGTCATCAGCGCTCCAAACTGACTCACGTCACCTGAAGCACCCTTATCTTTTTTGAAGGAAAGTCCGATTGCCTTGAAAATTTTCAACTGTGGAAATTTGAGACGAATTGTCATGAAAATGTGGGTTCCAAGTAGCATGATGATCATTGGCCATCCCCAAATAAATGAAGAAAAGTTGGAAATAATTTCGGCAAAAGTATTCATATAACAGAAAAAAGATATTGGTGAAGAGTTTTTTTATATCTTTGCAAAGATAGAGAAATGATTTAATTCTAAAAAAAGAATAATGAACCGAAAAACACTGTTCAAGACGTTTGCAATTCTTATTGCTGCCTTATTGCTTTCTTCATCCGGTTGTAAGGACCCCATAACTCCCGAACCCCCTCCGGAAACAAAGGACCCCGATTACTTTGCCAAGGTCTTTTTGAGAAGGGAATATATGGATGTCTATTATTATTGGTACAAAGATGTGAAGGCCGCCAACGCCAAGCTTGACCCTCTCAAGTACGATATTTATGAGTTTTATGACGAGATGCTCTACATGAAGGATAGATGGAGTTGGATGACAGACAAAGAGAGTTATCTCAAAAGCGAGGAAGGTACTGTTACCGGCACATACGGTGCAACTTTGAAACAGCCTGTCAAATATTTCGGTGATTACGACGTAAAAGTGCGGTTTGTCTATCCCGGCTCTCCTTTCGATAAGGAGGGTGTTACCAGAGGATGGACACTTACGGCAGTCGGTGGCGTAGCTACTATGGAACTCATAAGGGCAAAAAAATTCAATGATGAATATAACAAGAGCCCACAGAAATTCACATTTACTGATGTGGAAGGCAACTCACACACCTTCACCGCTACGGCTGCCACGACACTCAGTACCAGAAGCGTTCTGATGAGCAAAGTTTTCACCGGCGAAGATTTCGAGGGATTGACCTCTCCCGTTGGATATATGCTTTACCTTACTTTCAACGCCAATATGCTTGACGATATTGACAATGCAATGCAATTATTCAGGGAGGCCGGAGTAAAACACCTCATTCTCGACTTGAGGTATAACGGAGGTGGTGATGGCCGTGCCAGTCAACGACTTGTAGATTATGTAGCTCCTAAGTCGGCCATCGGAGAAACTTATGTCATACGCAAGCACAATGACCTTCTCGCCGCTCAGGATAAATATTCCAAGGTGGAGGGTATTGCAGGATCTCTCGAACTGGATGCCCTATACTTCATCACTACCAAGAGCAGCGCTTCTGCCAGTGAAATGGTTCTTAACGGTCTGGAGCCCTTGATGAATGTCAGACATGTGGGTGACACTACATACGGTAAGCCTAACGGAATGTATGTGCTGATGTATCCGGGCGAAGATGCCGATTACACCAGGTACAATAAAGGTGACTATAGCAACCTGAAATGGGTTTTCCTCCCCATTTGCTTCTACAACCAAAATAAGGATTTCCGTGATATTCCTGACGGTGGTATTGTGCCGGCCAATTATCGTCCGGATGACCTCTACCATGATTTCGGCCCTTCTGAGGACAATATTAGAGCTTGCCTGACACATATCGCCTCCGGTACTTATCCTCCCCTGCCGACAAAGAAAACCAAAGCAGTAACCAAAACATCAGGAGAAAGGCTGATCAAGATAGCTTTGACGGAGGAGGAAACCAACCCCAAATATGGCTCATACACAATACCTTGGAAAAATCGCTAATTGATAAATAATTAAACTTTTTTTTCTTTATTAAAAAATTATTCCTAACTTTCCGAAAATATTTATTCACCTAACAACTATAATTATATGAAAGAACTACTTGACGCAATCAAAGCTGAAATTGAAGTTTTCTCCAAGAACGCTGAAGCTCAGCTTGTTAAGGGCAACAAAGCTGCTGGCACACGTGCAAGAAAAGCTGCTTTGAACTTGAGCAAAATGATGAAAGACTTCAGAAAGGTATCTATGGACGCTTCCAGGTAACCTTTGGTTGTCCGAAAGATTAAGGGGTATCCGATATGGACACCCCTTTTGTTTTTTATTCACTCATCCAATATAATTCCCGTCTTCTGGAGTTCATTCCAGAGCCATACAGTACGCCCCTTTATCTGGGCAACCACAAGCTTGACGATAAGGATGGTTTCTTCACCTTTTTCCTTAGTATAAGTAATAGTGCAAATGACCTCCTGGTCCACCATGGCAGGAAGTTCGCTCATAAATACTATATGCACATAGGTTATCTGATCATCGCTCTGAATGCGATAAGTCTTTCGTTTTTCATTGAATGATTTCTGGAATGTTTCTTCCACATAACGCACAACGCAAGCGCCCTTGACATATAGCCCTTCGTCAGTATTGACCTTAAAGGCTTTTTTCTCAAACGACTCGATTGGATCCGGTATAATTATGGGCGGTGGTTCGGGTCCGGGACAGGAAACAGCCATAGCTACTGCTGTTATTAATAGCAGCAATAATCTTGTAACAAATGACCATATCCTGTTTTTAAAAATCATATTATTGGCTTATCGTTTTTTTCTTCACAATAGATTCTACCGAATTGTCCGGATAGGTGATTTCCGCTTTTATATCAAATATCCCATTCCGGTCAAATTTTATTTTTCCATCAGGTACTTCCACCCCATTTACAATCCAACGGATAGAAACCACCTCCTCTGCAATGTTGAGAATGGTCAGATGAAGCTCATCCCCCACCTTGTATGATTTATCCATATCTGCAATCATTGGAAATATGGAGAACATCTCCCTCGTGGAGAAACTCATATGATAACTCTTTCCGATAACGTTGTTACGTGAATAGAATAGACGGCAGTTGTAAGTGCTCCCCGGGGTAAGGTCGGTAAAGTGAAAATCTCTCTGTGTGGCAACAACGACTGAAGTATCGGCATAAACACTATTTTCCAGACTCCAAACTATATTCCAGTTGCCCCGTGGATCTTCTCTGTCAGTACTCCACTGCAAAAGTGCTGTCCGCTGCTGTGGTTCAATGGAATATTCCTTGACCACCGGAATATCCCACCCATTGTCAACAATGATTTCAAGCAACATTCCGGCGGAACCCTTGTGAATATTTGCTATGCCGTACCCAAGACCTTTACCGGTCCAATCCAACAGAGAGAAGGATTGTGATGAATGAATATGCGTGACATTATTTTGACCGGGGAAAAAGAGCATGGAAACATCCGAATAGCTATTACCTGAAGAGGCAATGGGACGTGCACAGGGATGTGAGGCGCAGCCATTGACAGCATTGTTACTCCAGCGCATCTGAGCACTCATAGAGCAGGCGCTCCGAGAGGACTTGTCGATGTGATATATTACAAGACCCTCACCTCCTGTATGGGCATCCCAACCTGTGCCATCTCTATATTCAAGGTAGAAGTACTCTCCGGTGGAGGAAGCAGGAATGATGTATGCTTTTCGTTCCTGATGTACGGGTAACAATTCGATACTTGCAGTACCATAAACTCTATTTGGCAATACCGCACCTAGCATTTCTCGTTCAAAAACCGTCAGATAAGGCGGAGTTTTGCCACCGTTGTTGTAGTTACCACTGTCCATTATTGACAGAGGACCTAAAAGCAAGGGAGTGTATCCTTCTGTTTCACCGTTGACATCATACATATCCAAAAGACCCAACATATGGCAATATTCATGGCAAATAGAGCCAATTCCGGCAAAATTGGCACCTGACGAGCCCGAAAACTCGGAATAACAGGAGAAATTGGATATCTTTTTGCCGTCGAAATAGAGTTCCGAAGAGGAGATATTCCAGGACTGTGGCCATATGGTGCCGTCTCCGCCCCCTTCTGCTTCATTGTAACCGGCAAATATTATAAACACATTGTCCACGACACCGTCACCGTCTGCATCAAAATTGGCGAAATTGACTTTATGATCTACGAGAGCACAGGCCTGCTCCACCATTTCCTTCACATTGCTGTCGGACGACGTTGGTGTATGCTCTCCATAATATCTGTAACCGTTGGGCATCGTTACGGGATCTGTAATCTCAAATGTCAGGTCGTATCTATCTCCCAGATTGTCCCTGAAATACTCTCTTACACTGCCTGTAGCACCATCTTCAGAGTAGTTTATCTGGTTAAACAGATTGAAAAGCCGAGACCTTATGGATGGTGTCGTAAATTTCAGATCTGAAAATTGCACCGGAATAACTACGGTTCGAATTGTTCTTACCGCCTTTGTGGCTACATCAGGAGATAGAAAACTTTTGAAGGACGCGGAAACTATATGTCTCTTGGTCCGGTATGTGATGGGAGGTATGGATTTTGCGTATCCGCCGGTAGGAGAGCTATCCACACGTCTGGCTGAGATATTAAGCACTCCACTGTTGAAGTCGGCATAATAATAATATCCATCAGTACCCTGTGCCACAATGTGACCTTCAAGAGTGGTTTTGTAGGAGAATGATTCGTCCCCGTTTATCTTCAGCATTAGGAAGGACCCGTCCGGCTGGAATACCTTGACAGGATATGGCACACTTCTGACTCCGGCTGCCTCAAAGGCAAACAAAAGGAGTGTTATGAGTATTGCAGCGAAATGACGCATATGCCGATTAAGTGGAGTATTAAAACTACATAATTACAAAGAATTATTTAATTTTCAAAAAACATAATCATAACTTTGCGCAAAGAATTGGAAATGAACCCAACCTCAAAATACGAATTCACAATCATCGTTCCCTTTTTCAATGAAAGGGAAAATATCCCAAGACTGGAGATAAGACTCTCCGATTATCTGAAAAAGTCCATATGTAAATCAACCTGTGTGCTCTTTGTAAATGACGGATCTACTGACGGAGGAGATATCCTGGTTCAGGAAGCCTGTAGCCGACAGAATGACTTTCACTATATCTCGCTGGAAAGAAATACCGGTCTGAGCGGAGCTCTCAAAGCAGGGATCGAGCAATGTGAATCACCTTACGTGGGTTATATAGATGCCGATCTGCAAACAGACCCCGAGGATTTTGACCTGTTGCTGGCAGAACGTGAGAATTACCAGCTTGTATTGGGAATTCGTGCAGAGCGTAAGGATTCTTTTGTCAAAAGGGTTTCTTCCCGTATAGCCAATAGTTTCCGAAGGATGATGACAAAAGATGGGGTCTCGGACACGGGATGTCCTCTCAAGATAATGCAAAGCAGTTATGCCCGTAAAATTCCCTTATTCAACGGAATGCACCGATTTCTGCCCGCGTTGATACAGATGGTTGGCGGCACTGTATTGGAGATTCCCGTCAGACACTATCCCCGTACTGCAGGAAAGGCCAAATACCACCTTTCAAATCGTCTCGTAGGGCCTTTCAAGGATTGTTTTGCATTTCGATGGATGAAAAAAAGATATATCGACTACAAGATTGTAGATAGCACTCTTAACAATAAGCAGTTCTGATGGAGAGCAGTCCGTTTGTATATGTGCTAGGTTTTTTGGCCCAGGGACTCTTTTCAGCAAGGATTCTGGTTCAGTGGATAATGTCCGAAAGGGCTAAAAAAGTGGTCTCTCCCACCATATTCTGGATTCTGTCGCTTATAGCCTCCTATTTGCTTTTCATATATGGATGGCTTCGCGACGACTTCTCGATAATGCTCGGACAGGTGATTGCCTACTATGTATATATCTGGAATCTCGGTGCAAAAGGAGTCTGGAAGAGCATTCGCAGCGGATGGAGGCAAATATTGGTAACGATACTGCTACTAACACCTGTCGTAGGGATTTCTCTTATGGCCGACCATGCGCAGGATCTTATCGCCCGACTTTTCAAGAATAGTGAGATTCCGCTATGGCTCATAATCTTCGGTTCGTTGGGTCAAGTGATTTTTTCGTTCAGATTTATCTACCAATGGATATATTCCTCTCGCAGGGGTGAATCGATGCTTCCGGCCGGATTCTGGATTATCAGTCTTACGGGATCCGCCATAATCGTCATTTACGGTATTATACGCCTTGATCCTGTGATCATTCTGGGTCAGGGCATAGGTTTTATTTCATATTCACGCAACTTGATTTTATGGAGAAGAAACAACTGAGAGAGCAGCTGATCCGATTTATAATCTATTTTCTGATACTTCTGCCACTTATGCTCCAAAGGGACATCACCCCCAATAACGAGCTGAAATATCTGAGCATCGCAGATGAGGCATTGCGTGATGGACATTTCTTCACAATGTACAATCACGGTGAAGCGTATGCCGACAAACCCCCTCTATATATCTGGATTGTAATGCTTTTCAAGCGGCTTTTGGGCTGCCATAACACCTTTATTCTTGCGCTTTTTTCCCTGATTCCCGCATTTATCACTCTTGGCATCTTCAACCGCTGGTGCGGTAAAGAACTGGATAAAAAATATATGATTGCAGCTGAACTGACTATGATGACCACCGCTTATTTTATCGGTGGAGCGATTGTGTTGAGAATGGATATGCTGATGACGATGTTCATTACTCTTGCGATGTACACATTCTGGAGGATGTACGAGGGAGATGGTCGGGTGAAACTAAGAATACTATTTCCGATCTATATATTTTTGGCCATCTTCTCAAAGGGACCTGTCGGGATTATGATTCCTCTTCTCTGCATACCGGTGTTTCTGCTGATTGATGGCAAGTTTAAGAGCATCGGAAAATATTGGGGATGGAGCACCTGGCTTATCCTGGCTCTGTTATGCGGGGGATGGTGGCTCGGAGTGTGGCTTGAGGGAGGTTCGGAATATCTAAACAATCTGCTTTTCCACCAAACCATTGACCGCGCTGTGGACTCCTTCCATCACAAAGCACCCTTCTGGTACTACGGCTACACTATTTGGTATGCTATGGGACCCTGGTCACTACTTACTATCCCGATAATTGTATGGGTACTGATCAAAAAGATGAAGATGAGTTCGCTTGTAAAGTTTATGTTGAGCGTAGCAGCCTCTTTCCTGCTGATAATGTCTCTGGTCAGTTCCAAACTTGCAATATATATAATGCCGGTATTCCCCTTTATTACCTATCCTGCCTTTATTCTCCTGCAGAACTCAGGCAAACCACGTTTTGCCGAAGGTGCAAGGAAAATCGTGACCTACGGTGCAGGGATTTTTTTGGGTGTTTTTCTCATTGCAGGATTCCTCATACCCCGTTTCAACAGTCGTCTTGGATTTAGAAATGTGGCACAGGAAGCAAGTGAAGTGGCACGAGCCAATTCCATTACCCGTTTCGGATACTATGACCTGCGTTCCGCAGAGAATATGGATGTTTATCTTGAAACCAGCCTCGAAAAGGTTTCTCAAGAGGAATTTGAGGCTCCTCGTTCCATTCTCGCTCCCGGTGAGGGAATTATAATCTTTTATAAAAATGAGAACGGTATTGTCACTTTCAAAACTGTAAAGTGAGAACAAGGAGAAATATTTCTAACTTTGCGAAAATAAAAACATCCGAAATGTCAACAAGTCTACCCCATGCCCAACTGCAACTAAGCAAAAGCGGAATGGTTCAGAACTATAAATATTTCCGTTCCTTACTCAAAGAGAGTACTAAACTGATGATTCTTGTCAAAGCTAACTCTTACGGACACGGCGCAGTGGAATTTGCCCGTGTAATGGAAGAAGCGGGTGCGGATTATTTCGGAGTAGCGACTCCCTTTGAAGGGATAGAACTCAAGGAAAATGGCATTAAGCTCCCCGTAATAGTACTGGACAGCGGCATTGAAAGCTATCCCGATATCATCAAATATGATCTTGAACCTTCGATGCCCAATCTCGAGTCCCTGCTTCGATTTAGAAAGGAACTCCGAGAACAAGGTATAAGCAGATGGCCGGTACACGTAAAACTTGATACAGGAATGCATCGCCTCGGCTTTATGCAACATGAAATCCCTGCTCTGAAGGAATTTATAAGGGAGTCTCCTGAGATTTTCGTCAAATCGATCTTCACACACCTTGCAGGAGCCGACACTCCTCATCACGATAAATTTACTCTCGGCCAGTTATCTCTTTACGACAGATTGAGTAGCGATCTGATGACCATTCTCCCTGAAAAACCTTTGAGACACAGCCTCAACTCGGCAGGCATAGAAAGATTTCCAAAATACCAGTATGATATGGTACGCCTCGGCATAGGCATATACGGCATCAGTAGCGTTGACCAAAGTAAAGTAGTCCCTTCGGCATACTTCAGATGCCCGATTCTTCAAATAAAAGAGCTTAAGGCTGAGGACGGTACCGTAGGATATGGTCGTCGCGGAAAACTGGGCCCTGGAATCAAAAAAATTGCTACCATCTGTGTCGGATATGCTGACGGAGTAAACCGCCGCCTCGGCAAAGGAAAAGCCTCATTTGAAATCAATGGTCAGATGGCACCAACAATAGGAAATATCTGTATGGATATGTGTATGCTGGACATTACCGGAATTGATGCAAAAGCAGGCGACACTGTAACGATATTCGGTGAAAAGCCGAGAGCAATCGACCTCGCAAAGATTCTTAGCACAATCCCTTACGAGATATTTACATCAATAGGCAAAAGGGTGAAGAGAGTGATAGTGGACTAAGAGTCCGCTATCTTGAGAACAAGCTCCTGAAGCAACTCTCCGTCGGTAGCATTTCCACGGGCGTTGCTTTTGCTTTTCTGGTCATAATCCTTGAGTAGAGCTATCACCTTCATCGTCTTCTTAGCAGGATAATGGCGGATAGCCGTATCATACTCACTCCCGAAATAGGGATGAATACCGAGCTGCGAGAGTATCGCATTTCGCGGCACACCCTCTTGAAGTAGCGCATGATATCTGAGAATCCTGATGAAATGTGACGAAAGAGCTGCCATAATCATCTGTATGGGATATCTGTTCCCCGAATCTGAGAAAAACCGGACTATTCTGAATGCCTTCCGCATATCCCTTACCGAAAGAGCCTTAGTCAACTCGAAAACACTAAAATCTCGACTTACGCCCACATTTTCCTCGACTGTTGCGACTGTGATGGATCTATGGCCTTCAGGAAGAAGTTTGATGAGCTTATCCAGCTCGAGCACCAGTTTGCTAATATCGGCACCGGCAAATTCAACCATAAGCTTTGCAGCCATAGGCTCTATGGTAAGCCCTTGGCTACGGGCATATTCCTCTATCCATCTGTCAATCTTGTAGTCCGGAATCTGGTTGGACTCGAACACCGTACCGATTTTCTGTGCCCGTTTGTAAAACGAAGTACGCTTATCTATGTTTCTGGAAGATCTAGCAGGATCATTGGGCGTCTTATAACAAATCACGAGAACAGTCGTAGGCTGAATGCCGTCAAAGTAGACATCAATCTCCTCAACTTTTCTCATCAGCTGTGCCTCTTTCACCACTACGAGCTGACGGGAAATCATCATCGGAAACTGGCGGGCGGCATTGACCACCTGATTGGCAGAAACATCGGATCCATAATATACCAACTGACCAAAATCTTTTTCCTCCGGAGGTAAAACCTTATCCATCAAAAGATCACACAACTTGTCTATATAGTAGTGCTCTTTGCCGAAGAGCAAATAAAATGGCTTTATATCTCCCGAAAGAATCTCTTTAGAGATTGCATTAAATTGTTGAACGGTATCTGTCGCCTGTTTTGCCATAATATACAAAGGTAACTCTTTTTGGTTACAAAAAAGGGGGCCGGCTAAAATTAGTCGGCCCCTCCCAAACACACAAACTATGTAATCATAGAAATCTATGAATGTCTGTCATAAAGCTCTCTGATGGCTTTAGCAAGGCGCTTGATACCCTCAATGATTTTCTCGTCAGAGGCATAAGAGAAGTTCATACGCATGGTATTCTTGCCGCTACCGTCACAGTGGAATGCCTCTCCGATAACGAATGCCACATTCTCCTTAATAGCAATATTGAAAAGCTCACGTGTATCATACTGCGGCGGGAGATTGAGGAAGAGGAAAAGACCTCCCTCCGGATTGGTCCAGGTAACGCCCTCAGGCATATAATCCTCGAATGCCTTGATCATAACGTTTTTCTTGTGCTTATATAGCTCCTTGATCTTGACAATGTTCTCGTGGAACTTTCCGGATTTGAGGTAGCGTGCTGCGACCATCTGGTTAAATATCGGCGTACAAAGGTCAGCAGATTGTT
Source organism: Bacteroidales bacterium UBA3543 (assembly GCA_002376715.1). GTDB lineage: Bacteria > Bacteroidota > Bacteroidia > Bacteroidales > UBA932 > Cacconaster. The sequence goes on along the minus strand of DFOK01000058.1, from coordinate 4,699 downwards.
TCGCCACAATAAGCCTATCTATAACATTGTCGTTCGCAACTACCCATCCAAGACGGAAGCCGGGTACGAATATCTTGGAGAATGTGCCCAGAAGAATAACTCTCTCGGGACACATGGAATACATCGAAGGAAGTGACTCACCTTCAAAACGTATCTGCTTGTAGGGACTGTCTTCTATTATGAGAAGGTCATATTTCTCAGCCACCGCAATCACATTTCTTCTCTCCTCAACTGTCATGGTCACTCCTGAAGGATTCTGGAAATCAGGAATTGCATAGATAAATTTGGGGCTCTTACCTGCTGCCACAAGCGCGTTAACTGCCTCTTCGAGGCGGTCGTCCTGGCGCAGACCGTAAGGCTGACACTGATAGGCCCAGAATGCCTGCAATGCTCCAAGGTATGAAGGCAAACCGCAGATAATGATATCATCGGGGTCGATGAATATACGTGACAAAAGATCTATCGCCTGTTGCGAGGCGGTAGTTATGAGAATATTCTTGATGGGAATATCAAGTCCCTCTTCTTTGTAGAGTTTGGAAATCTCTTCACGGAGCGGAACATAACCCTCTGTTGAACCATATTGGAGGGCTGCTGCTCCTTGCTCATCCATCACATCCATCATAATCTGCTTCAACTCAGCGATGGGAAAAGAGTCCGGGCTCGGAAAACCGCCTCCAAATGAAATGATTTCGGGTTTGTTTGCCACACTCAATAGGTCTCTGATAGCTGAACGCCTCATACTCTTCGCGTTAGCCGACAATAAATGGTCAATATTCATTTTACTATATCTTTATTAGTTCTACAAGTCTACGCAAAGATAATGAATTGAAAGCAATGTGCAAATTTTTATTATCAATAATAAGCAACTTTGTAAAATTTCTTACATTTTAATATTTAACAACTCGCTTTTGATAACAATGCCTATTATTCACGGACTGCTTTTGCTGGAAAACCTGAAATATTTCTTACATTTGTAAGATGAAACGGGATGAAAGACTGGGGAAACTCTTCCTTATCGATGGACACTCTCTGATATTCAGAATGTATTACGCATTTCTGAGAAGGCCTATGATCAACACCAAAGGCCGTGATACTTCAATCCTGTTCGGTTTCACCAAATATCTCCTGGAACTTGTTGCCAGAGAACAACCCACTCATATAGCAGTTGCATTCGATCCCCCCGCAGCAACCTTCAGGCATGAAGTATATCCCGAGTACAAAGCAAACCGCAGCGAAACTCCCGAACTTGTGCGTAGCTCTCTTGAGCCTCTTATAGGTTTGCTTGAGGCAATGGAGATCCCGGTGCTGATTACACCAGGTTACGAGGCAGACGATGTTATTTCCACTATTGCAGTGAGAGGTGCAGCAAAAGGATATGATGTCTATATGGTCACACCGGATAAGGATTTTGGGCAGGTTATATCGGACCACATCTGGCAATACAAACCGGGCAGGTCGGGAAACGAAAACGAAATAATCGGCAAGGAGGAAATCTGCGCTCAATATGGCATTAGCGATCCCCGACAGGTGATTGACATTCTGACTATCTGGGGAGACTCTTCCGACAACATAAAGGGCGTCTATGGCATTGGCGAAGTGGGTGCGAAGAAGCTAATTTCTCAATATGGTTCTATTGAAAACATTCTCGAACATATGGACGAACTCACGCCAAGACAGCGCAAGGGATTTGAGGAGTCTGCGGAACATCTTCCGATGAGTCGGTTTCTGGTGACCATCAAAACAGATGTCGAGGTGGAGGTCAATGAAGAGGATTTGCGCTGGAGTGCCTGTTTCAACGAAAAGGTCAGGAAACTTTTCAATGAATATGAATTCAATTCCCTGAAACCGCTGTTGGCTGACGACACCTGCGACAATAGCGGCTATAAGGCAGCGATTATTTCATTTAAGGAAGTAACTCCGGAAGAGTTAGAGAAGCGCATCTCCGGCAAGGTGGCCCTGAGATCGGGTGAGCGCATCATACTCAGCGACGGTGAATACTGCTGCGCTCTTCCGCCGGAAAGCCCCATTACAAAACGCATTCTCTGCAACCCCACTATAGATAAGATAGGATTTAACCTCAAGAGCACAATGCTTACTCTTTTGGAGCACGACATCACTCTGGAGGGAGACCTGTACGATATCGAATTGATGCACTACTTACTCAACCCTGAGAGAACCCATAAACTGGAAATTCTCGTACAGGGCTATCTCAACGTATCACTCGATGCCCCCCTTTCCTCCACCACTTCGATACAAGAACAGCCGGTATTGGATCTTTTTTCCGCTTCTGAGGTGAAAGATTCAGCAAATGAGGAGCTGCGGATGGAGGCAGAGAGACGCCTTATGCGTGAAGCGGTAGCAGTATGGCAACTTTATGATAAAATCTCCAAGGAGATGGATCAGGAATCGCTCTGTGATCTTTACAGACGCATCGATATGCCGTTGATGGAGGTGCTGGCACATATGGAGTACAACGGAGTCAGGGTTGAAACCGAGCTACTGCAGGATTATAGCAAAGAACTCTCTTCAGAACTTGCTGTGATAGAGGAAGATGCACGTGCTCTTGCAGATGAACCTCAGCTAAATGTCGCTTCTCCAAAACAAGTCGGGGTGGTGATTTTTGAAAAACTTGCACTCAACCCTAAAGCAAAAAAGAGAAAGAATGACAATTGGCCTACCGACGAAGAGACGCTCATGGACCTTGTACACAAACATCCGTTTGTGGAAAAAGTGCTCGAATACCGTGCACTGCGCAAACTGATATCTACCTATCTGGACCCACTGCCTTCGCTGGTCAATCCCGATACCGGACGTATCCACACTACATTCAACCAGGCACTCACAGCCACGGGACGCCTAAGCAGTGTAAGACCCAATCTCCAGAATATCCCTATCAGGACAGAGCGCGGGCAAAAGATCCGTATAGCATTTGTTCCATCTACTGAGGATGGATATATCCTTTCTGCGGATTACTCTCAAATAGAACTGCGAATAATGGCCGAACTCAGTGGTGATACTAGGCTTATTGAAAGTTTTCTGCATGGAAACGACATTCATACCGCCACTGCCGCTGCCATATTTCATGTTTCACCCGAAGAGGTGACAAAGGAGCATCGCAGGCAAGCCAAAGTCGCCAATTTTGGCATCATATATGGTATCTCCTCATTCGGACTTTCCCAAAGACTCGGGATTCCCCGCAATGAGGCGAAGAATTTCATCACCAAATATTTCAATACCTACCCGGGAGTACGACGCTATATGGACAAATGCATCGCTGATGCGCGCGAGCATGGCTATGTTTCCACTATTTTCGGCCGCAGACGCTATCTGCCGGATATTACTTCACGCAATCATGTAGTCAGGGGGCTTGCCGAAAGAAATGCCATAAACACTCCCGTCCAGGGCAGTGCGGCCGACATCATCAAGCTATCCATGATCAATGTTTTCCGTAGGATGAAGGAAGAGGGTCTAAAAAGTAAAATGGTGCTCCAGGTGCACGACGAACTGGTATTTGATGTTATCCCTTCGGAGCTGAACCGGCTCTGCGAAATAGTAAAACAAGAGATGGAAAGCGTGGTAAAGCTCTCCATTCCACTGACAACAGAATGCAGTTATGGCAAAAATTGGCTCGAAGCACAGTAACACCGATGATTATAATCTGATAATAGCAGCACGCAACGGCGACCAAAAGGCATTTGCCGCCTTGTATGACAAATACCGCAGCGCTTTGCTGGCATTCCTGCTCAAATATGTCTCCATCACGGAAGATGCCGAAGACATATGTCAAAGAAGTTTTGAGAAGGCATTCATGAATCTTGGCAGGTACAATCCCCAGTATGCATTCTCCACCTGGCTCTACATCATAGCCCAAAATGAGGCAATAGATCATATTCGTAAGGCTCGAAATGCACTTAAATCCGTCTCTCTGAGCGGAGGTGAGGCCGACTTGCGAGATGTATCGGTGACATACAGTCCCGAGGAGGTGGTGATACTAAAGCAGGATATGGATCATTTTACATCCCGTATCCTCAACCTGCCCGACAAGTATCGCGAAGTGGCCAGACTGAGATTTCTCCGCGATTACGCTTACGAAGAGATCGCAAAAGAACTTCAGATTACCCTCGGTGCGGTCAAAACCAGAATTAATCGTGCCAAAAAGATTTTGAGAGAAACAATTTAGGAAAATGGATGAGATATTACGATATTTTCCCGATCTGACACCGTTTCAGAAGGAGAGGTTTGCACTACTGGAAGAGCTCTATGTCGACTGGAATTCCAAGATCAATGTCATTTCGAGAAAGGATATCGACTCATTTGTCACTCATCACGTATTGCATAGCCTGGCTATCGGCAAGGCAGTATTATTTGCTCCCGACGAATCGGTTCTTGATCTGGGTACCGGAGGAGGATTTCCGGGTATTCCACTTGCCATACTCTTTCCGGAAACCAAATTTACGCTCTGCGATTCCATAGGAAAGAAAATCAGGGTAGCCGAAAGTGTAGCACAATCACTAGGCTTGAAGAATGTCAAATGCCTCAATAGCAGGGCTGAAAATATATGCGAAAGTTTTGATTATGTGGTATCACGTGCAGTAGCACGCCTCAGAGATCTTTATCCCTGGGTCAGGGATTCATACCGTAAATCCATTATCTGTCTCAAGGGCGGCGACCTGCAGGAGGAAATTAGGGAATTTCAGAG
>DFOK01000017.1 GCA_002376715.1 Bacteroidales bacterium UBA3543 | reverse complement strand
ACTACACACTACCCACTACCCACTACCCACTACCCACTACATACTATACTCCGATACTTTTTTCAGGCCGTTTAGGCCAAAATAGGATTCCACAACCACTCCCTTGAGAAAAACCTTACGTCCGAGGTTGGAGGGATTTGAGACCAGATTTAGGGCGCTTTTTACGGCGGTTTTGGAGAGTTCGACTGAAAAACAGGCATCACGGCTCTTTTCAGAGGCATTTTCCGCAATAGCGATATGAGAATCCTTAGTAAACGGGCCGACAAATGTCACCGATGTTGAACTCATATCACCGCCTACGATGTATCCCCAGACCCAGAGTGTGTCACCGATACGATTTTTAGCTTGGGATATTGAAACCGCCTTTTGTGTACTGCTTCCATCGGCACCGCTGAACTCTTCGCCTATGACTACTTTTTCATTGATATACACAACAGTTGTGTCCACTTTTATTGTAAACTCCGAAGCGGATTCGGCTGCCGATGCTTCCAGTGTGATGTTATGGATTTCACCGGCTCCAAGAGTGCGGCTGAAGAGTGGCATACTGCCCGTATTGCTCTTGTAGCAGATGCTGACGTTTCCTGCTTTAAGATAGGCGGTGCGCTGTTCTGTAAAGAGATATTCCAGGTTGCCGGCCTCCTGTTCCAACAAAAGGTATCCGCTGTTATACTTTTTGAGAAAGTTTTCCGAAAAGGAGAACCTCATGCCCGAATTGAGCTGTTTGCAAAGAAAGGCTACGGAGACCTTTTCTCCGTTCGAGACTACGATGACCTTGCTATCACCGTACTGTGGAGTCTCAAATGCGGGCTTTTCAAATTCGATAGAGCGTACTGAGACCTCGTATGTTCCTGCGGGCACTTTAATTTCCGCCGGTCTGGAACCGTAAAGTCCGTTGTAAAGAGTCTCTCCGGTGTTGCTCTTGACCAGCAGAATGAATGAATTGGTGTCCGGCAGGGATCCGGCTTTAGTAACGGTAGTTTTCAGTGGCATAGCAAAAGAGAAGGAAAGCGATGCTTGCCTTTCGTCAAAGGCACCCATATTGCAGGATGCCATAATGATGGAGAATAAAACCCCCATCAGCACAAATCTTTTCATTGTTTACCTCCATTTTATCTAGTTTAACACTGTCGCAAGATATCTTCTTTACTTCAAACTACACGTGTTGAAACGGACTATTTTGAAAAAGTTTCTTTTTCTATAAAAAAAGACTAATTTTGGCAATTCTATAACGCACTTTGTTTTATGTATAAAATAACAAATCACCCCATTCTGGATATTCCACAGGAAGATCTTGTGGAATTTCTATTTGAAGGCACTCCTGTTCGAGGACAGAGGGGCCATACTATCGCCGCGGCACTTCACCAGGCGGGATATCCGATTCATCAGCACAGTCTTTTAGGCCGTCATCGTTCCATGGAATGCGGTATCGGTAAATGCGGTGCCTGTGAAATGCTGGTCGATGGTACAATACGCAGGATATGTATCACAAAAGTTGACGATGTCAAGGTTGTTGAACGCATAGGAGATGCAAATCCTGCAGGCGAAAAAGGGGTGATGGCTTCAGTGCCGGATAGTTTTCTCACCGACACTCGCAAACGCACCTACCGCACGACAGTAGCTATCATCGGAGCCGGCCCAGCAGGTCTGGCGGTACGTGAAGAGCTCAACAAGGCGGGGGTGGACAATCTCGTCATCGACAACAATGACAAGATCGGCGGTCAGTTTCTGATGCAGACACACCAGTTCTTTTTCTTCGAGCGCGAACGCAAGTTTGGCGGAATGAGGGGATTTGATATAGCCGAAACCCTTGCAGGAGATAATCAGGAAGGGATTTTTCTCGATTCTACCGTATGGGATATCCTTGAAGGTAAGCTTATCGCCGTCAAGAACATAGCAACCCAGGAGATATTCTACGTTGAAGCAGATCAACTCGTGATAGCAACGGGAGCATTGCCATTTATGCCTCCCTTAAAAAATGACGATGTCCCCGGGGTTTATACTGCAGCTGTGGTTCAGAGGATGATGAATAAGGAATACACACTCCTCGGAAAGAATATTCTCACCGTAGGTGCCGGCAATATAGGTTATCTCACCTCATATCAGGCAATGCAGGCAGGTGCTAATGTCAAGGCCATCATAGAGGCGATGCCTCATGAGGGAGGATTCCCCGTCCAGGCCAACCGTGTGCGTCGTCTCGGTATTCCGATAATGACTTCTCACGTTTTACTTGAGGCAATTCCCAATGAGGACCGTAGCGGTATCATCGGAGCAATCATTGCTCGTTGTGAAAATTTCAAGGCGATTCCGGGTACGGAACGCCGTATTGATGACATCGACTGCATAAATATCTGTACCGGACTTAACCCCGACAACCAGCTATTACGTAAAGGGCAAGAGGTGTTTGGACTCGCATGTCATGGAGTGGGCGATGCAGTACGTATAGGAGAAGGTACTTCTGCGGTGCTTAGAGGCCGCCAGTGTGCATTTGAGATCATGCAGGCACTTGGCCTCAGGATCAATTATGACGATTATCTTACCATTTCAAAGGAATATATAGACTCTCAGCAGCATCCCAAACGGATCCTTGAAGAGCCACGTAAGCCCTCAGCCGAGCGTATGGCAAAAGGTGGCTTTGTCCTGATGGATTGCATCTACGGCTTTGCATGCAATCCCTGCTCTTTTGCCTGTCGCCACGGAGCAATTACCAAGAGTTCCACCTCTACCGTGCCGTTTATCGATTACGATAAGTGCATCGGATGTATGGATTGTGTATCACAGTGTCCCGGACTTGCGATTTTCGGCTACCGTACGGAAAAAAAGCAGCTCTATTTGCCTATTGAATACTTCGCGGAGAATGGCAGTGAGGTTTTCCTCGTGGACAACGATGGTAAAAAGATAGGAGAGGGTATCATTGAGCGCATCCTTAAAAAGCCCAACCGCACTAATGTGGCTATAGTGAAAGCTACGCAAATATATGATGAAAGTTCTCCCGAGGATCTGCTCAAAGTGCGCGGATTTATAGTGAAAGAACATTACCCGGAGCCTCTGGAGTTGAAACCGGTATCAAAAGGGGATTCGGATGGGAAGGAGTTGGCTGATACTTTTATTTGTCACTGTGAGGATGTCAACCTCGAACAACTCCTGAAAATGATGGGTAATCGTACCAGCATCACAGCTCAGGAGCTCAAGCACATTACCCGTATAGGCATGGGAGTCTGCAGAGGCAGCAGATGCCTACAGAGAGCGCGTCAGGCGCTTCGCAACCATGGAATAGAGGTAATAGGTGAGTTTACTCCCAGAGGACCTATGGCCAATCTGGTTGAGATCGGCGCGGTTTCCAATCGCGAAGGGGGTGGAACCTTCATTACCTCCGACCGCTTTACCAAACAGGCTCCCGTTAAAGTGGGCGCTTTTGTGGCCGGAGGCGGAATAGCCGGCAGTGCCACATTCAGATATCTGGCTGAGGCGGGATTTGCGCCTATTTTGATCAATATGGATCACGGCAGCTCCTGGAGAAATATCGCCGGTGGCCGTCCTGCTTTTTCACTGCCTGCGCTTGCGGATATTGCCAAACACAACCTCGAGATTTTCAAGGATCTTCACTCCAGAGGGAATATCGACTACAGGCTTATCAGATATATAAGTTTTGCACATGACGAAGCCACTTATAAGGCATTGGAGGCCTCCATTGCCTGGTCGGATGCCTATATGGTGGAGAAGAAAGACTTTAAACGTGAAATATCTGATTACTTCAATCCGAATCTCGATATTTACAGCCATGCACTTATATCGAATGATTGTTGGCAGGCCTCTCCTGGCCGTACCATCGATTTGGTGCGCCACCTTGGAATTGAGGCAGGAGGTACCGTATTTGAAAATACGCAACTTGTAAATGTTTCGAAAAAGGGCGATCTCTACGAATTGCTCGTCAAGTTTCCCGACGGCAAATATATCAGGTATCAGACAGAAATCTTTGTCAACGCACTTGGCGCGAATGCGGAGAAATTTGCAAAACAGCTCGGTATTGAGACCGGATTGTTCCCCGTGCGTCACCAGGCTTTCATTACCAAGCGTCTCCCTCTGCTGGGTAAGAATGGAGCTCCTCTCGATATGCTTATCGATCGCCGTAAATACAAGGGATTTTCGGCGGTTTATGGGCAACAGCTGGCAGATACGGGCCAGATTATCGGATGTGCCTCACCGGCAAATGATGCGACCGATACTCTGAGAAATCTGAAAGTAGGGACGAGGGAATTTATCGAGATAGTGGCTGAGGTCTTTTCAGATTGGATACCGCAATTGCGGGGAATGAGTTTCCAGGCCATGTGGAGCGGTTATTATATTGAGCCGCGCTATATCGTGGATCCGGCCAGAGGACTCTTTATGGGTATGCGCGGACATGGATTTATGCTGTCGCAATATATCGCCAAACTCTATGTGGATTCACTCCTGGGAAGGGAAGTGCCGGACTATTTCCGCAAGTTGGCTCTAGACGGCCCAGGATTGAGTGAACAAGCGTTTAAATAGTCTGTAGTGGGTAGTATGTAGTGTGTAGTTGCGTGTTGCAGGGTGCGGGGTGCACGTGTAGTGGTGCGGGTTGCGAGGTACGAGTTTTTGATGTTAGCAGCGGGCTGTTAATTGAGTATAGTTAATTGCTGATTGTTAATTAAAAAAAAGAGACCGACTAAAATGTCTTTTTAGTAGGTCTCTTTTGTGTTAAAATGCCTTTAAATTTAGCTCAACTTAGCCTCCGGCTTAACTTAGGGCTCGGTAGTTAGGTAAGAGGCCTAACCAACTATTCCCGGGACACTAGACGAACGGAGAAACGTAAGGCCTTGGCGCTGTAGGAGCCGCTGTAGGCGCCACCCTTGCTGAAGTACATTAACCGAGCGTGGGCGCTATCATATTCCGTGGATGACCAGTAGTAGCCGTGCGTGCCTTGATTGAAGAGCTGGTCGTAGAAACGGTAGCCCGCCGCCGGGAACACGCGCGAAACCACGCCAACGGCTCCCCAATTGGCATTCTTTGCCTGGTCCATCGTGTATGGTGTAGCGGTTGACTGCATATCGACCACCATTCGAGCATTCGGCTGATTGTGCCTCATATTCTCTCCCCGGTAACGAGCTATCGCGTATAAAGTCGGGTAGTATTGGTGCGTGTAGGTTAACGTGGCGTAAACCACGCTGCCGACATTGTCAAAAGCACCGCTCATGGTATAACTTTCACCGCCGACGGTTACAGCCGCATCACTGAGTGTACGAGTATCGGTACCGACGAACTGCACATAAATGTGCTCTTCCGGGATAATGGCTCCCCACTCTTCAATAGTGGGCAGGTAGTAACTCTTGCCACCAAGCGTGGCATGGGTGGTATTGTACGTCATGGCGTTATTCCAATAAAAGAGGAAATGCCCGAAGGTGTCGTGATATGCCTCAAATGTACCGCTGAGGTCTGCCATGTTGTGCTCGGCAAAGTAGCTGAGCGGGTTAATTATCTCATTCCAACCGGTGGTAACTGTACCCGTGTAACGATTGCCTGCGCTATAATTTTTCGCGGTTGACACCTGTGTACCCCATTTGTAGGATTTGTTGCCTAACAAAGATATATTCGCCGTTCCACCTGCAACGATTCCGGTCATCACGGTGGGATTGAAAGCGATGTAAGCTGTCAGATCGGTTGTTGTGGGAGAGAATGTGACATTTGTTACATCAAGCTCCACGGATTTGAAGACTCCCGCTGCAGTTTCTACCGTATAAATCAATTGTTGTAAATTTCCTACCTCTTGCGGTATTCCACTGAGAGCTAATTTGATGATGCTGTTCTTTGCGCTTAGGGTAAAAGACTGTGTGAGAGGTTTGGCTGTATCATCGCCCAGAAACAGCTTGCTCTTGAGATGTGCAGTCGAACCACTTCCGCTCTGTGTCTGTACATCATAGAAAGTATCGGCGGTTGTCACTTCGCCGGTAGTCTCGTTAAGATTGATGCCTTCGACCTTGTAGTAGGCTGCGTATTTGTCGGCACCTAGCACCGGTGTTCCTGAAAATGTATTGCCACTTTGGTAGTTGAAGGTAGAGTTTCCTATATAAGCATCGCTGTTGTCAAACCCTACAAGCAGGAGCTGGTCGCCCTCCTCCCATGCGAGTCCGCCTGTGTCGCCGTCATATGAAACGCGTGTCTCAGGCGATATTGTAGCACTTATAGTAACGATATTTCCCTCATTATTGTCAGGCTCGAAAATATCGACATTGCGTTCGCATCCCACCACCGTCAGGGCAAGCATTGCACAAATAAATAGTCTTGTTTTCATATTTGTTTGTTTTTTGTTAGCTGTTTGTTTAGGGGCTTACCATGCAGATCCACCATCATCATAGTTGGGCAAACCAAATTGCTGATTAGCAGGCTGACTTGGTTGGAGGATGTTCTGGGTTAGTTCGATGTCGATAACTTTGACGCAGGGTGTAGTGTATTGTTCCGCCGGTTTTAACTCTTTGTTTTTCATAAGTAAGGACTTTTTGTTATTCAATTATTTCTCTATTCTTCTTCTTGTCTTCCACCCCAAACTCTGCTACACACTACATACTTGGAACTAAACTCGCATCTCGCAACACGTTCGCAATGAGCAAAAGAGACCTTCTGTCGGCTCCGACGGGGCCAACAGGAGATGAAAGATGGTTGGAAAAGTTACCTTTTTTGGAATGGGGGGGGGGTAGGGGTGAACAGCTCTATATCAGCAAGATAGAGCGAACCTATGTGCGATTGCCCGAACAGATATAGTGCTATATTCTGTTTTGTTTCAAGCATATTATGAAGTCCCCTACTTCAAACGATTGATACTCAACATCCCAAGATAAGCAAATAAAACAAAAAAACAAAATCAAACAGAAAAGCCATCTCCGTATCTGCTTGCGACCTCGCACCCCCACCAGTCTCCAAAATTGTCTTTTCTGCATATCTGATTGTGTGTTATTTCCTATCTTTGCAACGAATTAAACAAATGCTAATTATTATGCTTACTGATAACAATTTACACGAAAAGTTTTGTCCTCTCAATGATGTTTTTGACGAAGCTTTAGACTTAATGAGTCGGCACTATGGAATGGATATGCGAAGAATGTAAGTTTGAGGTTAAGCAATAGTTTAAAAAATATCACAGAAATAATATACATAAGACTTGATGGATCAAAAGAAATAGTTATCTTTGCGTAAGATTATCCCCCCCCTTAGGTGGAAAATACTAAGGCTTGCCACTTCAGTAATGGGGTGGCTTATTTTTTTATGACAATTATGGGTACGGGAATGAAGGGAAAGCATATCAACAATTAACACTCAGAATTCAAAAATCCTAACTTTCAACTACATACTCCATACTCAGAATGTCATGTCCTGAAATAGGT
>DFOK01000016.1 GCA_002376715.1 Bacteroidales bacterium UBA3543 | reverse complement strand
GTGTAGTGTGTAGTGTGTAATATGTAGGATGAATCATAGAAGAGAGAAGCAACCTTTGGGTCGCTTCTCTTGGCGTATAGTTCATTTCCTGTGATGGCGTTATTAGTTAGAATACTCCCTCATTGTCTAGAGGTCATCATATATATAATCCTCATGCGCTTTAGTTAGGGAAGCATAAGAGTAGACTATACCAATGTAAGCACTACCTTTTCTAGAGTTCACGATAAAGATCGTTATAGGATGGGACTCAGAGTTATATATAGCCCTTATTTCTGTTCTGTCCCTCATTATTGCATACATCTCAAAACCATCCCCCTTTTTGTGAGGTGACTTAAAATACTCAACATCGCTCAGAGGTGGACCGTATTTTTTAGCAAGTGCTGCTTTAATGTTATAATACTGTGATGATATAAGTGGCCATGAACTAGTTTCAGGCAATAACGCTATTACTTTATGGACTCGCAAATTAATATCATAATATACACTAATGTTGCATTGTTCGCCTATAAAATGTCCTGTAAAAAACATTACGCGTTCTTGAGCGTCCTCACTATGGAATTCAAAGTTTTCGCGTATCATTTCTGAGCGAAAAGTGTTTTTATCAGTACCTAGTTTTATGCCTTTGAATGTCAATACATCTTCTTGTGCAACAAGAGGGAGAAAACAAATTAAAGAAACAAGCGTAAGCAGTATTTTTTTCATGGCCATTAATTTGTAACAGGGTGTTAATAATGAAACAAATATATAAAAAATTTCTGACAGGCTCACTAGCAAACAACCGAACTTATTGATTGCTATAAATTTTTATTTTCTGTACGGCTCTTGCTCCTATTCTCCCAAATTCGCTTACTTCAAATTATTATTGGCACGAAAACTGGCACCTTAATACTAAAAATCCCCCTCATATCGCATGCAGAAAGGATTGTTCGAGTCCGCCTGGGATCCGAACCTAATATTAACTGTTTATAAGTTGGAAGACGGTTACTCAGCTAATGTAGTTTACACAACTATCTTAGTCTCCATTTTGCAAAGTGCCCTTTTGCGCTGGCGAAATAGAGAAAAACTCCCAGGGCGTTGACTGCGCTCATCACCACAAATGCAGCATTGTATCCTAAGTGTTCGGCGACTACTCCTCCGATCAGTATTCCTATTCCAATACCGAGGTCCCAGGAGACATAAAGAGTAGAGTTGGCTGTGCCTCTGCGGTCATTGGTAGTGAGATTGAGAAACATGGTCTGAAAGGCCGGGAACATTCTTCCGTTACCCAGGCCTATTATTAGTGCAGCCCCGTAGTAACTCCATTCTTTGTGAACAAGAGTGAAGAGCAGATATCCGGTGAGTGAAATCAACACTCCTGTGGAGGCGTTTTGCATTATTTTTCCATCTCTGAGAGCACGTCCGCTGGCAATTCGCGATATGATGAGTCCCACTGAAAGTAACATGAAGAAGAGGCCTGTACCCCTCGTAATGCCGAGCTCTTCCTTGCCGTAAATGGCAATATAGGTGGAGAGCACACCGTATGCAAAGCTATAACAGGCCATGCAGAGGCCCAGTTTCCAGCCTTTGATGAGTAGAAAGCGGTCGAGTGAAATAGGCGGCCTTACTATTTTCTCGCGTTCTTTGAGACGTACCGACATGGTGCAGAGCAGCGCAAGAACCGAAATTCCGATTGCACAGGCGAAGAGAGTGTTGTAGCTCCGTGTTGCTCCGTAAATGAGCACGGCTACTGTAGGGCTTATGGCGCTGGCCAGATTGTTGCTCAACCCGTAGTATCCTATGCCCTCGGCCCTTCTGGAGGCCGGTAGAACATCTATGGCCACAGTGCTGTTGGATACGGTAGCTGCACCAAATGGGGCTCCGTGTAAGGTTCTGACCATTGCGAAGAGCAGCAACGAACGGCTCAGGGGATACCCGATAAAGATGACGAAAACCAGTGCGAAGCAAATTACCAGTACCGATTTTCTGGGAAAACTATCCACGATGTAGCCGCTGAAAGGTCTTACGAGCAGAGCGGTGATGGTATATCCCGAGAGTACCAGGCCTATCATCTGTTTGTCGGCGGCGAAAGTGTCGCTCAGATAGATGGGGAAGAGTGGGGTAAGCAACATAAAGGAGAAGTAGAGCAAAAAATTCGCACTCCACACTTTAATATAATTGCTGTTCCAGAGTCTTCCTTTCATACTTATCTCTTGAATAATGCAGCGACTGCTCACTAAATAGAGAAGCGACCTTTGGCCGCTTCTCTATTTAGTGATCCGGGCGGGATTCGAACCCACGACCCACAGCTTAGAAGGCTGTTGCTCTATCCAACTGAGCTACCGGACCGATCCTTTTTCCTTTGAGGGTGCAAATGTATTGTTTTTTTTTGGAGAAGCAAAGAAAATAGACAATTTGAACTATATTCTACATTCTCAGCCTACAAGCCTGAACAAACCTTCTGCAGCCGAAATAAGTCCCAGGAGAGCTATCAATGTTCCGGATATGCGATTGATCCACAACAGCTGTCGGAGTCGAAATCTTCTTCTGAAAATATTGATTCCGGTACTGAGTAAAAACCACCATAAGATTGTGCCCAGAAAAATACCGGCAAGTATTACAACGATACTGTACCTTGTATATTGTTCTCCTATATTAATGCCTACTAATGCGAAAAAACCAAGCAGCAGAACAAGCGCCCCCGGATTAGAAATGGTCACTGCAAACCCCTGGAGTATCTCTTGAGCATGCTTGGAGCCATTGCTCTTCTTGGGTTGTTTGAGTTGCCTGACGGGGTTGCTCACAGCAATGTTCAGACCTATGAAAAAAATGATTATTCCACCTATGAGCATTACCCACGAGCGGTTTTGATCTATGAAATCATTGATGATGGAGAGTGAAAAGAGAGCAATGGTAGCATAGAAAACATCTGCCAGCGAAGAGCCTAGTCCGATGGAAAAACCGGAATTCCGCCCTTTGCTGATGGTCTTCTGGATGCACATTATGCCCAGAGGTCCCAGAGGGATTGAGGCTCCTAGTCCCACTATGATTGCTTTGATGAAGTTCTCTAACATCATTTTATTTTTTTGCAAACGCAAATATAGTCAACTTGCTCTATTTGTTCAAAAAAACTATCTTTGCATTCATGAAAGTGGAAAAGAAAACAAGGTTAAAATTGTCGTTTTTAGCACTCCTTTTTGGGTTGCTGATGTCAGCTCCATATCTCGTGCCACATTGTGGCCCGGTGGCGTTGGTGGCATTTATTCCGCTCCTCTTCATGGATAAGATTGCCTCTGACGAGGGCATCCGTCGCATCTGGTGGTATCATTACATGGCGTTTTTGTTCTTCAATATCTTTTCTACTTTCTGGATATGGTTTGTTTCCGAAGTGGGATCAATAGCAGCAATTGCCCTGAATACACTCCAGATGTCAATGGTGTTTGCTCTATACCGCTGGAGTCGTAAGGTATTCACTGGCCGATGGCTCTCCTATCTTTTTTTGATTATTGCCTGGCTAGCGTGGGAGCATGTCTATTTTGAGATTGAATTATCCTGGCCCTGGCTGGTGCTGGGCAATTCTTTTGCTACTTCTCCCTCTTTGGTGCAGTGGTATGAGATTACCGGATCACTAGGAGGAACATTGTGGATACTGCTCACCAATATTCTAATTTTCTCTCTTATGACCGCCAGGGAGAGAAATCATGTGCGAAGGCTTACTGTTGCTGCTTGTGCACTTGTATTGCTCCCTATAGCTTCATCCCTGGTGAGGTATTATACCATCGATTGTGAGAGTGGAGGGGAGAAGATAGAGGTTGTAGTGGTGCAGCCCAACATTGACCCTTTCAAGAAGTATGGAATACTCCCTCAAGATAAGATGGATGAAGCTATGCTCTCGCTTGTACGTCAGGTTATTTCCCCTCAGACCAGATATATTGTAACTCCGGAGACCTTTACATACGATATGGATCTTGACCGGCCTACCGCCCACCATTCTTTTGTAAGGTACCAAGAATTTATGCAGGATTATCCTAATACCAACTTGTTGGTGGGCATCTTTTCACACCAACTCTATGCTACGCTCTCCCGTCCGTCGCATAGTGCTCGAAAGAGCGGCAGCGTATGGTATGATGTTTATAACTCAGCAGTCCTGATGGATGCCGGCGATGTGTACTCCTATTATCATAAGTCTAAGCTTGTACCAGGTGTAGAGATTATCCCCTATGAACGCTATTTTCCATTTCTTACTAATATGATCTCCGTGTTTGGCGGCTCGAGCGGCAGTTATGGTACCCAGGATGAGATGGATGCTCTCGAGGGAAATGACGGTAATAAGGTGGGTCCTATGATATGCTATGAATCTGTATATGGAAATTTTTCCCGCATGGCTGCGGTAAAAGGGGCTACATTTATGGCAGTGATGACCAATGACGGTTGGTGGGGAGATACCCCCGGTTATCGGCAGCACTTCAGATATGCTGCTCTTAGAGCCATTGAGCTGCGCCGCGACGTAGTACATGCGGCAAATACCGGTATTTCAGGTATCATCAACCGTAGGGGAGATGTGATGGTCCGCACCGGATGGTGGGAGGAGACCTCATTCCGTGGAAATATAAATACAAACGACAACCTGACACCATTCGCCCGCTACGGGGATATTATCGGTCTGGTTGCCGCTTATCTTTTTCTGCCCTTTACGGCAGGAGTTATCATAGTCTGGATTCGCCGTCGCAAATCAAAGCAGTAAAGCCATTTTAGATGCCAGTTTTGCAGCCTCTTCAGCAGCACGCTGCGCAAAATCTTCTCCTCCTGAGGCATAGATGATGCTGCGCGAGGAGTTGACCAGCAATCCGCAATAGTCATTGAGACCATAGCGGGCCACCTCTTCCACACTACCTCCTTGCGCGCCTACTCCAGGTACAAGCAAAAAATGGTCCGGACAAATAGCACGTATTTCGGTTAGTTTCTCGGGACGCGTAGCGCCTACCACAAACATGGTGTTTTCCTTGGAACCCCAAGTAGAGGCGGTACGAAGCACCTTTTCAAAGAGTTGTTCAGATTTTTCCCCGGCCAGGGCGAGAGTTTCGAAATCCTCTGCCGAACGGTTGGATGTCAAGGCCAGAATCACTGACCATTTTCCCTCATAATCGAGGAATGGCCGAACGGAGTCCTCTCCCATATAGGGAGCCAGCGTCACCGCATCACAATCCATATTTTCAAAAAAGCAACGGGCATACATGTCGGCAGTATTGCCGATATCGCCTCTCTTAGCATCCGCAATCACCAGAGCTTCCGGATAATGCTCTTTGATATAACTGACAGTCATTTCCAGTTGCTTCCATCCTCTTACTCCCAATGCCTCGTAGAATGCTGTATTTGGCTTGAATGCTACTGCGTAGGGAGCAGTGGCCTCAATGATTGCCTTGTTGAATTCAAAAAGTGGATACTCACACTTTTGCAAGTGCTCAGGAATAAGCTTGATGTCGGTATCGAGGCCGACGCAAAGGAAACTGCCTTTGCGTCGTATCTCGTCACTGAGTTGTAAATAGGTCATAAACTATCTGAAGTATTCGTAGAAAAGAGCTATCGAACGCATTCCTTTGAAAAATTGAGAAAGGAGAAAACTCTCATTAGGAGAGTGGATGGTGTCACGTTCAAGTCCGAATCCCATCAGCAGGGGATCAGCCTTGAGAGCCTGCTGCATCTCGGCCAGGATTGCGATGCTGCCACCGCCGCGGCTGGGCACCGGCTCGATCCCGTAAACTTCAGCTATAGCTTTGGATGCCGCAGCATAAGCATCGGAGGAGATGGGAATGAGGAATCCGTTACCACCGTGATGCTCTTCAACCTTTACGGTCACTCCCTTGGGAGCAATTGATTTGAAGTGCTTGGCAAAGAGTTTTGATATCTTATCGGACTTCTGATTTGGCACGAGCCTCATAGATATTTTTGCGTAAGCCACGGAAGGTATTACGGTTTTCGCACCTTCACCTATGAATCCTCCCCAGATGCCATTGACGTCGAGACAGGGCCTGATACCGGTACGCTCGAGAGTAGTATATCCCTTCTCGCCTCTAAGTGCATTTACACCTATCGAATCCATATATTCTTTTTTGTCGAAAGGGGCTTTGCCGAGCAGTTGACGATCCTTGCGGCTGAGGTTAACCACATCATCATAGAATCCCTTAACAGTGATACGTCCATTTTCATCTATGAGCGAATCTATCATTGAACAGAGTGCATTGATAGGGTTAACTACCGCACCACCGTAATGCCCCGAGTGAAGATCCTTGTCGGGTCCCTTTACCTCCACCTGTAAGTAGGCGAGGCCTCTCATTCCACAGTTGATGGAAGGTACCTTTTCCGAGATCATTGTGGTGTCGGAAACAAGGATTATATCGCATGCGAGCATCTTCTTGTGATCACGAACCCATTTACCTAGAGAAGGCGAACCGATTTCCTCTTCTCCTTCAAGTAAAAATTTGATATTATGGCGGAGTTTGCCCTCTCTTACCAGATATTCGAAAGCCTTGATATGCATGAAGGATTGTCCTTTGTCATCATTTGCGCCGCGCGCATATATGGCTCCGTCGCGGATTTCCGGCTCAAAGGGCGGTGTGTGCCAGAGCTCCAACGGATCCACCGGTTGCACATCGTAGTGACCATAGATGAGTACCGTAGGTCTGGCAGGGTCAATCATTTTTTCAGCATATACTACAGGATGGCCTTCGGTAGGATAGACCTTTGCTTTGTCAGCACCGGCTTCGAAAAGTTGGGAAACCAGTTTTTCAGCACATCTCTGCATATCCGGTCCATGTGCTTGCGACGAACTGATTGAGGGAATTCTCAATATTTCGAAGAGTTCGTTGAAGAAGCGTTCTTTGTTTTGTTCAATATATTTATCCATAATCACTTAATTTTTAGTCATAAAACACAAAAATAGTTAAAAATTACTAACTTTGCACGCCTGATTGTGAATATATATAATTAATTTAGCATGAATATTTCAGAAAACAGAATTGACGATCTTAATCTCAGCCTCACTATCGAACTTGTAAAAGAGGATTACGCAGAAGCATTAAAGAAAAAACTCAATAATTATCGCCGTCAGGCAGACTTCAAAGGATTCCGCAAGGGTATGGCCCCTATGGCTCTCGTAGAAAAGTATTATGGAGAGAGTGCGTTAGCCGATGTGCTCAATACCATAGTCGGCGAGCAACTCAACAAATATATCGAGGACAACAAACTCAATATCCTGGGTGAGCCACTTCCTTCAGAGAATGTAGAGAGCACAACACTCGAAGAGGGATCCTACAGGTTTGATTTCGATATGGCCATTGCCCCCGAAGTAAAAATGGAGATTAATGCCGAGGACAAGATTCCCTATTATACCGTGACGGCGACAGCTAAGGCTGTAAAGGAGCGTAAGAGTCAAATACTTAAGCAATATGGAGAACTTAGCACAGTAGAAGCCGCTAAAAAAGATGATTTCATAATAGCCGATTTTGAGCAGGGTGAAAACAGAGTTGAAGGTGCATACGTGGCTTTGAGAAGTATCAAGGATGAGAAACAGAAAGCTTCTTTTGTGGGCTTGAAAGCGGGTTCCGCAATGGATGTAAATGTTAATGAGGTTTTTGAAAATGAGAGTGACAGAGCAGCTATGCTCAAAATGAACAAATCAGAGCTGGTGGAAATGGACCCTATATGGAAACTTACCGTAAAAGAGGTGAAAAGCTTTGTGGATGCAACTGTCAGTCAGGAGACTTTTGACAAAATCTTTGGTGAAGGCAATGTGAAAAGCGAAGAAGAGTTTGACGCCAGGATAAAAGAGCAACTTTTAAAGGAATATACACAGGAGGCAGACTACCGCTTTATGATTGACTGCAAGGAATACCTGATTACCAAGGCGAATATCTCTCTTCCCGATGCTTTTATGAAGAGATATCTTCACACTACAAACGAAGGAAAGTTTACAATGGAGCAGATCGAGGCAGAATATGACCTATTTGCAAAGGATTTCCGTTGGAATCTTATCCGTGGCACCATTATGAGAGATCAGGGAATAAAGGTGACGAAAGAGGATATAATGAAAGAGGCAAAGGCTATGGCGGCATACCAGTTTGCCATGTACGGCATGAATGAAGTTCCTGAGGAACATCTCGAGTCATTTGCAGACAGAATGCTCTCGGATAAGCAGCAGGCAAGCCGCATCTTCGAAAGGGTTGAGGATGATCTGACACTCAACTGGATAAGAGGTGTTGTAACTCTCGACAAGAAGAAAATCACCATTGAAAAGCTCCACGAGCTTACTAAATAACATACCCGTAAGAGATTTATTATGGCATCAGAATTTGAAAAATTTGCAGTCAGACACTGCGGTATCAGCTCAATGACCTACCACCGGATCAACTCCATTTATGCCGGATATGTCAACCCAATGATTATAGAAGAGCGTCAACTCAATGTGGCTCAGATGGATGTTTTCTCCCGTCTTATGATGGATAGGATTATTTTCCTTGGATGTGCAATCGACCCGGACGTGGCAAACATCATCCAGGCACAACTCCTGTTTCTCGACTCAACCGGATCGGATTCTGATATAATGCTCTATATAAATTCTCCTGGCGGGGGAGTCTATGCCGGTCTGGGTATCTATGATACAATTCAGACCATAGAATCGGATGTCGCCACCATCTGTACCGGTGTGGCCGCCTCGATGGCTGCCATTCTGCTGGCGAGCGGTACTAAAGGTAAACGCTCCATTCTCCGGCACTCGAGGGTGATGATTCACCAGCCTCTCGGTGGCGCGGAAGGAGCGGCCTCCGACATTGAAATAACTGCACGCGAGATTTTAAAACTCAAGGGCGAACTATATGACATTCTTGCTTATCACACCGGCAAGCCACTTGACCGGATTACTAAGGATGCCGATAGGGATTTCTGGATGACCTCTCAAGAGGCACTCGACTATGGAATGGTGGATGAGATTGTATCACGGAATAAGAAGAAATGATAGAGTTACGGGGTACGGGGTACAGGGTGCGGGGAAGTGTGGAGTTTTGATTAAAAATTAAATAATAGCATGGCAAAGAAAAAAGACGGTATACCGATACAGGGACATTGCGTTTTCTGTGGCAGAGGTCAGGATCAGGTGGAACTGCTCATTTCGGCTGAAAAT
>DFOK01000041.1 GCA_002376715.1 Bacteroidales bacterium UBA3543 | reverse complement strand
GATAGAAAAGAGAGTGATGACACAGAAAGAGATCAAAAAGTTTTACGACACTCACTACAGGCGACTTTTCAATGCGAGTTACAGGATAGTAGGCAATGGTGCCGATGCTGAAGAGATAATGCATGATACGCTATTAAGATTTTTAGAGATGGAGAATCCACCTAAGGAACCTGCTCAAATATCTGCCTGGCTCATTCGCACCTGTATCAGAAGGTCCATTGACAGATTGAGGGTCATCAAAAGGGAACAGATTTTCAAAGAGAGTTATGAAGAACCTGAAAGTCTTTCCGCAAAAGAGAGTGCTGAAGTGGCAATTTCCACAAAGGAAGAGGTAAAACGGGTTAAAGAGGCACTTGAAACAATGAAAGATCCCTATCGGTTGGTTTTGACTCTCTCTCTTTTTGAGGGAATGGATTATCAGGAGATATCCCAAATAACGGGGCAGAAAGAGGTAACGATACGCTCCCAGGTTAGTAGAGGAAAGGCAATGCTTTTAAAAATATTGGAAAAATGAAAGAATTGGAGAACATAAGGAAAATGCTTGACGACATGGAGCCTGCAGAGGGCCATTTCGAGAGGTTTTTAGAGAAAGCCAATCCCGCTAAAAGGATTGAATTCCGCAGGAATACACGACGCAAACGAGTATTCTGGAAGGCGGTGCTCTTCCCTGTTGCAGCATCGATAATGATGATTTTTGGAGCCAATCTGCTTATCAAGACTATGAGCGTAAAGAGTGTGAGCTTCTCTAAGACCGTGGCAGTTATGGAAGATCCGCAGGATATCTACAATGCCTATATGGATGTGGTAAGAGAGAGTTATGAGCATCTGTCATCACTGACGGCTTATGCTCCCGATAACGGAGTAAGTGAACATTTCAACACTCTGGAAAGCATCACCTCCGAGTACATTCCCCTTATGGAAGTGCTTCCTGATGAGATGAGCGAGCAAGAAAAAGCCGAAGTACTCAAGGAATATTACAACCGGAGGGTAGAAAGCGTAATCGAACTCAGGAAATATGTGGCATCGCTTACACACCGACGTATCCGTTACTTATAATATAATAGGAACAATCAAAATAATTAGAACAATAAAAAACAACTGAAATGAAACGTATTATCCTAACATTTGCAGCAATTCTGGGCTTTATGCTCACAAGCAACGCCCAAAAAGTACAAACTTTCGACTATCAAGGTTTTGAAAGTCTGGACATCTCCCATTGGTTTGACGTGGAGGTCATACGTGGCAACACCTACTCCATTGTTGTTACGATCAGTGATGATCTTGATAAATATCTTTTTGTTCAGAATGCCAAGGGAACTCTTACAATAGGTCTGGACAACCCCAGTAGAAGAGTTTTAAGGAACGAAAACAAAATTGCCAGAGCGACGATCACAATGCCGGTACTCACCAGGCTCACACTTTCAGGAGCATCCAAATTCCACACCAATGATCAATTTGACTGCGGAAAGAATAGATTTGTGATGAAACTCAGCGGTGCCAGTTTAGTCTATGGATTGAATATGGTGGCAAAAGAGACTCAGATTTCAATTAGCGGGGCATCCACTGTAAGAGATCTCAAAGGTGACTTTATCGAGGCCGACATCAAGGTATCCGGCGCAAGCAAATTTTATGGCAATATTACGGCAGACGAACTTGACATTGAGATTTCCGGCGCATCAAAAGCTGAGGTGAATGGAGAATTCGAAAAGGTTGATCTCGAGTGTAGCGGAGCCTCAAAGGCACTCCTTTCCGGTAGCGCTGACGAAGTTTCTCTCGAGGGTAGCGGTGTCAGTTCTATCGTGGCTGAAGATATGAAGACCAAAGATGCAGAAATCGACCTTTCAGGTACTGCTAAAGCAAGTATATATGTGACAAGACGTCTTGATGTGGAGTGTTCCGGAGCCTCTTCCTGCACCTACAAGACAGACAAGTCTATAAGCATCACATCCGAGATTAGCCGCGGCTCCAGTCTCCGTCGTATTGACTAGATTTTAGGCATCCTCTGCCTCACTGCTTCAAAAAGCACTATGGCAGTAGCCACGGATACATTTAGGGAACCGATCTGACCTGACATAGGAATCGCTGCCTTAACATTGCAAAGCGAGAGTACCGAATCGGAAATACCCTTACCTTCAGAACCCATGACGATTATGGTCGGCTGAGTGAAATCTACTTCGTAGATTGAACCGCCGACCTTTTCCGTTGCGCCTACAACTTGAAAACCGGCATCAATCATATAATATAGCGGAATACGCAGATTGGGAACCCTGCTGACAGGCACCCTTAAGAGTGCTCCGGCTGAGGTTTTTATTGCGTCGGCATTGATGGCAGCCCCTCCTTTGGCGGGAAGTATGACTCCGCTTACTCCGGCACACTCCGCACTTCTGACTATTGCACCGAAATTGCGTACGTCACTCACACCGTCAAGCATGAGAAAAATAGGATTTGGAGACTCCGCAAGTGCCTTTTCGACAACATCTTCGAATGGCAGATAGTCTATTTGAGAGATATAGCCTATTACGCCCTGATGTGAACCGCGATATATTTTATTCATCTTTTCTCCGGGTACGAACTGGAAAGGAATCTCTTTCTGTTTAACCAGATCAAAGAGTGCCCTGAAATTATCCCCTTCAAGCCCCTGCTTGAATAGAATTTTTTCAAACTTTCTGCCTGTCTTGATTGCTTCGTGCACTGGGTGCATACCGAAGAGATAGTGTTGTTTCTTTTCTTCCATTGTGTCAGTCTATTGTAAGGGATGCCCATTCATCCATTTTGCTCTCGAGATTGAGTTGGAGCTCCTGATATTTGTGTGTGATTTCCACTATATCATCTTCAGGAGAGGGCGATGCCAAAATTGTCTCTACTGCAGAGATCTCTTCTTCCAGAGATGATATTTCATTTTCCAGCCGTTGTCGGCGATTTTTTATTCTACGTTCCTCTTTCGAGAGGTATTTCTGTTCCTCATAATTGGAGGATTTTCCCTTCACGGGCGCAGAAGCTACCTGAGGTGTTGGCTGTTGCTTTACCTCTATTTCCCTTAGCGAACTTATTTTCTTGCGGTAAAGGAAATCATCCACTCCACCGAGGTGCTCCTTCACCTGCCCATCGGCAAACTCATATATTTTCTCAACCAGCCCATCCAGGAAATCTCTGTCGTGCGAAACTATGATCAGCGTGCCGTCATATTTTTGCAGCGCCTGTTTCAGCACATCCTTTGAACGGAGGTCCATGTGGTTGGTCGGCTCGTCAAGCGCCAGCAGATTGTAGGGGTGCAAGATCAGCTTTGCCATGGCCAGTCGTGAGCGTTCACCGCCGCTGAGTACTGCCACCTTCTTATCTATATCTTCACCTCTGAAGAGGAAAGCGCCAAGTATATCCCTTAGCCTGGTTCTTACATCTCCCACCGCAATCTTGTCCAGAGTTTCATACACCGTATCTTTTTTATCCAATAAATCCTCCTGGTTCTGTGCAAAGTAGCCGGTCTTAACATTGTATCCGACCACCGCCTCACCTTCGAATGGAGCAAGTTCTCCGGTAAGCAGACGCATGACGGTGGTCTTACCTTCGCCGTTGCGCCCCACAAAAGCCACCTTTTCCCCTCTTCTGATGGTGATATTGGCTCCGCTCAAGACTATCTTCTTCTTGGGCTTTGAATAGCCGATTGTTGCATCTTTGACGGAAAACACTACATCTCCCGAGCGCGGTGCAGAGGGAAACCGGACGGTAATTGTACTCAAATCCTCCTCATCTATCTCTATACGTTCGAGTTTTTCCAACTGCTTGATTCTTGACTGCACCTGATTGCTTTTAGTGGGCTTATACCGAAATTTTTCAATAAACTCCTCAGTCTTCTCAATCATGCGCTGCTGATTGTCGTAAGCAGCACGCTGCTGAGCAATTCTCTCCTTTCGTAACTCCACAAATTGAGAATACGGCACTTTATAATCGTGGATTTTGCCCATCATCACCTCAACTGTACGGTTAGTGCAATTGTCGAGGAACCTGCGATCGTGAGATATCAGCACCAATGCTCCCGGGAAGCTCTTGAGATACTCTTCGAGCCACTGGATGGATTCTATATCGAGATGGTTGGTTGGCTCATCCAACAAGAGTATATCAGGATTGCGAAGAAGAATTTTTGCCAGTTCAATTCGCATATTCCAGCCGTGGCTGAAGGTGTTTGTCATTCTGTCAAGTTCGCCTTTGCGAAAACCCAGTCCAAGAAGGGTTTTCTCTGCCTGCACACGGGGGGAGTCGAGCGGATAAATCCGTAGTCGATCGCCGATTTCGTTTAGTTCTACTATAAGTTTGTGGTACTCATCCGATTCGTAGTCTGTGCGGTTTGCCAGCTCGTGTGATATCCGGTCCATTCGTATGTTGAGCTCATTATGCTCAGCAAATGCCGTCATAGCCTCATCGATGACGCTATTGCCACGGGAATGCTTCATTATCTGGGGAAGATAACCCACTTTCCGGTCAGAGGGCATCGTGACTTTGCCCGAAGTGGGCGACTGGAGGCCCATTATGAGTTTGAGAATGGTAGATTTACCTGCTCCATTTTTGCCGACAAGACCCACTTTCTCTTTCTCACTTATGTGAAAATTGATACTGTCCAGGAGGGTAAATCCTCCAAATGAAACGGTTAGATCATTGATCGATATCACTCCTCACCTCCCGTGGCATCAGCCGCAACCTCATCTTCTTCAGTTTTGCCCGACCTGCAGACCAGAATACTCACCTCATAAAGAAAATAGAGTGGAATCGCTACAAATAACATCGTCACTGCATCTCCGGAAGGAGTTATAAGAGCCGCAAGAATGAGAAGTATCACCAAGGCATGTTTACGATATTTTTTAAGAAACTCTTTTGTTATGATTCCAAGTTTGGAAAGTACTGCCGCAAGTGCCGGCATTTCAAAAACGACTCCCATAATCAGGATCAACGAGACAAACATCCCGATATAGGAATTGAGGGATATCTGATTGGGAACATCAGGCGATACCTGATATGTACCCAAAAACCTTACAGTAAGCGGAAACACCATAAGATAGCCTACCGCAATCCCAACATAAAACAGAATCCCCGCAAATCCAAACGCACGCCTTATAACCCTCTTTTCATTTTCATAGAGCGCCGGGCGCACAAATGTCCATATTTGGTAAAAAATAAAGGGCATCGCTACTATCAATGCCACATAAAGAGATATCCTGACATGAGTAAAAAACTGAGCCGCCATCTCTATATTGATAAGGTCGATCGAAAACTCCCCTATCGGCTCCGAGCCCATAAGGACAAGCAGGGCATCCAACCATCGATAGAGACAGAAATCAGATGTCAGGGGCGCAAATATGATGTTACCGAAAATCGTCTCCTTGAAAAAGAAGGCGACGATCATCAGCACCACAAGCACTGCGACTGAACGAAAAAGTACTTTCCGCAACTCATCGAGATGCTCCCAAAAGGACATATTGCTGTTTCCCATCAGAAGAGCGGTGTGGAAGGGTTATTTCTTCTCCTTATCGCCATTCTTGGGTTCATCATCCATTCCCTTCACCTCATTTTCCACTTCCTTCATGCCCTCCTTGAAACTACGGACGCCCTTTCCAAGGCCTTTCATAAGTTCGGGAATCTTCTTGCCACCCCAAATAAGCAGTACGATAAAGGCGATGATCAGAATTTCCTGCCAGCCGAATGATCCGAATAATAACAAATTTCTCATTTTGTGTGGTATTATATTAATCTATATTACTATTTCAGTGTTGCCAGGCGCGCCCGAAGTGTTTCTATTTTGGTGGTCGCATCTAATAATTTTTTACGCTCAAGCGCTACAACCTTTTCCGGAGCATTTGCCACAAATGCAGCATTACCAAGTTTGGCATTCACTCCTTTTATAAAGCCTTCGTAACGTTTGATTTCGGCTTCGATCTTTGCAATCTCTTCATCCATATCGATCATACCTTCCAGGGGCACAAAATACTCGATAGTGCCCACCATAAAGGATTGTCCTGCCAATGTAGTGTCAAACTGCTCCACAATCTGTAAATTAGGCACATTTGCCATCTTGGAAATTACAGGAGTGATTATCGCCGGGTAGTAAGTACTCTTTACCTGCACTGCAAGGGGCTCTTTAGGAGAAATAGCTTTTAACTGTCTGAGCGCCCTGATTGAAACAACCGTCTCGATTGCCTTATCAAAAGCTGTAATAAGGGCCGCATCATGACCGGTGGAAAAAGGCATCTGCTGGAGCATGATGGTCTCACCTTTTTTACGTTCCTCAATATTCTGCCAGAGTTCCTCGGTAATGAAAGGCATGACAGGATGCAGTATCTTGAGAAGTGAGTCGAAATAGGAGATGGTAGCATCAAAAGTAGCCTTGTCAATGCGCTCCTGCACACCATCTATGAATGAAGGCTTGATGATCTCCAGGTACCAGGAGCAGAAATCATCCCAGAAGAGTTTGTAGATAGTCATAACTGCATCTGAGATGCGGAATTTTGCAAAATCTTCATCTATACTTTCAATGGCCTTGTCAAGTTTTGATGCAAACCAGGAGACGGCAAGTCGATTGACATCGCTTTGAGCCATAGTATCACTTACCTTCCAGCCCTTGACCAGACGATAGGCATTCCAGATCTTATTGCTGAAATTGCGGCCTTGCTCTACCTGACTTTCGTCAAAAAGTATGTCATTGCCGGCAGATGTGCAGAGGAGCATTCCCAGGCGCACGCCGTCCGCTCCATACTCCTTCATCAATTTGATGGGATCAGGAGAGTTACCAAACTGTTTTGACATCTTGCGACCCTGTTTGTCACGTACTATACCGGTCAGATATACATTGCGGAAAGGTATATCCTGGCAGAACTCCTCCCCTGCCATAATCATCCTCGCAACCCAGAAAAAGAGAATTTCGGGGGCTGTTACAAGATCATTCGTAGGATAGTAATATGCGAGATCTGCATTGGGCGCTTTGTCAGGAAAACCGGGTTTTGCAGGGTCAAATACCGATATCGGCCAGAGCCAGGAGGAGAACCAGGTGTCGAGTACATCATCGTCCTGAACCAGATCTTCCGCCTTTAAGGAAGGATCAATCCGCCGGGCAGCGTCGAAAGCCTTTTCAAATGTGGATTCTACTACACATTCCCCATTGGGAAGATAATAAGCAGGAATCTGCTGTCCCCACCACAACTGGCGTGAAATACACCAATCACGGACATTCTCCATCCAGTGACGGTATGTGTTCTTGAACTTATCGGGTATGAGCCTTACTGAATCATCTTCCACTACTTGCAATGCATCTTTTGCAAGATCTTCCATCTTAAGAAACCATTGCATGGAGAGTTTAGGTTCGATAACCGCATCCGTACGCTCAGAATGGCCGACCTGCGACTTGTAATCCTCCACCTTTTCAAGAAGTCCTGCCTCTGAGAGCATTTTCACTATCTTTTTGCGGGCAACAAATCTATCTTCTCCAATAAGGATCTGAGCCTTTTCGTTGAGTGTTCCGTCATCGTTTATAATGTCGATTACCGGAAGTTTGTGGCGCAACCCTATTTCATAGTCGTTGATGTCATGGGCAGGAGTGATTTTGAGACATCCGGTACCCAGGTCCATTGTCACATACTCGTCCTCTATTATGGGAATCTCTTTATTTATAAGAGGGATGATGACATATTTACCGCGAAGATGTACATATCTTTCGTCTGCAGGATTGACGCAGACGGCTACGTCGGCCATAATGGTTTCCGGACGAGTCGTAGCGATGGTGACATGATCACATTCTCCTTCAGCCACATCGCCGGCGATCTTATATTTTAAGTAATAGAACTTGGAGTCAGTCTCCTTATGAATTACCTCTTCATCACTCACGGCGGTAAGTCCCTCAGGATCCCAATTGACCATACGCACTCCGCGATAAATGAGTCCTTCTTTATAAAAATGGACAAATGTATTGATTACGGCATCACTCAGATCGGGGTCCATTGTAAATCTGGTACGTTTCCAGTCACAGGATGCACCTAGTTTTTTGAGCTGCTCGAGTATGATGCCACCATGTTTTTCTCTCCACTCCCAGGCATGTTTAAGAAACTCCTCACGTGTCAGATCCGACTTCTCTATACCCTCGGATTTGAGCTTCTCCACCACCTTTGCTTCGGTGGCAATGGAGGCGTGGTCGGTGCCGGGTACCCAGCAGGCATTGTAGCCGGTCATTCTGGCACGGCGCACCAGTACATCCTGAAGCGTATTGTTGAGCATATGTCCCATATGAAGCACACCGGTCACGTTAGGCGGCGGGATCACTATGGTATATGGTTCACGTTCATCAGGTTCCGAGTGGAAAAATCCATTCTCGAGCCAGTAGGAATACCACTTGTCTTCGGTCAGGGAAGGGTCGTATTTGTTGGGGAGTTCCATCTATCTAAGTATCTTGCTTTGTGTTGTCAATTGTTTAAACTGCAAAAATAAACAATTTCGGCAAATTATCCCTAATTGTGTGCCAACAGCTTACAGAGTGCAGTGTAAAGAGACTGCACGGGCAGTCCCATTACATTGTAGTAGGAACCGCTAATGGAAGTGATGCCTATATGACCAATCCACTCCTGTACACCATATGCACCCGCCTTGTCGTAGGGGGCATAGTTATCTATGTAATAGGAAATTTCTTCAAGAGATAATTTCTTAAAGGTAACTTCGGTGGTTGCTGTAAAAGAGCGCATCTCGTCGATAGTGCGAATTACGACTCCCGTCAGCACATAGTGAGTGTTGTCCGACAAGAGTGAGAGTATCCTGACCGCATCCTCCCGGTCAATCGGTTTTCCAAGGATTACGCATTTTTGGAGTGTCTCCTCCGAAAGCATTCCCGGAGCCAATTTATCCTTTTGGCCAAAAACCAGCGTATCGGCAGTTATGAGCACTTCATCGGCCTCGAGAGGCCTGTGGAATGCAAGTGACTTATGTTTTGCAAGATATTCGGGAACTTGTGAATGGGGAATATCTCCGTTGAATGCCTCCGGTGCCTCGGGGCCTGTTTCCACTTTGAATTTGATATCCAATCCGGCTAGAAGTTCATGCCGGCGGGGAGACTTTGAAGCAAGTATGAATCTATATCCTTCAAACATTTCTTCCGGTTTTCTTCGATAACTGTGTTATGTGATCGGGATAATTGGCACTCACAGGCGCAGTAGGGTCAAAATGCCATTTACCCTGCATTTTAAGTACCTTTTCAACAATATCGCGAATACAGCCGCGGCCTCCCTGAAAGGGAGAAATATAGTTACAGGCCTCTTTTACTTCAGTTACTGCATCGGAGGGACAGACTGCGAGGCCCGCCTCTCGAAGAGCCGGTATATCCGGGATATCGTCTCCTACAAATACCACTTCAGAGGGTTGCAGGTCATAATCGGAGCAAAATCTCAAAAAATCGGGACGTTTGTCTCTCGACAACTGATAGAGATCCCTGGCTTTCACACCGAGTGAAGCAGCTCTATGCATAATGCTCTGAGAACAGCCTCCTGTAACTATTGCTACGGGATAACCATTGTCAACCGCCATTCTGACTGCAAAACAATCCTTTGCGTTAAATGTACGAAGAAGGTCTCCGTCCGGCATCGCGAGCACAGATCCGTCAGTAAATACTCCATCGACATCAAATACAAATGCTTTAATATTTTTAAACATAATTTCAGTCTTCATTTATTGTTATTCTT
>DFOK01000046.1 GCA_002376715.1 Bacteroidales bacterium UBA3543 | reverse complement strand
TAATGAGGCTGCACAACGGCAGCATTAATCTGGTAAAGAGCGACAGCGCAGGCACAATTTTTAAGCTAATCTTCAGATAATCAATTAAATAATAGATAATAAGGGATAATATCCTTTATTCTTATAATATTCCGGTTTCTCTGTTATAAACAATTGAAACCCAATGAATTTATATTTTATTGGCAAAATATTTTCTATTCTTTTGCTTGTAAGTCCTATAAAAGTTTACCTTTGTATCCAAATACATTAGAACTATTATAATCAATCAACAGTGAAAATGTTATTTGATTAATACAATAATTTATTCTCTAATCTAAACCTAATTATTTAAGATTATGGCAACTCAATCTAATAGTTTAAGTGCAAAGGCCTACAGAGGGAACGACAGAGTCCTTTTCGGATTTATTCTCGGTCTGCTCTCTTTCTGGCTCTTCGGCATGACCATCCTCAATGTCAATGTGGTCATGAACCAGGATCTCGGTCTCCCGAATTCTTCCCTCAACCTTGCGGTCTCTATTACTGCACTTTTCTCAGGTATGACCGTAGTCGTATTCGGAGGTCTGGCTGACAAAATCGGCAGGGTTAAGATTACACGTCTAGGTTTTATCTTTGCCATTGTCGGAGCAGCGTTGATAGCAATTGTGCCGGGTAAAAGTGGCCTTACATTTCCGGTTCTGCTTACCGGTCGTATTCTTCAAGGACTCTCCGCAGCATGTATTATGCCTGCTACGCTTTCTTTGCTCAGAGAATACTGGGATGAGAAGGGAAGGCAGAGGGCAGTCAGCCTGTGGAGTATGGGAACATGGGGTGGTACCAGCTTTGCGGCTCTTGTAGGTGGAGCAATGGCTGATAATCTCGGATGGAGATGGATATTTATAGTATCTTGTGTGCTCTCCGTTCTCGGTCTCTTCCTTATACGTGATCTCCCCGAAAGCAAAGCGGAACAAAAAGGCAAAACTCGGTTTGACTATCTCGGAATGCTGCTTTTTATGTTCTTTATCGTTGCGCTACAACTCTTTGTCAGTAAAGGCTCGGAATGGGGATGGGGTAGCACTAAGTCACTGATTTTGGCCGGTATCTCCATTGTCTTCCTGATCCTGTTCATTATTTTTGAGTTGAAGAAAAAAGAGAGTCCGTTCATCGATTTCAGCCTTTTCCGTAATAAGACCTTCACCGGTGCGACGGTCTCCAATTTGATTCTTAATAGTACCTCCGGAGTACTGATCGTCACTTTGATGCTGATGCAGCAAGGTGGAGGAATCAGTGCGGATACCACCGGCTACCTGACACTGGGATACGGAGTTGTGATCCTGCTCTTTATTCGAGTGGGTGAGCGACTGCTACGTAAGTATGGTCCGCGCAAACCGATGATCTGGGGCTGTTTAATCCTCCTTCTCTCGATTGCATGTATGCTGCCGACCAACATTATGACGAGTACCTATATGGTATTGATGGCGATTGGTTACATCTTCTTTGGTCTGGGGCTTGCATTCTATGCAACTCCCTCGACAGATGCTGCGCTCTCCAATCTACCGCTTAGTCAGACTGCAGCGGGTTCAGGTATTTACAAGATGGCATCTTCCCTCGGTAATGGTTTTGGAATTGCGATTTCCACCGCCATTTATTCCGGTATCATAGTCAACGGCAGACCTTTCACAGCTCTGGATACACTCTTTATAGGACGTCAGGACAATCTTGATTTCAGACATGGTGCCATGATAGCACTGCTCTTCAACTTTATTATGATTGTCATCGCTATCCTTGTAATCAGATTCACCGTTTCGGGTAAAACAAAGGAGGCGTAGATATATGAAGGCAAAACCCATAGAAGGAGTAAATGCATTGCACTCCGATATGAAACGATGGATGGAATATATACACTCCCATCCCGAAGTTTCCACTAAAGAGCATGAAACTGCACGATACATAGCTAAAGAGTTGGTCCAAATGGGCTACGAGGTGCACGAAAAGATCGGCAAGGATGGTATCTATGGTGTGGTCGGACGTTTGCAGAATGGTGAGGGCCATAAGAGTATCGGCTTCCGCGCAGATATGGATGCGATCCGTGTTCAGGAAGACAATAACCTATCCTACAAGAGTCGATATGATGGGATATCTCACCTATGTGGACACGATGGGCACTCAGCAATGGCATTGGGAGGGGCTAAATACTTAGCTAATACGCGCCGGTTCAATGGCACTGTTCATTTCATTTTCCAGCCTTCGGAGGAGAACATGCAGGGCGGCCCTGCGATGATAGCAGATGGATTATTTGAAAAATTTCAGATAGATCGTCTCTATGCGATGCACAATATCCCCGGTCTCCCTAAAGGTGTGCTCCACTTTCATGACGGAGAGACGATGTCGGCAGTGGACAACTGGGAAATCGAACTCACCGGCAAAGGTTCTCACGGATCCATGCCTGAGTTAAGTATAGACCCGGTGGTGGCAGGAGCCTCACTCGTTATGGCGCTTCAGACTATCATTTCTCGCAATATATCTCCCTGGGACAATGGCGTAGTGACCATCGGTGCTTTCCTGGCCGGCAATGAGGGTAATGTTATAGCCAATAGTGCAATTCTCCGACTCTCGATGAGAAATATGCAAGCCGAAACCCGCGTAAAAGTACTCGATAGGATCCGGAAGATAACAGCTGCTCAGGCAGAATGCTACGGTTGTACTTACAATATCAAAGAGGGGCAACCCGGAGCCGTATTGGTAAATAGTCCGGAGGAGACTAAGTTTGCCGCAGATGTGGCGAAGAAGTACTTCGGCGAAGAGAATGTCGTCTATCCCTGCAAGCCGTTGATGAGTAGCGAAGACTTTGCATTTATGCTACAACAGAAACCTGGCAGCTACATCATGATTGGCAATGGAGATACTTTCATGGTACACCATCCCAAATATGTATTTGATACAGATATATTGCCCATAGGGGCATCTATGTGGGTTGCTCTCGCTGAGGAGTATCTCAAATAATTTAGGAAAGAGACTCAATATACTGAGCTTAAACAAATGAATGCCTGGTGAATTGCATCAGGCATTTATATTTATGGTTATGATCAACAGTTAAAGTCGGTGCCTCTATTTTTTATTTGCCTTCTTGGCAAATTCGTAGAGCTGAGGTCTTATGTGGCAGTAGCCGCCGGGATTTTTGTCGAGGTAGTTCTGATGATATTTTTCAGCCGGATAATAACTTATGACAGGGCCGATTTCGACATATATCGGAACCGAATACTCTTTACTCACTTCATCATGTACCTTTTGTGCAACGGCAGCATTTGAGTTGTAACCCGAATGGTAGAAAATTCCGCTTTTGTATCGTGTGCCGATATCTCCGGCCTGACCGTCGCTACGTGTGGGATCTATTGCCTTAAAGAAAAATCTTACGAGATCTTCCAAATCCAGAATATCTGTATCATATATCACCTTGACACACTCCATATATCCGGTGGTATCGGTATATACTTCTTCATAGGTCGGATTGGGGGTCTTTCCGTTGATATATCCCACTTCCGTATCAACTACGCCCCGAATCAACTTGAAATATTTTTCAAGACCCCAGAAACAGCCTCCGGCAAACCATATTGCTTGTAGATTTTTTTTCATAAAACAAATGTAAGAAATATCCCAAAATATCTCCGATAATTAATTAGTTGCTATCTTTGAATTATGGAAGAAAAATATAAACTCGTATACCGGCAGTTGGAAGCTATGGTCTCAATGGAACAGGATCCAATTGCCAATATGGCAAATGTAGCAGCCCTGCTCCATGAAACCTTTGGCTGGTGGTGGACCGGTTTTTATCGTGTGGATGGGGAGAGTCTCGTACTTGGCCCTTTCCAGGGACCGGTGGCCTGTACAAGACTTCCTTACGGGCGAGGAGTTTGCGGGACAGCCTGGGAACGTCGTGAGACGATTGTGGTTCCCGATGTGGAGCAGTTTCCCGGCCACATCGCTTGTAGTTCACTTTCCAGAAGTGAAATAGTCGTTCCGATATTTAAAGATGATGATGTCGTCGGAGTTCTCGATATAGATAGCAAAGATTTGTCGGCCTTTGACCAAACAGATGCATTCTGGCTTGAGAAGATAGTCTCCCTACTCTAGATCTTCCTTTACCTCAATCCATTCCACTTCACCTCCCCAAAGCTCGAGAAAGCGGCGAAAATCTGCCTGTGAGATAGTTACGCTTGCAGTATTGTCACAAGGGTGGAAACTGATCTGTTCGCTCTGCTGAAGGTCTTTATCGAGATAGAGTTTGACGCGGTGTCCATTGGGAAAGAGTTCTTTGGGATTTACGTCCGTGCGATTATCAAGTCCCATATCGTTTATCAGACCAAATAGGGAGACTGAGCCGGGAGTCAGACCCAGGCAGCGCTGCATCCTTTCCGGTGAGGCAAAAGAGAGTTTACCCTGCTTCAATGCTTTTTCCAACTTGGCTATGTCGAGATTTTTGTGACACTCGAAGATTACCAGATAGTGACGGTTACCCTTGTGGTTGCGGAAGAAGAGATTCTTGCAGTGGGTGGAGTCAATATTCTTCCAGTATTCCATCGCCATTTCTATTGTGGGGAGCGGGGGATGGGTGTAAATTTTGTACTCTATTCCGGCATTTTCGAGGAACTCCAGAACTCCGGTTATTGTTTCGTTGTATTGCATTTTTATGAAAATTCTCTTGATTTAATATCAATCCTCCATTATTCCTGTTCATTTATCTTCGCGTACATTTGACAGATCCTTCTCTATTGAAGACCATTTAGTATCTCATTCTCTATTATATTCTTGCGTATTTCTTTTCCCGCTGTGCGGAAAATAGATTTCTTATAAACCTCCAGATGTCGGGGATAAGCAGTACAGGGGAGGTGCAGAGCAGTATCAGCCACCAGTCACTCCAGGAGAGCGGAGCTACATCGAAGAAGGCTCCCGCAACGTTGGTTATGAAGTATTGTCCAAACAGAATAATGCCGGCAACCATCAACAATGTAAGAGAGGCGGATTCCCTGAAACGTTTGCGATTGAATAACGAATCCAGAATATCCTGCAGAACGCTCCCATTGGTGCGGAAATATCTTGAATTGAACAGGTTCCAGAACTGAAGTATTACGAAGATGGAGAAGAAGACTCCCCTTTCAAATCCTGAAAGATGTTGCTTTGTACTGGGATCTAAGGCTTCCCTAAAGAGTTTATTAAGGGTTTCCATATTTAACAAATCCCTAACAGAAGTGATATCCGTGTGCCAGAGCAGCCGCCAGATCAGGGTCATCACAATAAAGAAAATAAGGCCTCCTACTATGATGCGGATAGCCATATTGCGGTCGATTATATGGCTTTTGGAATCTCTCGGAGGGGCATTCATCACTCTTCGGTCGGGAGGGATGGAAGAGAGTGCCATTGCTGCAAATGTATCCATTATGAGATTGACCCAAAGCATCTGCGTAACCGTCAGAGGTGAATCCAGCCCAAGGAAAGAGCCCAACAGCACTATCAGGCAGGCACACACGTTGATGGTCATCTGGAAGAGAATGAAACGTTTGATGTTGAGGTAGAGTGAACGTCCCCAGAGGATACCTTTATTGATGCTAATAAAGGAGTTGTCTATGATTGTGATGTCGCTTGCTTCCTTGGCTCTTGAGGTGCCGTCACCCATAGAAAGTCCTACCTGGGCCTTTTTGAGTGCAGGGGCGTCATTTGTGCCGTCACCTGTCACTGCCACTACTTCGCCCATCTCTTGAAGTAGTGTTACCAGTCGGGCTTTGTCTTCAGGACGTGCTCTGGAGAGCACTTTAAGGGTGGGTATGACATTGGTTTTGATCTCTTCATCGCTCATTAGGGCAAATTCCGCTCCGGTTAGTATTTGCATGGGTTCTTGAGCGTCCATTATTCCGGATTGCCGTGATATCTCATTTGCAGTCAGCGCAACATCTCCGGTAATCATTATAACTCTGACACCCGCATTGTTTCTACAGATATCTATGGCTTCTCGCACATCCACTCGTACAGGATCAGCGATGCCTACTATGCCGGCAAAGATAACCGGACCTTCTTCAACATCCATCTCCTGGTATGCGAAACCAAGCGTACGCATCCCTTTGGACTGATAGCTCTGAAGGTGAGATAGTATCTCCCCCTTAGTGCGGTTTCCGGCGATGTGATCCGACATTTCCAACACAATCTCGGGTGCACCTTTTATATAACGCACGCTCCTGCCTGTAAGTTTATCTTTCGCAACAGTTGTCATTCTCTTGCTCTCTGTGGAGAAAGGTTCCTGAGAAATGATGACAAGACGTTCGCGAAGCGCACGGTAGTCATATCCCAGTTCTTGCAGCCAGAGGAGCAATGCACCCTCAGTGGGATTGCCGATTGCGCGGAGCTTGCCGGATTCGTCATCAGAGAGCTCTGCAGTAGAGTTGATCGAGATACTCAGGGCAACAAAGTCCATATCAACGTCTATGAATTCCTGCTCCACCACACTCATTTTATTGTAGGTGAGTGTGCCGGTCTTGTCGGTGCAGATGACAGTTGTTGCTCCCATAGTCTCGCAAGCATGGAGTTTGCGCACAAGATTCTTCTCTTTCAACATTTTGCGCATACTCATCGCAAGAGAGATGGTAACACTCATCGGGAGTCCCTCTGGTACTGTTACCACTATCAGAGTTACCGCAAGCATCACTGAGTTTATTATGACATGGATGATATCCAGTAATTCGCGCTCTCCGGGATCTCCGGTTAGGAAAAATATGAGCAGACGTCCGACAACTACAAGTGTGCCGAGTATATAACTCGCCTTGGTAATCGATTTTGCAAGACGATTAAGCTGCTTATTGAGAGGAGTTTCGACGGTGCTCTCCTCCTGAAGAATCCTGGCTCCTTTACCCTCTTCGGTTTCAGGTCCTATTGCCGTTATCTTATAGAGTGCTGTACCCTCTATAAGAGTGGTACCTCTAAGGAGAAAATTCTGTGGATAGGTACTCTCAGGTCGTGTAGGGTCAATTTCCACAAATTTCCTTGTAAATGGCTCTCCGGTAAAATTGGACTCGTCAACTCGCAATGAGATCGCCTCCAGCAGAATCCCGTCAGCAGGAATCTCATCACCACTCTCCAACTTGACAATATCCCCAATACAGACATCTCCTCTGGGAATCTCATAAACCTGCGGCCAAGCACCCTCTTCTGCTTCATGTGCGCTACGCCACCTAAGTACCTTGACTTTACGCTCGTCTTTGGCTTTATTTAGAATCTTGAACTCCTTTTCGGCGTTGTACTCAAAGATAAATGCTATGCCTGTGGCAAGCAAAATGGCAATCAGTACTCCGAGGGGCTCAATCAGGCAGGAGGCGGACCTTCCCATTACCAGCATCTCATAAAAGGATATGCAGAGCGAGAGCCCGAGTGCCACCAGCAGTATTATGATAATGGGATCCTTGAACTTGGCCAGATAAGCTTTCCATAAGGGTTCGCTCTCCGGTTCGGGAATAATATTGCAACTTTTTCCGTTAATTACTTCCGGAGAATCCGCATAGAGGTATTTATATTTTTTTCTGTTTTCTTCTGACATTTGTCAATTGAAATCATTTTATTAAAGAGACGAAGTTACGATTTTTTTGTTGAGGCTGTCAAAAAATAGTTGGATTTCCAATACTTTTGCTTACTTTTGCGGTTCCAATGGGGTATTAGCTCAGTTGGTAGAGCGTTTGAATGGCATTCAAAAGGTCAGGAGTTCGATTCTCCTATACTCCACACCATTTCGCCCCGCAGTAATGTGGGGCTTTTTTGTTATAACGAAAAACCCCTCTCCTTATGAAAAGAATACGCATCACCGCAGTTCGCAAAGTAGAACACAAGGACCTGATTGAAAAATATGAAAACCCCATCGAACACGCTTGTGATATCAATGAGGGCGATGTCTGGATTGCAGAGGGATGGGAAAGGCCTGAAGGCTTCTGTAAGAGTGCATGGGATTCCATTTCTCCATTTGTGCTGGCACTTTCACACGGCGCTTCCGGTTTTTACGACGGATGGATGAAAAATCCCGCCTCCGCAATGATATCGTGCAACGACGGTTTCCGTCCCGTGAGTTTTCTTATAGAAGTAATAGACTGAAATACCGATAAATATGAAAAAACTGATTGTCATAGACTCCTGTATGCGGGCCGAATCGAGGACAAAACTGATCCTCGATGCTGCTGTGGCTGAACTCTCCAAGAGATATGAGGTGGAGATCATTGATGTCAATTCTGTAAAATTGTCTCCGTTGGACAAAATCACTTATGTTGAACAACGAGAAAACGGGAACATTCCGCCTCTGGCAGTAGAACTAGCGCGCAAAGTGGCTGCCTGTGACCGTCTGGTTGTTGCCGCTCCCTTTTGGGATATGAGTTTTCCCGCAATTCTCAAGTCATTTTTCGAAAATATATCGCTGTTCGATATAACTTTTACGGACGACGGGACTACCTGTGTAGGGCTGTGTAAATGCGAAAAAGTGCTCTTTATCACCACACGCGGCATGGATATAAAGACAGGAGATCCGCTTGACCAAGGTTCGCCATACTTGGCCGCCCTATCATTTCTTTGGGGTCTCGGCGAGGTGATTACCGTTGCCGCCACAAATATGGACTACCTTTCTCCAGAAGATCTTGTTTTGCGTATTGAAGCTGCTAAAACCGAGGCAGTAGAGATATGTAAGGAGTTTTGAGTGGTACAAAGCGACCTGCACTAAAAGAGGGAGGACTTCTTAGTTCCTCCCTCTTTTTGTGCCCAGGACAAGACTCGAACTTGCACGCCGTTATCCAGCACTAGCCCCTCAAGCTAGCGTGTCTACCAATTTCACCACCTGGGCGGGATTTGGGATTGCAAATATCAATCAATTTTTTCAAATTCGCAAAAAAATGTTTAACTTAGTATGATAATTTCAAACAATACAATGTTATGATTGAACGCTACACGGAGGAAATTGCAAAAATGGTACCCTCTGCATTCAAATCAAAAGGCCACACCATATATCTGCTTGGCAAACTTACAAATGAGGTTGAGGATGGTTTTATCACCAATCTTTTGTTGCCTCTCGTGGAGGCAATAAAAGATGATTTAGTGGAGAGTGTTTTTTTCCTCGGAGAATCTTCTCTTGTAAATGCCCTTGTGGAGTGTTCTACACCTCGAACTCTCGGTTTTGACATCACAACCGACTCTGAAATGGATGAGAAGGAGTTTCTTGATGGCAATTGCGGTTATGCGGCCCTCATCACTCTCAATTCGAAGCAAGAGACCCCCTTTGTTGAGATGATGTTTGACTCCGGCGTCTCACTAATGTTGCTGGGTCATGTGACGAAAGGCAGCCTTAGAATAGATGACCGTGATTGCGGCTTTATAGGTGATTACGTGAAGTAATTATGCTGAGGAAAGATAAGGAATCCATTTCAGGGATGTTCGACAACATCGCTCCTAAATATGACCTCCTCAACCGCGTTCTCTCTTTAGGAATGGATCGTTTATGGCGCCGTCGTTTGGTCAGGCGGTTGGACAAAGTGCTAAGGCTTCGCGCAGGAGATCAAGAGGGTAAATATGTCGCGATTCTGGATGTGGCCTGTGGTACGGGAGATTTGACAATTGCGCTTGCTCGCAAGGGTTGGTCTCTTACGGGAGTCGATATTTCACAGGGTATGTTAGAGATAGCCCGCCGAAAGTGCGTTGAAAAGGGTGTGAAGCCCTCTTTTGAGATTGCTGCGGCAGATTCGCTCCCTTTTGCTGACGGTACATTTTCCGCTGTGACCATCTCTTTCGGCATCCGCAATTTTGACCGCAGGTCGGAGTGCATTGATGAGATATTCCGTGTTACGGCTCCCTCGGGAGAATTGATGATACTTGAGTTCGCTGTACCGCATTGCCGCATTTGGAGAGCGCTTTATTTGTTTTATTTCAAGCACATTTTGCCTTTGATTGGAGGATGGATCTCCGGCAACAGGAGTGCTTACCGCTATCTGCCCGAGTCGGTGATGCAGTTCCCCCGTTATGAGGAGTTTTGCGCTGAGCTCACTGCTGCGGGTTATGCCGATGTTTCATACGAGTCCCTTATGTGTGGGGTGGCTCTTTTGTACAAAGCTCATAAACCTTAAATTGAGATTATGACCTGGACTCTTTTCTGGAAAATATGCTCCTTCGCTCTCTATTTCGCCAATATCTCTCTGGTGATATATGTCGTATGGAGACTTGTGATGAAAAAATCCGATCCCGTAAAGACGCTTACATGGATTGTGGTGCTGATTCTGCTACCCTATATTGGCTTGATTCTCTATTTGCTCATGGGGCAAAATTATCGTAAGGATGCAATTTTCAAAAATAAGAGGATAGTGGATGTGGAGGTACGCAAAAAACTAGCTTTGAACCAACTGCAGCACTA
This sequence comes from Bacteroidales bacterium UBA3543, assembly GCA_002376715.1. Lineage (GTDB taxonomy): Bacteria > Bacteroidota > Bacteroidia > Bacteroidales > UBA932 > Cacconaster. The sequence goes on along the minus strand of DFOK01000046.1, from coordinate 21,845 downwards.
CAAAGAAGTGGATAATCTGCCCACTTCGGTCTTTCCATATAAGAAACTTATACGTCAGAATTTGCTGGGCAATTATAGCATACTCACAGTCATCGACAAGATTGATTTCTATTTCACCGGCAAGGAGGCGCTAGACGCGATGATTGCCGATATGGAGTCGGCTAACCAACATATACATTTACAGTCATTCATATTTATGGATGACAATATAGGGACTCGTATTCGTGAGCTTTTGATCAAAAAGGCCGCTGAAGGAGTAGAGGTACGCGTTATCTACGATAGTGTCGGCTCTTTAAAGACCAAAAGACGCTTTTTCAATGAAATGAGTCAGGCAGGTATAGAAGTACTCGAATTTTCGCCGGTGCGAATCTTCCGACCCACTTACAAAATTAATTATCGCAATCACCGTAAGATATTGGTTATTGACGGCCGCGTAGGATATATCGGGGGCATCAACATAGCGGATCGCTACTATGACGGCGGTATCTATGAAGAGTGGAGGGATACCCAGATCAGGGTGGAAGGGGAGGCGGTGTTTCCAATGCAGTCCAGCTTTCTGCTCGACAGATATTTTACTATCAACCGTCATCTGACGCGTCGCAGGAAGTATTATGCCGATATAGACATTGAAAATATTTATCGCCACAAAGCGGCAACAGACATTTACTCGCAGTTTCTTACTTCAGGGCCGGATAGCGACTGGTCAAGCATCAAGGGGAGCTACTTTTCCATGATTACCGGCGCCAGCCGCCGCATTTGCATCAATACACCCTACTTTACTCCTACTGAGTCGCTGATGAAAGCCATTCGCACTGCATCTTTGGGTGGAGTAGAGGTCAATTTGATGATGCCCGCCCGCACGGACTCGACAATAATCCACTATTGTTCGATGTCCTATATTAAAGAGCTCCTCAGGGCCGGAGTCAATGTCTATCTTTTCGAAAAGGGTTTCATCCACTCCAAGAGCATCAGTGTGGATGGGGAAATCTGCATGGTGGGTTCCGCCAATATGGACAACCGCAGTATGCTCCATGATTTTGAGGTAATGTCCTTAATTTACAACCCGCAGTGTGCAGCCATTTTGGAAGAGCAATTCGACAAGGATATTTCGAGATGCGAAAAACTTTCATTACAGAAATGGGAGAAGCGTGGATATAAGGAAAAACTCTATGAGGGCCTTGCCCGTCTGGTAAGCCCTATGTTGTAAAGAAAAAGAGCAAACCAGTAGGGGTTATTAAAAAAATTGTTATATTTGCAGCCCAATTTTGCGACATGGATAAGGTAACTGACAGCATAAAGGTCCCTTTGAGGGGGTTGCCCAATGGTAGTCACACCTTTGAGTACCAAGCAGATGGAGAGTTCTTTCAAACCTTTGGAAGCGAGATTGTCCAGGATGCCATATGTGCGATTTCGGTGGTTGTGACCAAGAGTCGCGACTTTGTAAAACTCGAGTGTACCATTACCGGTACCGTTACCGTAGAGTGCGACAGATGTCTTGATGACCTGCAGATACCAATTGAGGTTGTAAGGGGACTTTTGGTCAAATACGGCTCCGAAGAAGAAGAGGCTGATGTCAGCAGTGGGGACGATGATGTGATGATGGTTGAGGATACGGCGGTACAATTGGACCTGAGCCAGTTCGTATACGACTACGTCTGCCTGGCGCTTCCGTTGCAAATGGTTCATCCCGAAGGAGAATGCAACCCTCTGATGACGGCTTATCTCGCTAAAGAGACGGGTGGTGAAGTTTCAGTGGAGTGCAATATGCCTTTCAGCGGTTTGAAAGATTTGTTGGATAATAAAAACAATTAAAATATTTTAAAATGGCACATCCCAAACATAAGGTCTCTAAACAACGTAGAGATAAGAGAAGAACACATTACAAGGCCACTCTTCCCACTTTGGCTACATGTTCCAATTGTGGTGCTACTGTAATGTATCATCACGTATGCCCTGAGTGCGGATATTATCGTGGTCGCCAACTTATTGAAAAGAGCGTCGATTAATCAAGGCATACTGAGCCAGAGAATCGGTCTGCCCCTGTAGTTCAACGGATAGAACGAAAGTTTCCTAAACTTTAGATAGCAGTTCGATTCTGCTCGGGGGTACTAGGAGTAGTGTGTAGTGTGTAGTGTATAGTAAAGAGTAAGGGCTACTACTTGAATATCAGAAAATTATAAGAGGGTTGAGCTAAGTTAGCCCTCTTTTTTTTGTCTTTTTTAGCTCTATATAGGATATGTTATAATTTTTGTACGTTAATCGGATTTTGCTATATTTGTCTCGTAATCACTTACTTAACGGCCATCTGACAGATGTCCTGGGATGGGAGAGGCAGATATAAAAATAATAAACCGGTGAAAAAATATAATCTACTTATAATAACATTGTTTGCAGTCGCTTGTTTACAAGTCACTTTAAAATTAGAACAAGTGTGGGAATATCCCAATTCAGGCTCTTTCAGTCCTGTAAGTATGAGTGCAACCACTGAAATTCCGAGTTTCGTAAAAAGCCACTATTTTGATGAACAAGTGCTGGCATATACTTACAAACCCGGCGTAGCTGACATCATAATAGAAATAAATGCACCTTCTGCATCTGAATTTGATGCACAACTCCCCACCGCCCTTGTATTCTATGGGCTCCCAAATGACAATAAAACAGCTTGGACAATTGGAAAAGAAATGAAGAGGGGTGATGACGGACGCTTTGATATGCAGCATATCGGAGCACAAACTCGCTTTGCCCGTATCCAAAACCTTGGATATAACTTGGTAACTGCTTATATGGAAGTTCCACAATTATCATGGGGAACTTGGCGATTATCTACTCCAAATGGAGATGCTTTGATAAAAGAGTGTGTAGAAAGCATAATGGAAATATTTGAAAGCTACAATCCCTATGTTGTGTTGAGCGGACATGGTGGAGGAGGAAACTTAGTTTTCGGTTTTCTGGATGCTACAGATGAAATCCCTGCCTATGTAAAACGTATTTCTTTCTTGGATAGCAACAATAATTGGGACAACAACCGTTATGGCTCAAAAATCGTGAACTGGCTGAGGGCATCAAATGAAAATTACCTATCGGTTATTGCCTACAATGACAGTGTTGCACTACTCAACGGACAACCTATAGTATCTGCAACTGAAAGCACCTGGTATCGAAGCCGAATGATGCAGAAATATCTGAAAGCCAATCTGCAATACACTTGGACAGAAACGGCAGATGCTGATTTTGTAAGATATGCAGCTGAAAATAACCGCATACAGTTTATACTGAAAACAAATCCGTCACAAGAAGTATATCACACTCTGTTGGTGAAAAAGAATGGCTATATCCAAGCTAATCTCTCAGGAAGCAATAAAGAAGGAGTGAATTACACTTTCTGGGAGACGGAAGCCTATTCTTCGCACATACAAGAGTCTAAAATATATCCGCAAATATTACGTATTCCTCCCCGCCGAAAAAATGCAGAAGGAGGAGCAGCATTCATGCAGCGTATAACTTCCATGTCAATTGACGAACGGGAAGAGGCCATTTTTGAAGAAATTTCCAACGGGAATATCCCAAACGCATTTCGAAAAGTAAACCACATTACCAAAATATTGCAAGACGCAAACAATGTAAGTTATCTGGTTGAAATTGAAATTATGCCCGATTTTCTCGCAATTGGTTCAGACCAAGATTTTTGCAGAATCCCAATGTTACCCTTGACAGCGCAACGAATAGTAACTTTGTTCGGAGCGAGTTTGCCGACAAGCAAAATATCTGACTTGGCATGGGAATTTGCCGAAATAAAACTTGATCCTTGGTCATTGACTACAACACCGGATACCGGAATGGTTACAGTGCCGAGATTTATTCAACATAACCAAATGATAGAAGAGCAGCGTGTTCCATTAAATAAGCAGCTCAGTACGCCAATAACAGGACACAAGAAGGACATTATCATAACGAATAGAATGGCTACCGATACCAATGGACGGAATTCGGTCTATATTTATGGCTGGCATCAGTTACCCTCCGGTGAACCAATCCAAAACATCTATGGAGGGCACGGTATCAATTATACCGATTATAGTCATGGTACCCGCGTAATAAACCAAGAAATGTTGATCAACGGCGAGGTTAAAAAAATTTCTGATATTTTAAGAGATCCGGTAAAATACCGGCTAATCAGCAAAGAATCGGGTGCCATGACAATAACCGCATACATTGACACTACAAAAACGGTCAACCCTATTTAGGGAAGTTCACCAACTACACACTCAGAACTCAGTGCTATACTTGAGGCGCTCTGCATTTTCGGCGATCTGCAACAGATCAATTACCTCCTGGATGGCTCCATCCATGAATACGGGAAGATTGTGCATCGTATAGTTGATGCGGTGGTCAGTCACGCGTGACTGTGGATAGTTGTATGTGCGGATTTTAGCGGAACGGTCGCCGGTAGAAACCATGGTCTTGCGCTTAGCTGAGATCTCGTTGAGATATTTCTCATATTCCATATTGTACAGGCGGGTACGAAGTTCAGCCAGAGCCTTGTCATAGTTTTTTAGCTGGGACTTTTCATCCTGGCATTGAACCACAATGCCTGAAGGAATATGCGTCAGTCTGATAGCCGAGTAGGTGGTGTTGACCGACTGGCCGCCGGGACCGGAAGAGCAGAAAGTATCTTTACGGATGTCGTTCATATTGAGTTCGATGTCAAACTCGTCAGCCTCGGGTAGTACTGCCACCGAAGCTGCAGATGTATGCACGCGGCCCTGCGTTTCCGTCTGCGGTACACGTTGAACTCGGTGTACTCCGCTTTCATACTTGAGAGTACCGTAGACATTGTCACCGGAAACTTTGCAGATCAACTCCTTGAAGCCGCCTGAAGTGCCTTCCGATTGACTGGTGACCTCAAGTTTCCAGTTCTTGCGCTCGCAATATTTGGCATACATTCTAAATAGGTCTCCGGCGAAAATTGCCGCTTCATCCCCTCCGGTACCACCACGAATCTCCATAATGGCATTCTTGCTATCCTGAGGATCGGCAGGAATAAGAAGAATTTTGATCTGTTCCTCCATTTCGGGCAACTGTTCCTCAATCATGGCGATCTCTTCTTTGGCCATTTCACGCAAATCCTCATCTTTCTCATTCTGGAGAATATCTTTGGCACCTTCGCAGTCCAACAACATCTTGCGGTACTTCTCACCGGCAGCAATAATAGGTTCAAGCTCTTTGTACTCCTTGTTGAGTTGTACATAGCGCTTCATATCTGCGATAACTTCGGGGTCGGCTATCTGCGCTGAAATGGATTGGAATTTCTCTTTAAGTCCGTCCAGTTTCGATAAAATATTATTGTCTGCCATAATCTATTTTCAAAATTTCGCCGCAAAGATATAAAAAAAGGGATTATTCGTTCTTTTTGTCTTTAGCTTTATCTTTTCTCTCCTGCTCCTTCTTCTGTCTCTCCTTTACCTTGGCCACCTCTTCAGGTGAGAGCCATTTTGCCAACCAGGTATCCGTTTCGTAGAGCATATGCATCACATTTTCATAAGCGGAATAGCCGTGACTCTCGTAGGGGAGCTGCAGGTATCTGGCTGTTCCGCCGTGACCGGCAACGGCGTGGTAGAGACGCTCTGACTGGATGGGGAATGTGCCGGTATTATTATCCATCTGGCCGTGGATAATCAAAATGGGCGTTTTGAGCTTGTCGGCATAATTGAAGGGCGACATCTTGTCATATACCTCCTTCGCTTTCCAGTAATTTCTTCTTTCACTCTGGAATCCGAACGGGGTAAGGGATCTGTTGTAAGCACCGCTACGTGCAATGCCGGCTTTGAACAGGTCGGTGTGAGCAAGCAGGTTGGCAGTCATAAATCCGCCGTAGGAGTGGCCTCCGATGGCAATCCTGTCTCTATCCCCGACTCCGATGGAATCAACGAAATTGATGGCAGCCTCTGCATTCATTATCAACTGACTAATGAAGACATCGTTGGGCTCTTTGTCTTTGGTTTCAGATATTATATACATGGAAATGCCATCCATTACTGCATAGCCCTGAGTAACCCAGAGCACTGCAGAACCATAACCCGGTCTGAGGAAATTGTATCTGGCAGGGCGACTCTTTTCCGCCTCGGCTACGCTTTTAAATTCGTATGGATAGCCCCACATCAGCACGGGAAGTTTACCATCTCTTTCTTGATCGTATCCTGCGGGCAACCAAAGGTTAGCGCTAAGCGTAACCCCGTCTGCACGTTTATAGGTGACAAAATTCCTCGTTACTCCACTTAGGATGGGCACAGGATTTTCAAAGAAGGTAAACTGTCTGTGAGTATTCTTTCTGTTTCTGATATCTACTGCATAGTAGTTAGGAACTTCACTTATGGACTGCCTTTCGGAGATGAATTTGAGGCGATTGAAATCAGTAATGGCTATCACGCGCTCCTGATAGGGTGCGGCCCCGCTCCAGAGATTCTCTATTTCGCCATTTTTGATGGTTATTTTGTCTATGAAAGACATTCTGTCACCCTCTGCATCCGGACGTCTGGTGTCATTGAGGAATAAATGGGAACATTTGCTGTCGGTGTAAAGCACTCTTCTGCCGTATTGATTTGGTATAGTCCAAAAGCGTCCGTAAACCGGAAAATTGCCCAAAGTGTCTACATCTGTACTTTCAGTAAATAGAATATGTTTCGGTGCTATGGTGTCGCAGGGAGTGAATGCTATCGTCCTGCTGAATTTCTGTTTTTGCGAACTCTCCGTATATACTGCAAGTTGGGAATTCCCCCAGGTAATGCGTCCTATCCTATATTCAGGGGCTAATACCAGTTGCTTGTCATCGAGGTTGAAGGGTTCGGAACATTGGTATATTTTGTCGGTAAAGGTTTTTTCAGGCTGCTCTTCCTTATTGTCGGTATCCGGATCGGGTGCCGCAAATGGTGATCGCTCGGATTCTCCTTCTCTCCATACCAGGGTAGCCGACATATCGCTTCTCCATTCGAAGCCGAGTTTGCGCGGAGGCTCGGGTATTCCGGTTGCGGAGGTGTCTTTAGGAGCTTTGTCTCGGAGTGCTTTTTCTGCCTTCTCCTTATTGGTATCGCTTAGCACGACGATGGTCTCTCCTGAGATGGTGCGGATTTCGCGAATGCTCGGGAAAGAATTATGTCCTTCCATGTACGAGTAGGGGTGTTGTTCGGTTGTGACCATCATATAACGAGAGTCGGGGGAGATGTCATAATCACGTACCACTCCTTTGGGGCCGGCAGTCGCTGTTTTTCCGTTATCATATATGGCGAATACTACTGTGCAATAGTAGTCATAGAGTACTTTGTCGAAAGGTGAGGAGAGCAGGTCCTGAAATGTCCTTACGGAATTCCTTTCTCCAAGGTTTTCCTGGACAATTGGACCGTCGGGAAGGGTCGGAGTGGGTACCGGACCGATGTCCTCAGGTACGCTTTTGTATATTATTCTCTCATCGTCAAGAAACTCGTATGCATTTCCGTTGGAAATAGTAGTGTTGACTTTGAATCTGTTGATTTTGGCTGCTTTAGGAGTCGGATCCGTGACATTCACACGCCAGAGCTCCATCTCATTTGAAGTCTCATTTAGAAAGCAAAAGTATTTGCCGCCAGGGGACCATTTGATATCGCGAATCATCGCATCCGAAGGTAAGTCGGCAATCTGTGTCAAGCCTCCGGTCGCGACATCAAGCAGAGTGACCGTGTTGAAGAATGATTCACGTGTTTGCGTGAAATTGCGGGGATTGATGCGTATGCCACCAATACGTAGTTCTTCAGCCGCAAGAGTGGCGAGGGGCACAAGAGCGCACTCTCTCTCCGCTATGATTCCGCGCGTATTGTCGGGACTGAATGTTACATTGGGAAAAGGTTTGGACATGATGATTTCTGCAATTTCCTTAGGGGGCATTTGGTATTTGATGTCCTGTGCGAATGCGGTCAGTGATATAATTGCCGCAACTGTCGTGAAAATGAGATGTTTGAAGTGGTTCATGATATGTTTTGGATTTTAATTTTGGCAATGGGCAAAAATAATAAAAAATATGCAAACATTTTTTGCATTTGTTTGAAATAGTGACTACTTTTGCACGCCCCGGATAAAAGGGATCTATAAATAAAGTCTAACTACTTGTTACAAAACAAATTATTTTTAACCAAATGAGTGAAGAATTGAAAGATGTTGCAGTAGAGGAGCAGGCTCCGATAGAAACACCGGAACTGGAAGAAACTCCCATCGAGACTGCAGAAGAGGCCCCAAAGGCCGCAAAACAAAGTAATGCATCAGCTGACAACAGCACATTTGACTGGGATGCATTCGAAAGCGAAAATTTCTATGATGCCGATAGGGCAGCCATAGAGGAAAGTTACAGCCAGACCCTTTCACGCGTCAATGAGAACGAAGTTGTAGAAGGTGTAGTGGTTGCAAAAGACAAAAGGGAAGTTGTTGTGAACATCGGTTACAAGAGCGAAGGTGTAATCAACATTTCCGAGTTCCGTTACAATCCCAACCTCCAGGTAGGCGACAAGGTTGAGGTATTCGTAGAGAACGCAGAAGACAAAAGGGGACAGCTTATCCTTTCCCATAAGAGAGCACGCTCACTTCGTGCATGGGATAAGATCAATGAGGCATATGATAAGGAAGAGATTATCGAAGGCTTCGTGAAATGTCGTACCAAAGGCGGTATGATCGTTGACGTATTCGGTATCGAGGCATTTCTCCCCGGTTCACAGATTGATATCAAACCCATCAGGGATTACGATGCCTACGTCGGTAAAACCATGACCCTTAAGATCGTCAAGATCAATCACGAGTTCCGTAATGTCGTGGTATCGCACAAGGCTCTCGTAGAGGCAGAACTTGAGGCTCAGAGAGCTGAAATGATGAAGAAACTCGAGAAGGGCAATATTGTTGAAGGTACTGTTAAGAACATCACCTCCTATGGTGTGTTCGTAGACCTTGGCGGTATTGACGGTCTCATTCACATTACTGACCTTTCTTGGGGTAGAATCAACCACCCGGAAGAGGTAGTAGAGCTTGACCAGAAGATCAATGTTTTCATTCTTGACTTTGATGAGCAGAGAAAGAGGATAGCACTTGGTCTTAAGCAACTTTATCCTCATCCCTGGGATGCTCTCGATGAAAATCTCCAGGTGGGAGACAAGGTTACCGGCCGCGTGGTTGTTATCGCTGACTACGGAGCATTCGTAGAGATTCAGCCCGGCGTTGAAGGTTTGATCCACGTATCGGAGATGTCGTGGTCACTCCACCTTCGCAGTGCACAGGACTTTCTCAAGGTTGGCGAAGAGGTAGAGGCTTGCATTCTGACTCTTGATCGCGAAGAGCGCAAGATGTCTCTCGGTATTAAACAGCTTAAACCCGATCCATGGGCTACCATTTCAGAGAAATATCCCATTAATTCCAAACATACGGCTACAGTTCGCAATTTTACCAACTTCGGTATATTCGTAGAGCTTGAAGAAGGTGTTGACGGGCTTGTTCACATCAGTGACCTTTCCTGGACTAAAAAGATCAAGCACCCTTCAGAGTTCACTTCAATTGGTGACTCTCTTGAAGTTGTGGTTCTAGAAATGGACCAGGACAATCGTCGTCTCAGCCTTGGTCACAAGCAGATCGAGGAAAATCCCTGGGACGAGTACGAGTCACTCTTTACAGTAGGTTCAGTTCATGAGGGTACTGTCAAAGCATTTGTTGACAGGGGCGCTACCATCACTCTGGAGCATGGCATTGAAGGTTATGCTTCAGCCAGGAACCTTGTAAAAGAAGACGGTACTACTGCAAAGGTGGATGAAGTTCTTCAGTTCAGAGTTATGGAGTTCAACAAGAACAACAGGAAGATTACCCTGTCACACACCAAACTCTTTGAAGAAGCAAAGAAAGAAGAGAGCCGTGATAAAAGAAAAGAGAGTGACTCAGAGGCCACCTCAACTCAGAAAGCAGTAAAGAAACTCAAAGCTAATCTCGAGAAGACTACTTTGGGTGATATTTCGGAGCTTGCTGCCCTTAAGAGTGAGATGGAGAGCAGAGAGAACGAATAATCCTGCATGGATTTCTCCCTAACGACAATGGGAACGGCATCAGCCCGTCCCGTTGCCAACAAATATCCAAGCGCCCATGTATTGAGAATACACGGGCGTTTGTTTTTGATAGACTGCGGTGAGGGCACACAGCTCCAACTCTCCCGCTACGGTTTCTCTCATGTAAAAATCGACAGGATTTTTATTTCACACCTCCATGGAGACCATCTGTTCGGATTTTTTGGACTTGTTTCCACTATGGCACTTATGGGCAGAACTGCACCTTTGTATGTATATGCACCCATCGGATTTGCAGGGATACTTACCTTTTTTATGGAGCATTTTGGAGAAGGTGTAGTATTTGAAATAATACACGTACCGCTTACATCCCTAGTGCCTCGGGTTATTTACGAAGGCAAATCCGTTGAGGTGAGTGCCTTCGGCCTTAACCACAGGGTAGATGCATTCGGGTTTCTTTTCAGGGAAAAAGAACCAGCCAGAAATATCCATAAATGGAAAATAAAGGCCGACAATCTCACATTGGCTGAGATAGGTACTCTCAAAAGAGGCGAGGATGTGATCAGGCCGGATGGACAAATGCTCAAAGTTGATGAGTATACCTACATCCCCTATAAAGGGCGTTCGCTGGCATATTGTAGTGACACCGCTCCGTTCGCTGAACTGGCTTCCTACATCCGTGGTGTAGACCTGCTCTATCACGAGGCGACGTTTGCTGAAGATCTTCTTGAAATGGCCCGAATGACATTTCATTCCACAGGATCCCAGGCCGCTTCAGTTGCACTTGAAGCCGAAGTCGGCAGATTGGTAATAGGTCATTTTTCATCCAGATACAGAGATCTTAATATTATTTTGAAAGAGGCACAGGCCATTTTCCCGGCAACGGAACTGGCTCAGGAGGGTATGAAATTTGATATACCACTTGTCAGGTATTCCGCAGAATAGAGAATGAAAAGAACTATCACCATAATACTTGTACTCTCGCTGACTGTACTGTTGGCTCCAAGGCTCTCTGCTCAATCTCAGAGTAGCCGTCTTAAAGAGGTACTTGAAATCATCAACTCCAAATACATTGACACGGTAAATATCCACCATCTGGTGGACAATGCTATCTCAAAAACACTGCTTGAACTGGATCCTCACTCCACTTTCATACCTGCAGATCAGGTCTTCTCTGCAAATGAGTCACTCAATAGCTCTTTTGAGGGGATAGGTATAGAGTATCTTATGATTGATGATACTCTTACAGTGCAGTCTGTGGTGACCGACGGACCCTCAGATTCAGCAGGCATCCTGCCGGGAGATAAGTTCATAAGGGCTGACGGAAGGACTATAGCCGGGGTTGCGATGTCTACAACTGCCATCCAGAAGCTTCTCAGAGGAAGAAAAGGTACCAAAGTTACAATAGAACTGATAAGAAAAGGGATAAGTGACACCCTTTCATATGTCATTATAAGGGATAAAATACCTATCATAAGTGTGGATGCCGCATATATGCCCGAACCGGGCATCGTTTATGTCAGATTGAGTCGCTTTGCAATGGAATCCCCACTGGAAGTAACCAGAAGCATACACACTCTCTCCGAAGAATACCCAAACGGAGTAATCCTTGATCTCAGGGGCAACTTCGGGGGATACCTGTACTCTGCCGGAATGGTGGCCAACATCTTTCTCTCGGGGGGACAGCTGATATTTTATACTGAAGGATTAAACAGCCCCAGACGTGACTTTAATGCTTACGGCAATGGACTTTACCCGTACGGTCCGCTGGTACTGCTGGTTGATGAAAACTCCGCATCTTCAAGCGAAATAGTTGCCGGCGCAATCCAGGATTGGGATAGAGGCGTGATAATTGGCCGCAGGACTTTTGGTAAAGGACTGGTTCAGCGCGCTTTCAATTTATCCGATGGCTCTCAGATACATCTGACAATTGCACGTTATCATACACCATCGGGCAGAGTAATTCAGGCTCCCTACGAACAGGGAAAACGCGACGAATACTACCGCCACCAGTATTCCGATCGTTACGCCAGCGGCGAGATATTCAGCAGGGACAGTATAAAAGTGGATGATTCCCTTGAGTTCACCACTCTCAAACTCCAAAGAAAGATTTATGGCGGCGGAGGCATTATACCTGATTTTTTTGTGCCTAGAGATACTTCAGGAGTTACTCCTTACTATACGGCTCTAATGCTGAGGGGTTTGATCCATGGTTTTATCAATCGCTATGTAGATGCCCATAGGGCAGATTTCGATCCCGCAATACCTTTTGAAGAGTTTTATGCAAATTATAATTTGGGAGATGAATTGCTTGCAGGGCTGATAGAATATGCCAGAACATCCGGTCTGGAGCCCGATTATGACCAACTTTCATCATCGCTCAGTCTGATATCCACACAACTTAAGGCTTTGCTTTCCAGGTCCCTATATGGCAATACAGCCTACTATCGTGTCATCAATATGGAAAATGACCCTGAGTTTGCCTTGGCTTTGGAGGTCATCAGACATTGGGGGTATAGATAATCTAGTTCTCCGTAGCTTTAGCTTTTTCTCTTGCAGTAAATGCCCTGTGATATGCTCTGGCATTCCTCAGATGCTGTTTGTAATCCTTTGCAAATGAGTGTTGGCCATCAAATGTCTCTTTGGCGCAGAAGTAGAGATAGTCGTGAGCCTCGTAGTTGAGTACGGCTTCAAGTGCACTGATGGGAGGTATGGTGATCGGGCCGGGAGGAAGTCCTGTATATTTATAGGTATTGTAGGGTGAATCTACACTCAAGTGTGTCCTGAGGACTCTTCTGATGGAACGGTCGCCTATGGCGAAAAGTACGGTAGGATCGGCTTGAAGCCTCATTCCCTTCGCCAGTCTGTTCATATAGACTCCGGCTATGGTAGCCATCTCAGGTTCATATTTTGTCTCTTCTATGACGATCGAAGCGAGTGTGCTCACCTGCTCTTTTGTCAGACCAATGGAATCAGCTTTTGCGCAACGTTCCTCGTTCCAGAATTTGTCATACTCTTTTTTCATTTTCTCCAAAAATTCCACCGGAGTCACGGTCCACCACATTTCGTAAGTATTGGGGATAATCATTCCGGGATAGGAGGCTTCTGTAAAGCCGAATGAATGCATCAATACTGTATCGCTTAATACCTGCATGAAGAGCGTTGAATCCGCCTCAAGCTTTGATGAGAGTATCTGAGCCAGTTTCTCCTTAGAGCGGATATATCCGGTAATGGTAACGTCAGTCGGGGTCTGCCAGCCGTGGGCGATGGTTCGAACGATCGCTTTGTTGTTCATCCCCTTTTTGAACTTGTACAAGCCGGGCTTAAATGACTCCTCGAGTCCCATTACCTTTGCCACAAAATGAAATGTAGCTTTGTTGGCGAGCATTCCCGACGTATCAACGGCTGTGCTTACCTGGTCATATTCCATACTGCGATAAACCCTGATGTATCCCTCTTCTGTGATATTGTTTTTATGGAAAATGAAATAATAACCGCCAACGAACAAGATGCCGACAGTGGCCACTGATGCCAGTACGATCAGGATGATTTTCTTATAAAGTTTCATCTAATTCTTTTTCTTAAATTAATGATACTGCCGGGGAGTGGTTCCGTTCCGGGAGCAAGATTGTTGTATTTACGCAGGAATTTCAGGCGAACACCATATCTTTGAGAGATGTCCCAGAGTGTCTCATCCTCTTCGACTACATGACGGTCGAGATGTCGCGCGCTCTCCTTTCTTTTCTTTTCAAGGTAAATGACCATCCCGGGAGTGATTTTTGCCCTTCTGTCTAGGTCGTTGAAACGATAGAGTTCGAATCTGAAGAGGTCATACTCTTTTGCGAGGGATTTGAATGTGTCATACTCCGTGGCTATAATGTAAGCCACTTTGTTGCGGCTGTAAACTTCCCGGTAAAGGGAGACACGATAGAGAGGCGAACCCTTTGTAGGATGTATTCTGACTGAGACTTCAGCTTCGGCCGGAGAGGGGGGGAGAAGCGATACGGTGTCGTATTGGTAAAGACGGTGCTCTTCGATGATGGATATCAGTAATTCAGCATAATTAGGTGCGGTAGCATAACCTGCTTTTTTCAGCCCGTAGCACCACCCTTTGTAGTCATTCGGTTCCAGGTCAAAGAGAAATGCATATCTGTCCCAATATCTGAGAAAATCGGAGTGGTCCCGAAAGGATTCTTCTACATGGTCGTACTTCCGGAAACACTCGTTTGGGGCATCATCGGTATGTCTGATGGTCTCTCCCTTCCATCCGTGGCATTTGATGCCGAAATGGTTGTTGCCTTCTCTTGCAAGATAGGAGTTGCCGTTGCCCGATTCCAAACAAGCCTGGGCCAGAGTAATGCTGGCGGGAATGCCGGAAATGGCCATTTCTTTGATTGCGAGATTACTGTAACGTGCGATATATTCGCTGCGGCTCATTTTGGGGGATTGCCCTGCGAGCAGCTGCGATACAGCGATAACCATTATGCATATCACTCGTTTCATCTCGGTTCAACCCAACAAAGGTAGTACATTTGGCCAAAACTAAAAAATGTCCTAATTTCGCACAATAAACCTAATTATCGTGACATGATAGAACGAGAATTAAGTATCAAATATCTTGAATATTTTTCCGCTTTGGAGCTGCCTTCTTCCGACAGGAAACTCCTGGAAAGTGCGATCAGGGCAGCTGACGGTGCTTATGCAAAGTATTCCTCATTCAGGGTGGGAGCGGCCGTGCGGATGAGTAACGGTGAAGTGGTTATTGGTTCCAATCAGGAGAATGCCGCATATCCTTCAGGACTTTGCGCCGAGCGCACGGCTCTCTTCTATGCCTCCGCCCGTTATCCTGATGAGAGCGTTGAAGCGATTGCAGTAGTGGCTGTGGATGACAACGGAGTGTTGACCGAACTGACTTATCCCTGCGGCGCTTGCCGTCAGGTGATGGCGGAATACGAGATGCGTGCCGGTCGCGATATGAGGGTAATAGTGGGTAGTGCAGGTGTGGTGCAGGTTTTCACCGGTGTGAAATCCCTAATGCCGTTCATATTTGATAATTTGGCATAAAAAAAGGGTAAGCTTGATATATCGCACCGCTACAACCATCTACCCTTGCTGCCTTCCGACCCTGGGGGAGTTCAATGGGAGCTGGTCGTATATGACTTACCCAACTACAAAAGTAGCTATTTTTTTTGAATAAACAATCTTTTTTGACCCCATTGATAGCGGACAAATCTCATAAGATAGCAGTAGGCCTTTCGGGAGGCGTAGATTCAAGTGTTGCGGCGCTTCTTCTCAAGCGTGCCGGATATGATCTCTTCGCATTATTTATGCAGAATTGGCACGACACGAGAGGAACTCTTCACGGTGATTGTGAATGGGAAGAAGATCGGTTTGTAGCTGAAATGGTGGCCAAGAAACTCGAAATACCCTTTCATTTTGTGGATTTGAGCGACATCTACCGCGAACGCGTGGTGGATTATATGTTCAGCGAATATGAAAAGGGTAGAACGCCCAATCCCGATGTGCTTTGCAATCGTGAGGTTAAGTTCGATGCCTTTCTTAAGACGGCACTCAACCTCGGGGCCGATTTTGTGGCTACAGGCCACTATTGTCGCAAAGATGAATTCCGGGATGATTCCGGCAATACTATCTATCGCATCCTTGCGGGCAGAGATCCTGGCAAGGATCAGAGCTATTTTCTCTGTCAGCTAAATCAGAAACAGCTCAGCAGGACTCTTTTCCCGATAGGTGATCTGCTTAAAAGAGAAGTCAGGGAGCTGGCGCGTGAGGCTCAACTCCCGAGTGCAGAAAAAAAGGACTCACAGGGCATCTGCTTTGTCGGAAAGGTAGATCTGCCCCTATTCCTTCAGCAGAAACTTGAGCCTAAAGAGGGCGATGTGGTAGAGATTTTCAGGGAGCACTATAATTCTCTTCCTGAGCTGAAGTCTCTTGAAGAGATATCCCGTCCGCTCTGTTACATACCTTCGCAGGGAAAAGTCATCGGATGTCACCAGGGAGCGCACTACTATACGGTAGGACAACGTAAAGGACTGAATATCGGCGGCCACAAAGAGCCCTTATTCATCATTTCCATTGATATAAACACCAATACTATATATGTGGGAGAGGGACAATCGCATCCCGGACTTTACCGCCGTGCGCTGAAAATTCTTCCCGCAGAAGTTCACTGGATAAGACCGGATCTTACATTGAAGAGTGGCGATGAACTCGAGTGTAACATCCGTATAAGGTATCGGCAGCCTCTGCAGAAAGGGCGTCTTATCAGTCGCCAGGATGCTCTCTATATTCTGTTTGACGAACCCCAGAGGGGGATTACGCCGGGTCAATTTGCGGTCTGGTACGCTCCTGATGGTGAAATGCTCGGCAGTGGTGTTATCGACAGCTGATTCTTAATCCAAGTTTAATCTTAAATCAACATCATAATGAATTCTTTTAGAAAATACCTACTTCTAATACTGGTTTCAGCATTTGCACTGGTTTCCTGTGGTGAGAAGATTGATCCTAAACCGGTGCTTTCAGATAGCGCAAACCTTACTTCGGTGGCTTTTACGACGGGAGATAATCCTTCAATGTCCGTTTCTGCTCATTCCGCGCCCTGTATGGGTTATCTGGCAGTGACTGTGCCCGAAGGTACCAATCTTACTGCACTAAAGGCAACCTATTATGTTTCCGATGGCGCAGAGGTATTCATAAAAGGGCAGAAGCAGATAAGTGGTCAAACTATCAATGACTTCTCAAATATTGTTGATTTACAGGTGGTGTCCGAGTCCGGAAATGTAAAGAGAGATTATGTTGTCTATGTCAAGACCGGCAATGCATCTGTAGATGCCAGGTTCTATCAGTTTATGACCAAACATTCGGTGCCGGGAGTATCTTTCTCGGTGATGAAAAATGAAAAGGTTGTCTATTCAACCGGTTATGGTTATGCAGTGTCGGAAAACAGGACCAAAACCACTCCAGACCATCTTTTTCGTTTGGCGAGTATCTCCAAACAGTTTACAACTCTCTGTATAATGGTGCTTTACGAGAGAGGACTGCTCGGAATCGATGATTTGGTTTTTGGTGAAAATGGTATTCTCAAAAAAGAATTCAAGATCAAAGGTCAGGAGGATAGAATTACCGTGCGTCATCTGCTTCAACATTCGGCGGGATGGACAAGGGACCAGATCGATCCTATGTTTAACATTGTGAGGAATGGTAAGACTCTTGACGAACTTCTTCAGTGGGTGCTCGACAATCAGACACTTAAATTCACTCCGGGAACAAACTACGAATATTCCAATGTGGGATTCTCATTCCTGGGTCGTATCGTTGAGGTTGTAAGCGGTAAGCCCTATGAAACATTTCTCAAAGAAGATGTTCTTAAGCCGATGGGCGTTACCGATATTCATGTAGGCGGTGGTCGGGATGAACGCAGGCCCAATGAGTGTGTCTATTATTCTCAGGATGGTACTAACGGGTATGGTAACCCCATGCAGGTTATCGCTGCCTGCGGCGGTCTTATAGCCTCTACTAACCAAATGATGACGGTGCTGGCACACATCGATGGCAGGGATGATGTTCCCGATATTCTAAAGCCGGAAACCCTCGACCTGATGTACAATTCCGAAATAGATCCCAGTGCGGATTCCGGCTCTAACCTGAGAAGGTACGGGCTCGGATGGAGACGTCTTGCCGGATACTATCCCGGTGCACACTGGCATGGAGGCAATATTGCAGGTACAGCAACTATCTGGGTGGGCAGTACAAATGCCGGAATGAGCGCAGCTATTCTCTGCAACTCCCGCAGTTACGACAAAAGCATTGACGGTGATATGCAGACCATGATTCGTGACCTAATGGAAGTATTCCAGTAATAAACTACAGGTGGGGAAGGAGGTGACATGAGAGATATAATAGTGATAGGAGGAGGGGCAGCCGGCATGATGGCTGCCATTAAGGCAGCCGAAAAGGGTTGCAAAGTCACTCTTCTCGAGAAAAATGAAATTTGCGGCAAAAAGATTCTCATTACCGGAAAAGGCAGATGCAATTTGACCAACACAAAACCCTGGTCGGAATTCTCCACTCATATCCATCCCTCCGCCAATTTTCTCAAGCCGGCATTTTTCAATTTCAGTAATGCTGCGACGATAGATTATTTTAATTCTATAGGCTTACCTACTAGGGTGGAACAGGGTGATAGAGTTTTTCCTCTCTCCATGCGTGCAGCGGATGTGCCCAAAGTGCTTTTTGCGCGGATGCAGGAGTTGGGAGTCGATTTACTGTGTTCTTCGCAGGTGTTGAATGTCTCCTACAGTAATGCTCTTTTCCATTGTGTTTGCGGCAGGAGGGATTCTTTGCGCGGAGATCGTATCGAGATGGTGAAATATTCGGCTCCGGCACTGATTATTGCTACAGGAGGCCTCTCTTACCCGGGTACAGGGTCTACCGGTGATGGATATGACTTTGCAAGGAGCTTGGAACACTCCGTAACTGAGATTTTCCCCTCACTAACGGCTTTGATGCCGAGAATGTATGATACCGATCTGGTGGGAATAGAATTGCGCAACGTCGGGCTTTCTCTCTTCATTGATCTGGATCTGATAAAAATGGAGGACGGTGAGCTTACCTTTACTTCAAACGGCATCGAAGGAGCACTCGGTTTTCGCCTTAGCAGACGGGCGGTATGGGCTTTGATTAAGGGACAGAGGGTAGAGCTTGTGCTTGACCTCAAACCTGCACTTTCGTTGGAAAAACTACGTGCCCGTATCGCAAGGGATTTGACTCAGATGGGGACAACTGCTGACAAGATTGGGCGTAACCAATTCCGCACTCTCCTTCGAGGATTGATGCCTGCTGCACTTGTAGCGCCTTTTCTGCACTACCACAAAGATCTTAATGTTTCCAACCTTCCTGATAGGCTAAAGGAGTGGAGATTTGAGATAAAATCTTATACGGGATATGAACGTGCCGTGATTACTGCCGGAGGCATTCCTCAGAAAGAAATCATTGCCAAGACGATGGCTTCCAAAAAACAACCTAATCTCTACTTTGCAGGAGAAATAATCGATATTGACGGGGATACCGGAGGCTACAACCTGCAAATTGCCTTCTCTACGGGAGCCCTTGCCGGTGAATCTGCCGCTCAACAAATATTGAAGCTGAAAAGTTCCTTATCACCCCACTCCAGCGTGAAGGGCTGACTCTTGTCCACCACGCTCCTTGGAGCAAGTTCAAATATTAGCATATCTCCTATTCGGAGCAGATTGTTGCGCGATATTTTCGCCATCCATTTGCCGATATGCTCCCTGGTAATATCCGGACAGAGTTCTTGCAGCTGTTCTGCAGGTGCCAGAGGAGTTGGAATGACGGTAGTGGCATCAAATGATGTGCTCCTCGTCAGGGAAAAAAGTTCATCTTGAGCCAGGATGTTGCCTGCATAGAGAGTGACGCCGAAGCCGACTGCATCATAATAGCGTCCGGCAAATCTCTCCGAAATAGCCTTGCCTGATTTGCATATTCTTATGCAGACACAAGGGGCCGCCTCAAGTACTGTAATTTCATCCGGACAATAAAAATCCCTCGCCGTATGTACCATAGTGGTGTCGGGACGAAAGTAATAATTGTCGCAATCGTGAGGAATGACTATCAGGTTCATCTCGTGCTGAAGAGATTCTTGAGCTCACTCTCCTTATATTTCATCCAGATGTCGGTAATTACCTGCTTAGTGTCGCGTGTAAACTCTCCTTTCATCATCCAGTCATAATAACTCGGTTCGCTCTTGAATACGTCGATAACTCTTTTGCCTTTGTGTTTGCCGAAATTGAATATCGGTTCATCTGAAGAATTGCGTGCTATTCTGCCTGCAAAATCCACAATCTTACCCCTTTCGGAGAAAGAGGCTAGAAACTTTACATTATTCTCGAGATCGGGATACCTTTTGATCTGTGCCTCGAGTACTTCGAGAGTAGCAAGACTGTCGCCCTCAGCGGAGTGTGCCTGATCAAGTTCCTTGTTGCAGTAGAAACGGTATGCTGCTACCAAGGTTCTGGGTTCCATTTTGTGGAAAATGTTTTGCACATCTATCATCTCACACTTCCTGAAATCGAACTCGACGTCGGCTCTGAGAAACTCCTCGGCAAGCATGGGAATATCAAATTTGAGAGAGTTGAACCCGGCGATATCGCAACCGCTCATCCATTCAGCAAGCGATTTTGCTATTTGTTTGAATGTGGGGCAATCTTTTACATCTTCGTCACTGATGCCGTGAATCACGCGAGACTCCTCCGGGATGGACATCTCAGGGTTGATTCTGCGAGTCTTATGCTCACGGGAGCCATCGGGGTAAAGCTTGATGACGCTGATCTCTACAATTCTGTCCTCAGATATGCTAAGTCCGGTACTCTCGATGTCAAATACTAGGATAGGCCTCTTAAGATCCAGTACCATGGCCCTATACGTTGATCATCACGGGCATCAGCAGTGCACGGAGATTCTCATCCGGATCAGTCTCGTCGGCAGATACGATTAGTACCGCCTTGCAAGGGTCTGCGAGCTCCACACATACATTGGTATAAGGGAGATTTGTCAGAATTTCGATGAGAAACTGTGCCTTGAAACCGATTTCCATCTCATCCCCTTCGTAACTGCAGGTAAGACGCTCATAAGCTGAGGTAGAAAAACTCAGGTCCTGTGCGGAAACAACCACTTCGTTGAGCGAGAGTTTGAGCTTGATCTGGTTGGAAGCCTGTGCGGAACATACGGCGATGCGTCTTACAGAGTTTAAGAAATCAGTTCTGCCAATAATCAGTTTATTGTCATTCTGAGGGATTACGCTGCGGTACTGAGGGTATTTACCTTCAATAAGGCGACATACCAGCATATTGGTGCCGAAGTTGAAGTATGCATTTTTTGAGTCAAATACAATGGAAATGTTCTCCTCACTCTTTGGCAAGATGCTTCTAAGAATTGCTGCCGGTTTTTTGTGGAGGATGAAGGAACACTGTTGTGCGACCTTTGCATCATTGAAGTCAAAGCAGATAAGCTTATGTGCGTCAGATGCCACCATAGCGGAGCTTTCGGGTGCAAGGTCGAAGAAAATACCATTCATCACGGGACGTAATTCTTCCTCTGCAGTAGCATATATTGTGTTGTTGATGCCGTTAAGTAGAGTTTCTGCAGGAATATCCAGAGTGTCGTGGGTCTCACCAAGGGCAGGGAGCTGGGGATAGTCATCTGCATTGAAGCAGGGTATCTTGGACTCACCATTGATCCAGGTAATCTCCATGGTATTGTCGTGACCATAGAATGTAAGCGGCTGATCGGGGAACTCTTTTAGATAGTCGGTCAGTCGTCTTGCGGGGACTGCAAATGCTCCCTCCTGTTGTACATTGTCAATGCCGATGACCGTCTTCAGAGTGGTCTCTCCATCAGATGCGGTGACGGTAAGGGCATTACCTTTAAGGTCAAAAAGAAAATTTTCCAGGATGCTGGAAGAAGGTTTGTTTGCGATTACCCTTGATACAGATACCAGACCATGCAAGAGTTCTGAACTTGATACTGAAAATCTCATATTCCTTAATTTTTATATTTTTATTTCTTATTTTCGAATTGGCAAAATCTTGTTTATGACCCACAAATGTAATAATTTTTTGGCATATATTTTGGTTTATTTTACAATATACTTCGAATAAATTAGAACTTATGAAACGAAACACCCTTTTTTTGCTGATTACTCTACTTCTTTCGCTTACGATTTCATGGCTTGTGGCAGACAAGGTTGTCGAA
>DFOK01000099.1 GCA_002376715.1 Bacteroidales bacterium UBA3543 | reverse complement strand
CTGAGGTTTATTATACCGAGGTATTTCTATATCAATCTTTCGGGGCGGGTGGGGCCCCGCCCCGGAGGATTATTTTAAAGCCGAAGCCCTGACATTAAAAAAACAAACAACAAATCGGAGTGATAATGAAACGATTGATCTATTTGCTGCTCATATTTATTGCGATGACCTCCTGTAGCGTGATATATGAATATGAGGGCGACTGCGATCCAAAGTATCGAGTAGTCTTTAGGTATGACTACAATATGAAATATGCTGACGCCTTTGCACATGAGGTCACATCGGTGTCACTCTTTGCCTTTGATGCCAATGGAAAACTTGTTTTCCAGAAGACCGATCAGGGGTCCCAACTTGGTAGCGGCGACTATTCAATGGAGGTCGATATGGAGCCGGGTACCTATGATCTTGTCGCCTGGTGTGGCCTGGAGGATGGTAAATCCTTTTCAGTTCCCGTTATCCAGAGGGGCTTGACAACCAAGTCCGAGTTGACTTGTAAGACTAATGGGAAAGATGTTAGTGGTGTGACCGTTGTTGATTACCAACTCAAGCCACTCTATCATGGTTCACTCAATTCAGTGGTATTTCCTGACGAGGAAGGTGTTCACATTGTGACCATACCGCTGGTAAAAAACACCAACTCTATACGTGTAATTCTGCAGCACATTTCCGGCAAACCGGTCAATCCTGATGATTTTACCTATCACATCACAGATGACAACGGACTTCTTGCCTGGGACAATGAAATTGTTCCCAACAACATAGTCAACTATGAGGCCTACTACACAGCCACCGGTAAAGAGGTGCTGAGTAAGTCGGATACTCTTACCGCAGGTGCTGCAGCGGTGGCAGAATTTGCCACTTCTAGACTGATGGCCTCCAGCAATGCACGGATGACTATCAAAAATACTAAAGGAAAAACAGTGCTCTCCATACCTCTGATAGAATTTCTTCTGCTGGTAAAGAGCAATTACAATAGCCCGATGACTGACCAGGAATACCTCGACCGTCAGGATGAATATCACTTCATATTCTTCCTTCAGGACAAAAAGGCTGGCGGAAGTACCGGTCCGGGTGAGGGTACCGATCCGGACGATCCGGATGACCCTGATGACCCCGATGACCCGGACGATCCTGATGGTGAATATACCTGGATGAATGCTTACATATACATAGGAGCATGGAAAGTTGTTTTGTCATCTATAATACTATAATAATTTGAATCTGATCGAATGCGATTGAAACTGAACATACCGGCCTTATTACGCTTGCTGATAGTGGCGTCATTGGTGTCACTTATGGCGGCCTGCAATCTCATTTACGAGGACTGCAGCAAGTGTGCTCTCACCGAGCCGGTTGAGATAGGTTTCACCATTTCTACAGGTAAGTTCAGTACTCCGGAAACTAAGGCTCCCTATTATGGAACTGAGCCAGGTTCAGGTTTCGAAGATTATATTGATATAGAGCATGGAGACCTTATGTTCCTTTTCTTTGATAAGGATGGAAAATATCTCCAAACCTTACGGCCGGCGCTGGAGGATATTATCCTAATCGACCAGTCCGGTCTGGTTCCAAACCCCGATCCTACAGGGGAGCCCATGCCCGTCTATAAGGCTTATTATATCAGCGGAAAGCTCAATCAGGCATATTCGGACTTTACGATGGTAGCTCTGCTCAATTATGGTGGAGCCAACGGCCGATATCCAATTGGCTCGGATGTGGCTTCAGAGAGTGAAACTCCCGATCTTTATGTCGGTACTTCCACGCTAAACGATCTGATCTCCAATAATGCGGCCGGAGGTTGGGGTACATTCAACTACAATCCTGCCATTCCTTACTCGCCCGCCCCGTCAGCACCGATGCCTATGTACGGGTTGCGTAAATTTGAGAATTTCGAATTTCATGACAATATGCGTACTGACCTGGGGGATATCAACGTGCTCAGGGCATATTCAAAGATTCGCGTGCGACTTGTAGGTGAGTTAGCAACCGGTTTTGATATTGTAAGTGCTACGCTCAATAAATTTTCGACAGTAGCATACAAGGCCCCTAATATTACACAGACCACCCCAAGAGGTGTCACGATCTCTACTGAGCAATACTGCTCACCAACGGAAATTTCATCCGGTTCCATTCCTTTCAGGAGGATTACGGATGATATTTATGAGATCTATGTTCCGGCCTATGACAATATCAATGCTTCTGCGGATAAAAAAGCAACCATTACTGTTCAGCTCTCTAACGGCCAGACATTCGATGATGCCATCCATTTTGCCTATTATGACGATAACGGCAAACTTCCTTCAACCCCGACCTATTTCAACATCCTGCGCAATCATATCATCGATTATCGCATTACCGGTATTAGCGGTGCAGACCTTATACTCCAGCTTGAAGCAAATCCCTGGGATGTTAAACAATCCAATTATCAGTACACGGAATTGGTTGCGTTTTCTGAAGGTGGATTTCCGGCATTTGTAGAGAATAGTATCAGTACGATTGATTATTCAGATCAGGCCAATGGCAATGTATATGTAATCATGAAACAGGACAACACAATTGCCGAAGTGAACTTTAATATTATGTCTCCTAGCGGAAGTACCTGGAAGGCGATATTGGTGAGACAGAAAGGAGATACCGGAGCATTCTCATTCGTAGATAGTGGCGGCAATGTAATAATAGAGCCCTCGGGTCCAATAGATGCTTCCAATGCCACATTGCGCATAAAGAAGAACCTTCCACAGCCGGCGGATGAGCACAATGAGTATATACTCCGTATTATGGTTGTATTCCCTCCGCCAGCCAGTGTTTCATTCAAGATCAACTATCTTGAAATCGCGGGTGTTTACGGTACGGCGAAAGAGTTCACCATTGTTCAACCGTCTTCATAGAAAAGGGATATGAAAAGAATAACATTGCATATAACATTACTGCTTGCAGTGCTTCTGGTCGCCTCTTGCAACTGGTTTGAGAATCCTGTGCCCCAAGCGAAAGGAGAGCTTAGGCTTACCCTGATAACAACGGGTCTGGAGACAAAGGGACCCGAAACCGGAGCAGCAGGTGAGTCTAACCTCAATGAAAATCTTCTTGATACCGTAAATGTATTCTTCTATAAGAATGAGGCGGATAGTAATACAAATGCCGTGCACTGTGTGCAAATGGTACTGCCGCCAAACTCCCAATCTATTGTCACAGTCAATATTCCTCTTAATATTTTTGAGGTTGAAAGGATCTTCGGTCCGGTACCCTCAATACCTGCACCTGCTACTGCTAAAGTATACGTGATTGCCAACGCAACCAATCCTGCCAGGGCTGCACTCAATCAAATAATGACAAATGCATCAGCTGCTACGCCCTCTTATACAGGTACATCTATCAAGAGCCTTAAATATTTGGAGATTAATAAATATGGCCCTTATATCAGTCAAACGGAACCCTCATTTGTAATGGATGGATCCGCTGTGGTTACTCTGACCGCTGATCGGACAACCGTAACCGGTCATGTAAAGATGAACCGCTCCGCCTGTAAGATCCGTCTCTTTATCACTGAAATAGAGGAAGTGACTACACCGGATGGAACTTGGATTCCACAACCTCAGTATATGAGGCTTTTCATTTTCAACGGAACAAGGAAAACTCGGATTGATGAGACTCTTTTCCCTTATACTCCCAATCCGGAAGATTACTTTACCATCAGGGGTAACAACATGATACTGGCAAGAACCTTGTCACGCATGCCTGCTGATACTACACAAGCACTTCAGTACTGGTTTAATACTATCCCCTACTACAGCTATCCTTACCACATCGATCCTACAAGTGGTAAGGATCCGACTTCTTTGGTACTGGTGCTCCCTTGGTTGTGTCCGATAGCCGGTCATTCGCACTCACACAACACTTACTATCAGATTCCGGTTGGCGACCATCAACATGGCCCTAACCTTCAACGTAATTCTTACTATCAGATTTATATTACTGTGGGTATGCTCGGTAATTTTGAGGAAACAGATCCGTTAGAGATACCTTTCAGTCTCATCATAGCAGATTGGACTACCGCAAAGATAGAGGCAGAGATACGTGAGTTTAAATATCTTACTGTAGATCGCAACTACGCGGAACTGATCAATCAACACTCAGGAATATTCAACTACTCCAGCTCTTCCCCGGTATCGGTAAAGATCAATTCCATTACCTACATGAATTATTCGCAGAATAATTTTCAGCAGATTTCAGTTCCAATTACCGGTAATGGCGGTACGTCTCACACCATTACAGAAAATCGCATAGTCCATCCACCGGGACAAATTGCACAATCCTTTACGGACATCTATAAAGTGTCGGTAGAGCCCGGTAATATTATTAAATTCGAAAGAAATATTCCCGATGGTGTGTTTACGATGAGTACTATCAATTTTACAGTGACAAATGAGGACGGATTTTCCGAAACTATAGTCATAGAGCAATATCCTCCTATATACCTTACAGGCGAGAAATCTTTCGTTGCCAGTAATTACGGTTCAGTAATAGTATATGGCTATCGGTCGAAAAGTGGAACATCTTATGATCTCATATATGATGACCAAAATGGAAAACTAGGTGCGGTACAACGCTTTGGTGGAGTTACCGGTACCGGCACAAATAATAACCAGAACCAGTACAATATTCATGTGGGATCGCTTGCTGCCGGGTTTTTATCAGGAGATAATCGCAGTTATGCAATCGGAGATCCGAGAGTAAATCTTTCAGAAGCATCCGCTCCCGCAGGACTTCACAACTACAATACTTCAGTAACACTTAACCAGTATCGCAAAACCCGTACAGGTGATGAGGCTTCCGATATGATTGCCCCTGTGTACAAGGTAGCTTCCTCTTATGGAAAAACAACTTATATGTCCTTTGCCCAGGCAGAAAAACGCTGTGCAGCCTATCAGGAGAATGGATATCCGGCAGGAAGATGGCGTGTGCCGACCGAAGCGGAGATTTGGTTCATAGCCAATCGTTCCAATGCAGGAGTTTTTCCGACGTTATTCGATGGCAGATATTGGGCTTCTAGTGGAAGATATTATGACTCATCTGCTAATAGTTTCGGAACAGGAACAGCTGAAAGAGCTGTCCGTTGTGTCTATGATGTATGGTATTGGGGTGATGGGAAAGGTGATTTTGATGGAGGTGGAGTGGATTATGGTATACCTATGAT
Organism: Bacteroidales bacterium UBA3543; assembly: GCA_002376715.1. Lineage (GTDB taxonomy): Bacteria > Bacteroidota > Bacteroidia > Bacteroidales > UBA932 > Cacconaster. The sequence goes on along the minus strand of DFOK01000099.1, from coordinate 8,277 downwards.
GGGAGATAATCCTAATGGGATTGTAGAACAATGGGGAAATCCAAGATAAGAGGAGGATATTGAGATGAAGAAGATACTTTACAGCATAATGATGATTCTGGCGCTCTTTTCCTGCCAAAAGTTTGATATCGAAAAGGTAGATAATTTTCCAATCGAAGGGAAAAAAGTGGTTGTCAGGATTGGTGTTAATTTTCCCGAAATGTCACCTATGACCAAATCGTTTGGCGATGACCCGCTGACGATTGGATATTTACCTTTACACATTGTAGTATTTGACGGTGATGGTATGTACGTGGAGCGCACTACTGCAACTTATGTCAATAAATCTCCCGACGATCAAGCCAATTTCCTCTGTACTCTTACTACCTCTTCCAACAAGCGTAACGTACATATGGTCTCTAAGGCGACACCGGCTGATTTTCCGGGTACCGGCTATGAGCTTTTTAACTCACTTGCCGTAGAGGGCAATCAGGATGCTTATTGGCAGAAAATACAATTTCCTGATGGTATTCGCTTAGACGAAAATGATAGTACGCAGTTGAGCCCTGCGACTCTTGCACTGTTTACCAGGATCCCGATGCTTCGCAATTACGCGCAGGTTACCGCCAAGAAGACGGCAGCCGTTACCAACTTCACAATTACCGGTTTGACTGTAGTTAACACCCTCAACAAAGGAACTGTGGCTCCATATAATGCTGCGGTGCTTAACTATGTGGAATATATGAAGCCTGGCGGTGGGGAGAAGGAGTGTAAAAACTACTTTCAGCTTCTCGCGGAGGGTTATATAGGCAATATGCCGGAAGGGGCTACATTGACCAATACCCCGGCTATGCTTTCTGCTGCTTCATTTGTGGCTGCGGGCCAGCCCTACTATCTCTATGAGCGCACCCAGCCGGGTGATAATACCAACACTTTTGCCATAATCAGGGGTAGGTATGGTAGTGACACTTATGACACTTACTATAAGATCGATTTGATCTACAATGAGGGTGGTGTCAACAAATTTTACCATATACTCCGCAATTTCAATTACGAGATTGAGATTACCCATGTCAGCGCAAGAGGTTCTGCCACCGCAGCTGAGGCTGCAGCCGGTACTGCATTCAACAACCTTTCTGCGGATGTACAGCTTAAAAATCTGACAAATATCTCCGATGGTACGGCACGACTCTTTGTGAGTTACACTGACACAACGCTCAATACCACAAATGATGTCAAATTTAAATTTAAGTATTACTCAAACTTCCAACAGGGCACTCTCAGCAATAATAGTGTAACGTTTGGAGTGGCAAATGGTAATATCTTCAGTGGCACAGTCCTCTCCAACACCCCCCTTTCAGGCGAATGGGCCGGATGGAATGAAGTGACATTGGATGTTAAAGATGGAGCGATCGGTGCGCTTGCCAAAAGGCAATCCATTCTGGTAACGGCCTCCGGCTCAGGCCTGAGCCGTGAGATCAGATATGTCCTTCGTGAGAAAAGGACAATGTATGTCACTTGTGAGCCACATCTGCTGGATCCGGTAACTCATGCAAACGGCAATGTCTATATCGATATTCCAAATGATCTGGACTCGACTGCATTTTCGTTACATTTTTATATTGACACTGATACGAAAAGTCTCTATCCCAGAGTAGACGGTCCGGCGAGCAGTCAACTTATGCCGTTGGTATTGATCACCGATGCGCATGGCAGAGGTACCTTTGCTTTTCAGAGAACACTAACTTGGACTGAATACTTAAGTTTACCCGATGCACCCATAACTCCCGGAGGCACGCCTGCGGGGTATAAGAGGATAACCTGTTGGATGGCAACCAATGAAGGAGTAACCTTTACAGATGCTGATAATATTACTGTTACTGTCTCCAATAAGTATTTTAATGATGCATCTGACTATTTTAAGAGGTTACCGTTAATGATTACCAATACGACTTTGGTTAATGGAGAGAACTATGGACAAGGTACACCTATTCAACTTACTTTTACTGTCAACAAGCCTAATGAGCCCTTGAGAATTGAGCTTACGGAGGGTCTGGAGGGAACTTCCGGTCAGACCGTGATTCACGTAACACCGACTACGCCAACTGTTACCGTAGATCTTGTCTCAACAGCTTTTGACGGTACACGTTCACTTCTTATTTATCATAATGTTCCTGAACCTGACTTTGATGTTCCCGTATCGGTTAGTGTTATGGTGAATAGGTTATCTGTTAGCGTCCCTTATTCAGGAACGATCGGAAATCAATATCATTATATTTATAGTGATGCCAGTCATACTAATCAGTTAGGTTCATATACGGTAAGTGGCGGTTATGTTACCTTTACATTGACCGGCACTTACACTGAAAACACTATGTTGTATTTCAGATCACGCTATTGGAGTTGGGGTTATTATTATACATACGCCAATGCAACTGTCGCACAACTATTAGATCCAAACTTTACGTTGGTATTTAATTAACAGTTGCGTCTGATAGAACGTTAAATTTTGAAAATATTTAGAGGGTGGCCATACGGTCACCCTCTGTTATCTTAAAAAATACTATCTTCGCATTAAAGATATGAGGGATATGCAGGTTTTTGATCCGTTGAGGAAAAAGTATGTCAGGCTCACTCCTGAGGAGAAAGTGCGCCAGAATGTCATTGCCTGGCTTGAGCAGGAGTGGGAGGTTCCTCTTACGTTGATGTCCAGTGAATGGGCCTTTACTTTCAATGGAATGCAATACAGAGCTGATGTATTGGTTTTCGACCGTGGATTGCAGCCTCTGATGCTGGTGGAGTGCAAGTCCCCCGATGTGCCTATTGATCATACGGTGGTAGATCAGGTCATCAGATACAATCTTTCGCTCAAAGTAAAGTACATTTTGATAACAAACGGCAAAAGCAGTTATCTTTGCGGTAGGAATCCTGAAACTGAGCAATATGAATTTCTTGACCGGATTCCGAAATATGAGCAGATGCTATGACAGGGCCATTGGATCAGAAGATATTTGAGATAGTGGCAGCTAAAGCTGCTAAACTGAAGGTCAAAGCCTTCGTTATAGGCGGCTATGTGCGTGATCATTTTCTCCAGAGAGAGAGTACAGATATAGATATAGTGGTGGAGGGGAGCGGTATAGAGTTGGCCGAGGCAGTGGCAAAGGAGCTTCATACCAGTGTTACGGTATTCCGCAATTTCGGTACGGCGATGCTCAAATATGAGGGCATTGAACTCGAATTTGTCGGGGCAAGACGCGAATCCTATCGTCGCAACTCCCGTAAACCAATTGTCGAAGAGGGTACGCTCGAAGATGATCAGTTGCGTCGTGATTTTACCATCAATGCGCTTGCCTTCAGCCTCCAAAAGGAGGATTATGGTACGCTGATAGATCCTTTCGGTGGCATCCGTGATCTGGATGCCGGTCTGATACGTACTCCCACCGATCCCGATACCACCTACTCAGACGATCCTCTGCGGATGATTCGCGCTATAAGATTTGCCACGCAACTGGGATTTAAGATAGTGCCGGAGTCACTCGATTCCATCCGCCGCAATGCCGGACGTCTCAATATTCTTGCGCGCGAAAGGATAGCCGATGAACTGCACAAGATATTGATGGCGGATAACCCCTCAAGTGGCCTGCGTCTGCTCGATGAGTGCGGACTTCTTCCTTTGATACTCCCTGCCATTTCCAATTTAAAATCTGTTGAAACGGTGGACGGTTGTGGACACAAGGACAATTTTGAGCACACTCTGCAGGTACTTGACAATGTTGCAGCTGCCGGAGGAGATCTATGGTTGCGCTGGGCCGCGCTACTTCACGATGTAGGTAAACCCGCTACCAAGAAGTACGAACCCGGCACGGGATGGACCTTCCACGGACACGAATTTATTGGTAGTAAGATGGTGCCGGGCATATTTAAGCAGCTTAAGATGCCTCTGAACGATAAGATGAAATATGTGCAGAAGTTGGTTCTGCTTCATTTACGTCCAATAGCTCTCGTTACCGAAGAGGTGACCGATTCAGCAGTGCGCCGCCTTCTTTTTGATGCGGGAGATGATATAGATGATCTGATGACTCTTTGCCGTGCGGATGTCACCTCGAAGAATGAATATAAGGTCATGGCAATACGGCGCAATTTTGAAATTGTGGAGAATAAACTTATCGAAGTTGAGGCCAAGGATGCCCTCCGTAACTTCAAAAATCCCATCACGGGTGAATTGATTATGGAGAAATATGGTTTGTCGCCTTGCATCACCATTGGTGTGATTAAGGAACATATCAAGAATGCCATTCTCGATGGAGAAATACCAAATGAGTTTGAAGCAGCCTACCGTCTGATGGAGTCCAAGGCTGCCGAACTAGGTCTTGAGCCGAAGAATTAATCTTCTGAAATTTCCAATCCACAGAGCCGCTGCTGCCATTTCCAGGCAGAGCGGAGAGTTTCGTAAAGACTTTTGCGTGCGTACCAGCCGAGTTCCTCGTTAGCATACGAGGGGTCTGCCCACATTGCCTCGATATCGCCCGCACGTCTGCCGGTAATGCGGTAGTTGAGGTGTAGTCCATTGACCTTTTCGAAAGTCTTGACTATTTCCATAGTGGAGACTCCACGTCCGGTACCGATATTGAAGACTTCGAACTCCTCTTTCATCTTATCGCTTATCATCCTGTCGAGAGCTGCTACGTGAGCAGCTGCCAGATCATTTATGTCAATATAGTCACGGATGCAAAATCCATCCGGAGTGTTGTAGTCATCTCCGAAGATGCTCAGTACCTCTCGAATACCTGCAGCTGTCTGGGTAACATAGGGGAGGAGATTGTTGGGTACCCCGCGCGGCAGTTCGCCTATAAGGGCACTTGGATGGGCTCCGATCGGGTTGAAATACCTTAGGGCGATGGCACTTATGGAGTCATAGGCCTTGACGCTGTCTCGGATAATATCCTCGCAGATGCGTTTGGTATTGCCATAAGGCGACTCTGCCTCGAGTCTCGGAGTCTGTTCCGTGGCAGGGAGTACTTCTGGTTGCCCATACACGGTGCAGGAGGAGGAAAAGACTAGATTTGGCACGCCATACTTGCGCATCAGAGAGATGATGTTTATAAGGGATAATATGTTGTTGTGGTAATAATCCAGAGGCTGTTCGACTGATTCCCCGACGGCTTTTGCCGCCGCGAAATGTATTATGGAATCAAATTTTCCCTTTTCAAAGATTTTTTCGAGTGCTGCGACGTCGCGGCAGTCCGCTTTGACAAACTCAGGCCTGACGTCGGTGATGGCCTCTATGCCCTCAAGCACCGACTCGTCGGAATTTGAAAGATTATCCACAATAATCACTTCATAATCCGCCTGGATAAGCTCCACAACAGTATGTGAGCCGATATAACCTGTACCGCCGGTAACCAATACTCCCTGTCTCATGTCATTATGCTATTTTGTAACACAAAAGTAAGAAAAATTAGTTATATTTGGTCCGTTATTTGATAATGAATAAGGTGAATACTCACCATTTAAATTTAGAAAAATGAAGAGGTTTACACAAGTAGCTTTAGTCCTTAGCATCATAATGATGTTGGCTAGCCCGAGTGAGGTATGGGGACAAAACAGGAGAACGAGCAGTTCGAGCGAACGTAAGACATCTCAGAGCAGCAACTCTTCTAATAGCCGTTCCGGCAGCTCTTCATCCAATAGCCGCTCCAGCAGTTCTTCATCCAGCAGCCGTCGCTCAGGTACTTCGCAGAGCCGTACTACTTCCGGCAACTTTCAGAGCCGCAGCACTTCAAGTTCTACGCAGAGAAGGACGGGAGTGAAGGCTTCATCAGGCAATACATACGACTTTAAAGTCGATCCTAACTACAAGTCACCATCCTCAGGTACTCAGTCACAGAGTACTTCGACTCGCAGGAGAACGACCACTACTTCAGACCGTCAGGTGAAAGATTACAGGGGCAGCACCGGCTCAAGCTCCTCTTCAGGTTCCCGCACTTCCACAGTCACCACAAGACGCAGCTCAAGCAGCTCCTCCGCAGTGACCGGCTTGGATAAGACATCGACAAGAAGGAGTTCAAGCTCAAGCAGACAGGCAGTCACTACTGACCGCAACCGCTCTGCTGCAAGCCCCGGCACCAACAGATCTTCAACCACAACCACCCGTAGGAACGCTACAAGTGTCAACAGTACCGTTCCAAGGAGAACCTCTGACAGGGGCACCTCTACGGTTGACCGCAAGCCGGCTGCCGTGCAATATCACAACAGCGTACCCCCTCCAAGAGATAAAAACTGGGTGAGACCTTATATAAAGAAGCATTACAGGCCGGTTCCTTCTTATCATTACGGTCATCACTACTTCGGCTACCGAGTCCACTACCTTCCTTATAGAGCAGTGCTTAGGATTCATAACCACATTCACTACTACTATTATGATGGTATCTATTACCGTCCTTACTTTGGAGGAGGATATATAATCTGTCGTCCGCCCGTAGGCAGTTACATCAGCAGTACCATGCTCAATGTGGCTTTGACAGTGGCAGTAATTAATGCCCTGAATAATGCCGTTGAGCGTGCAAACCGTGCTGTCGCATTGGCCGAGCGATACTCCAGAATCAATACCAACTATACTATTAGGGAAGTTGATTCCTACGTAACAAACGTAGCCAACCAAAACGACGAATATTATTACCAGGATGGAGTTTTCTACACTCTTTCCGACGGCCATTACTACGTGATTGAACCTCCCATCGGAGCTCTGGTCACTCAGTTGCCCGAAGACTACGTAGAGGTGGAGATAGGTGGTGAGACTTATTATCAGGTCGAAGATGCACTTTACAAGGTGACAGTCATCGACGGAGCCCTCTATTTTGAGGTGGTCCTCGCCCTATAACTCCGAAGTCCTCCTGTATGGATTGTGCTATAGTCATACTTAATTGGAATGGTCGAAACTACCTTGAAAGGTACATTCCGACCCTTCTTGATTGTACGGCCGGTGAACATTGTTTTGTGGTGGTTGCAGACAACGGTTCAGAAGATGGATCCGTGGAGTGGCTAAAAGAAAATCATCCGGATATACGAGTCATAGAATTTGATCGCAATTGGGGCTTTACCGGAGGTTACAACCGCGCTTTGGCTGAAGTTGAGGCCGATTATTATGTGCTGCTCAACTCCGATGTAGAGGTAACTCCGGGTTGGACAGATACACTTCTTTCATTTATGGAGGAACATCCCGAAGTAGGTGTGTGTCAGCCGAAAGTGCTTTCAGTAGCAGATAAGAACTCTTTCGAGTATGCCGGTGCCGCAGGCGGATTCATTGATAAATATGGATACCCATTTTGCAGGGGACGCATTCTTTCCAATATAGAGAAGGACAACGGACAATATGACCAACCGAGAGAGGTTTTCTGGGCTACGGGTGCCTGTATGATGATCAGATCTTCGCTATATCACCATTTGGGTGGTCTGGACGACCTGTTTTTTGCCCACATGGAGGAAATAGACCTCTGTTGGAGGGCCAAATTATTGGGGTATGAGGTATGGGCTATTCCTGCTGCAAAAGTTTATCATGTAGGTGGAGGCACTCTTCCCAACGAATCTCCCCACAAGCTCTATCTAAACTACCGTAACAGTCTGCTGATGCTCTGGAAAAACCTTCCTGACAAGATTCGTTGGAGGAGGTTATTTATCCGCAAATTCCTGGACGGAGCTTCTGCCATGATATATCTTATTACTGGTAAGTTTGAGAATTTAAAGGCTGTATGGCGTGCGCACCGCGACTATTCCCGAATGAAACGCGAGCTTGACCCTTCGCCATTCTCTGAAGAGATCAACAATAAGGGCTACTATCCATACAGCATAGTGCTAAAATTCTATCTCTCGCGTGGAAAAATCACTTTTGACAAGCTCAAAGATATCTAAAGTGGCTCGTCAATCCTTGAGATTATCGATTGACTGGTATAGCGCAAGTATTTTGTCGGCTATCTCCAGAAGTTCTTCACCCTTTTTCGTCAGAACAAGGGTTTGGCTTATTCGGAGAAAGAGTGCTCCGCCCAGCTCCTTTTCGAGCAGGGCTATATGTTTGGAAACAGCCGGCTGGGATATGCCGAGAATTTTGGCTGTCTTGACAAAGCTCAACTGGCGGGCAGCCACGGCAAATACTTGCAGTCTTTTGTCGGTCATAATGGCACAAAGTTAGTGAAAATGCATAAATTTGTAAGATGAACTTTAGATTTTTTAATAACACTTTTATAATATTTATTCAAAATTTTAAAATGAGAAGAATCATTTCAACTATCCTGTCACTCTTCG
>DFOK01000100.1:30146-39898 GCA_002376715.1 Bacteroidales bacterium UBA3543 | reverse complement strand
ATGCAAGAGTTCTGAACTTGATACTGAAAATCTCATATTCCTTAATTTTTATATTTTTATTTCTTATTTTCGAATTGGCAAAATCTTGTTTATGACCCACAAATGTAATAATTTTTTGGCATATATTTTGGTTTATTTTACAATATACTTCGAATAAATTAGAACTTATGAAACGAAACACCCTTTTTTTGCTGATTACTCTACTTCTTTCGCTTACGATTTCATGGCTTGTGGCAGACAAGGTTGTCGAAACAAAGCTAGCTGCAGCCGCTGCAGAGGCTGATGGAGGGAGATCATCCGCTATCGCGGGAGTTCCGGGTACCGGACACCGGACAGTCATAAAGACAGAAATGGGGGACTTTTCAGATGCTGCCGAAACGGCAGTCCATACAGTTGTTTATGTCAAAGTTGTCAAAAGGGCAGCCAAAATGCCCTCTTCCATAATGGACCTTATTTTCGGTTTTGCTACTCCTAAAGACCAGGTGGGTATGGGTTCCGGTGTTATCATACGTGAGGATGGTTATATCGTAACCAACAACCATGTCATCGCGGGAGCGGATCAGATAGAGGTGACACTTGAAAACAACAAGTCCTATCCCGCCAAACTGGTCGGGACCGACCCTGCAACCGATATAGCCCTGCTCAAAATTGATGAAGATTCTCTTCCAGCCATTGCCCTTGGTGATTCCGACAATTTGAGACTCGGAGAATGGGTGCTTGCCATCGGCAGCCCGTATGATTTGCGATCCACCATTACTGCCGGCATTGTCAGCGCCAAAGGACGTTCACTTCCCAATTATGATGGCCAGTACCGTGTCGAGTCATTTATACAGACCGATGCTGCAGTCAATCCGGGCAATAGTGGCGGCGCCCTGATCAATACTATGGGTGAACTTGTGGGCATCAATACCTCCATAATCTCACTTACCGGTTCTTATGCCGGCTATTCATTTGCAGTACCCGTCAATATCGTGAGAAAGATCACCGAAGATTTTATACGGTATGGTGAAGTGCGCCGTGCATTACTAGGTATTTCCATGACAGACATTACGGACAGCATGGCCCGTCAATTTAATCTCGAGAGCATGGAAGGGGTCTATGTGGCAGAGGTTCAGCCAAACAGTGCTGCAGAAAAGGGAGGCATCAAAGTAGGCGATATCATTACGGAAATAAATCTCAACAGAGTGAGGAATGGGGCTGCGGTACAGGAACAAATGAACCGTCTGCGTCCCGGAGAACAGGCCGTAATTACTGTTAAAAGAGGTGGAAAACAGATTGAATTGCTAGTTTCTTTGTAAAAGTTGCAATTTTTTTGTAACTTTTTCCGAATATATTCGTACAATATACACGTGCGGTAATTATATTATCCGCATGTGTATCTTTTTGTTCAAAACCATTATTACTAAAACCAATATTATTTCTGAATGAGACAACTCAAGATTACCAAATCAATAACCAACCGCGAAAGTGCTTCGCTCGACAAATACCTGCAGGAGATAGGCAGGGAAGAGTTAATTACCGTTGAGGAAGAAGTGGAACTCGCCCAGCGAATCAGAAAAGGCGACCCGGAGGCACTTGAAAAGCTCACCAAAGCCAATCTGAGATTCGTGGTATCGGTAGCCAAACAGTACCAGAATCAGGGAATCAGTCTTCCCGACCTTATCAACGAGGGCAACCTCGGTTTGATAAAGGCGGCTGAAAAATTTGATGAGACTCGCGGCTTCAAATTCATTTCATACGCAGTATGGTGGATAAGACAATCTATCCTCCAGGCACTGGCGGAACAGTCCAGAATCGTGCGTCTGCCGCTCAACCAGGTGGGTTCGCTCAACAAGATCAACAAAGCGCTCTCCAAATTTGAACAGGAGCATGAGCGCATGCCTTCTCCCGACGAACTTTCCGAAATTCTCGACATTCCCAGAGAAAAAATTGCCGACACCCTCAGGGTATCGGGTCGTCACGTCTCTGTGGATGCCCCTTTTGTGGATGGTGAGGACAATAGTCTGCTCGATGTGCTTGTAAACAGCGATTCTCCCAATGCCGACCGTGGCCTTGTAAACGAATCCCTAAACAAAGAGATTGAAAGGGCTCTCTCCACACTTACCGAAAGAGAGCGTGATATCGTCAAATACTTCTTCGGTATCGGATGCCAGGAGATGACTTTGGAGGAAATCGGCGAACACTTCGGACTTACCCGTGAGAGAGTACGCCAGATAAAAGAAAAAGCTATCAGGAGACTGCGCCACAGCGCTCGCAGTAAACTCCTCAAGAGCTATCTCGGATAACCCCTATGAATAAAAGTAAAAAAATACCATAACAATGAAAAAACTTATATTACCTTTTTTAGCAGTACTTATGATGACTGCATGTACAGAGACTAATCCGCTCCTAAGCGATTGGAACACACCATTTGAGATACCTCCATTCGAGCAGGTGCGTCCCGAACATTATCTACCCGCATATATTAAGGCAATGGAGGTGCACTCCGCTGAGATTGATGCAATTACATCCAATCCCGAGCCTGCAACCTTTGAAAACACCATAGTTGCATATAGCAATTCTGGTGAACTGCTCAGCAAAGTGTCTGCTGTATTTGGCAGCGCGTCAGGTGTGAAATCCAACGAGCAGATCAAGGAAATCGCAAGGGAGCTTTCACCTTTAACAAGTGCCCACTACAATGAGATCAATCTAAACGAGGCACTTTTTGCAAGAATAAAAGAAGTATATGACAACAGAGAGAGTCTGGGTCTGGAAGAAGACCAGATGCGTCTTCTGACAGAGACCTATAAGGGCTTTGCCCGTAACGGTGCCAATCTTCCCGATGACAAAAAGGAGGAACTGAAGAAAATAAATACCGAGTTATCGGCAAATCAGCTCGCTTTCGGACAAAATCTTCTCAAAGAGACCGAATGGACGCTCCTGATAGAAAACGAAGAGGATCTTGCCGGCCTTTCAGAGGCTCAAATCGCTACTGCCGCTGCCCGTGCGCAGAAGGCTGAAAAAGAGGGTTGGCTTTTTGGACTTGACAATCCCAGTGTAATGCCTTTCCTGCAGTCTGCCGATAATCGTGAATTAAGAATTAAAATGCTTGATGCATATCTGAACCGCTGCAACAACGGCAATGAGTATGACAACAATCAGGTGATTAAAAATCTCATTTCCCTGCGTTTGCAGAAAGCAAATATTCTCGGATATGAGGATTATGCGGCCTATGTTCTCGAAGATAGGATGGCAAAGAACGCTGATGCCGTATATTCTCTTCTCAACCAACTATGGACTCCCGCACTTGCGGTAGCAAAAGCCGAGCTTGCAGATATAAAGGCTCTGGCAGTAAAAGATGGCATCACTGATGTCGTAGCAGCCGACTGGAGATACTATTTCGAGAAATCAATGCAGAGCAAATACAATATCTCCGATGAAGAATTGCGCCCCTATTTCAAACTTGAAAATGTACGTGAAGGTATCTTCTTTGTTGCCAACAAACTTTTTGGAATCACTTTCGAACAACTGGACAATGTGCCTCTACCTCATCCTGAGGCTGTGGCATTTGAGTGTAAAGAGGCTGACGGTACCACTTTAGGTGTTTTATTCATGGATATGTTCTCCCGTCCGGGTGAGAAACGTGGTGGTGCATGGTGCGGCGGATTCCGCTCACAATACTATAAAGATGGTCAGAGGGTACTTCCTCTAGTGACCATAGTGGGCAACTTTACCCGTCCTTCAGGTGACAAGCCGGCTCTTTTGAGCACTGATGAGACCAATACTTTCTTCCATGAGTTCGGTCACGCTCTGGCATCGCTCCTTTGTGATGTGAGATACAAGGGGCTGGGTCGTATGACACGCGACTTTGTAGAGCTTCCTTCGCAGATAATGGAGCACTGGGTGTTTGAGCCCGAGATGCTTAAGGAATATGCAAAGCACTATGAGACCGGTGAGGTAATCCCCGCAGAACTTATCGAAAAGCTGGACAAGGCAGGTAAGTATGGACAGGGATTTGCCACTGTTGAATATCTGGCGGCTTCGTTTCTCGACATGGACTTCCATGTCCTCAAGAGCATTCCGGAGGATATCGAGCCGATAACTTTTGAGAATAAGGTTCTCGGAGAAAGAGGATTGCTGCCTCAAATACCTTCCAGATATCGTTCACCCTATTTCAATCATACATTCGGTGGTGGCTATACGGCCGGTTATTACAGCTACATCTGGGCTGAGGTGCTCGATTGCGATGCATATGAGGCATTTGTAGAGACCGGAGATATATTCAATCCTGAAGTCGCACTCAAATTCCGCAAGGAGATTCTCGAGCGTCCCGGCGTTGACGAGGCTATGAAGCTCTATGTCAATTTCCGTGGCAGAGAGCCCAGGATAGAGCCGTTATTGAAAAATAGAGGACTCAACTAGCGTTCTGTCATAGACATGAGCAATTTTTGGAATGCACTTGGCAACGGCATAACTGTCGTTAGTGACTTTATTTGTGGCTATCCGCTCTTTTTTCTCCTCATAGGAGGCGGTTTATTCTTTCTCTTTTATTCAGGATTTACACCGCTGCGCAGGTATGGTCGAGCTATTCAGGCTCTAAGAGTCAAGGACGACAAGGCTGATGGCCAGATCAGTTCCTTCGAGGCGCTGACCAGTGCCATCGCTGCGACAGTAGGTATGGGTAATATTGCAGGTGTGGCTATTGCCATCTCTGTGGGAGGCCCTGGAGCAATATTCTGGATGTGGGTAAGTTCCATTGCGGGTATGGCGACCAAATTTTTCGAAGGTACCATTGCCGTAATGTACAAAGGCAAGGATTCTGCCGGTGAAACGCAGGGTGGTACCATGTATATGATAACATCGGGCCTGGGCCGGAAGTGGAAACCGCTGGCTGTATTCTTTTCGATATTCGGTTTGATAGGCACACTCTGTATAATGCAGTCCAATCAGTTGACCGAGTCTGTCACATCACTCTTTTTTGCTCCCGAGCAGAATACCCTTCTGTTGAGATTTATCATAGGAGTAATCATAACGGCAATTGTGGCAGGTGTTATTATAGGTGGTATCAAAAGGATCTCTAAGGTGGCAACCAAACTGGTTCCCCTGATGGTCGGGCTTTATTTTATTCTCGTACTCTTTATCATGATCAGGCATATCGGTCATGTGCCGGGAGTATTTAAGGATATAATTGCCGGAGCCTTCACCCCGAGAGGGGCTCTGGGAGGTGGTATCGGTTCGATTATAATGATAGCCCTTACCGGTGTGCGCCGTGCCGCGTTAGTCAACGAAGCAGGAGTAGGTACAGCATCCATGATGCATGGTGCCTCTAAAAACAACGAACCTGTGCGTGAAGGTCTTGTGGCAATGATTGGCCCCTCAATTGATTCCGGTCTTGTATGCACACTTACAGCTTTGGCTATCCTGATCGGTGTGAGAATTGATCCTTCGATCATGCCCGCAGGATCGGGAATGAGTTCGATGGAGGGTCTCAAGTTTGCCATTAATGCCTTCAATGCTTCGATTCCTGCCGCAGGTGGCTACCTCCTCTTTGTAATGGTGTTGATGTTTGCCTTCAGCACTATGTTCTCCTACTCTTATTATGGACAAAAATGCACCGGATTTCTTTTTGGTGCACAATATGCAAAATACTACAACATTTTTTTCCTTCTCATGTTGATTGTGTCGGCAATGATTCCGCTCAAGGCGGCGGTTAGTCTCATTGATACGGCTTACGCTTTGATGGCATTTCCGACGATGTTCACCCTGTTTATGTTGGCTCCAAAAGCCAAAAAGGAGATGAAGATCTATTTTGCAGCAAATAAAAAAGGGAAAAAACTCAAGCAAGCAACTAAAACGAAATGAATCCGACAGATTTTTTACAAGAAGCGATAAAAGGGGGACTCAAATCACTGTATAGTGTTGAGCTCCCCCAATCGGAGATCCAGGTACAGGCAACAAGGAAAGAGTTTGAAGGCGACTATACCCTCGTCGTATTTCCGTTGCTCAAAATGAGCAAAAAAGCACCCGAAGCCACGGCACAGGAGATAGGAGCATATCTTGAGAAGAACTACCCCGATGTGGATTCGTTTAATGTCATCAAGGGTTTTCTCAATATAAAACTCGCTCCCTCTTTCTGGGCAGGCGTGCTCAAATCCATAGGTGAAAATGAAGATTACGGTCAATTTACTTATACCGGAAAGACCGTGATGGTGGAATTTTCTTCACCCAACACCAATAAGCCGCTTCATCTGGGCCACATTCGCAACAATCTTCTCGGATGGTCCGTTTCACAGCTTCTGGCTGCAAACGGACATAATATCGTAAAGGTCAACCTTGTCAATGACAGGGGAATACATATCTGTAAATCGATGCTCGCCTGGCTCAAAGAAGGCAACGGTGAAACTCCCGCTTCCACCGGACTTAAAGGAGATCATTTCGTGGGCGATTATTATGTGAAATTCAATGACATGCTTACCGCTGAAGTGAAGGGGATAATGGAGCGTGAAGGTATAGAAAGAGATGAGGCCGAAAAAAAAGCCGGCGTGCTTAAAGAGGCACAGGAGATGCTTTTAAAATGGGAACGCGGAGATAAAGAGGTAGTTGATCTCTGGAAAAAAATGAATGGTTGGGTTTATGAGGGATTTGACGTTACCTACCGTAATCTCGGTATAGAATTCGATAAGACTTACTACGAATCAGAGACCTACCTTCTCGGTAAATCCCTGGTTCTCGAAGGACTGGAAAAGGGTATTTTCGAAAAGCAGGAAGATGATTCCATATGGTGCGACCTCACTGAAGAGGGACTTGATAAGAAACTCCTTCTCAGAAGTGACGGAACTTCGGTCTATATGACACAGGATATCGGTACTGCACATCAGAGATATGATGAATATGGCTTTGATGAGCACATATATGTGGTTGGCAACGAGCAGAATTATCATTTCCAGGTTCTCAAACTCATCCTCAAAAAGTTGGGATTTGAGTGGTCTGACTCCATTTACCATCTTTCTTATGGTATGGTGGAATTGCCGGAAGGTAAAATGAAATCACGTGAAGGCACGGTTGTGGATGCCGACGACCTTCTCGAGAGTATGTATAATACTGCCAGGGAGACCTCTCTTGAACTGGGTAAAATAGAGGATATGAACGATGAAGAGCAGGACGCCCTTTTCAAGATGATCAGTTTGGGAGCACTTAAATATTTCATCATCAAGGTGGATCCCAAAAAGACAATGCTCTTTGACCCTAAGGAATCGATTGATTTCAACGGCAATACAGGGCCATTTATTCAGTACACCCATGCTCGCATAAAATCCATACTCAGGAAAGCTGCGGAGCAGGGTATAGCTCCTTCAATGACCGGAGCTTTGCTCCTTCCCAAGGAAGAGATTATCGTTCAATTGTTGAGTACCTATCCCGACAAGATAAGGGAAGGTGGGGAAGCACATTCTCCTGCCATTATTGCAAACTATGCCTATGATCTGGCAAAGGAATTCAACCAGTACTATCACGACACCTCTATTTTGAGGGAAGAGGATTCAGATACACGTGCCCAGCGCCTCTATCTGATATCCATCATTGCGCAGGTTCTTGTTAAGGCGATGGGTATTCTCGGGATTTCGCTACCTGAGAGGATGTGATGATTCCCACTACAAAGAAAGAGATCGAAGTCCTCGGCTGGGATGCTCCCGATATAATCCTGTTTACCGGAGACGCGTTTATTGATCACCCTGCTTTTGGTACTGCCGTCATTGCGAGGGTGCTGGAAAATGCAGGATACCGTGTAGCGGTAGTTCCGCAGCCCAATTGGAGGGATGATTTGAGGGATTTCAGAAAACTGGGGGAGCCAAAGCTCTTTTTTGGAGTCACCTCCGGAGCAATGGATTCCATGGTCAACCACTATACCGCTGCTAAACGTCTGCGCAGCAATGATGCCTATACTCCCGGTGGTAAAGCTTCATTCAGACCCGATTATGCGGTAACCGTATATACCCGAATTCTCAAGGAGCTCTTTCCGCATATACCGGTGGTGATAGGAGGTATAGAGGCCTCTTTGCGCCGTTTGACACATTATGATTACTGGCAGGATATGCTCAAGCCCTCCATTCTGGTTGAAAGCGGTGCCGATCTGCTGGTTTATGGAATGGGAGAGAGGCCAATTTGTGCCATAGCGGATACTCTCGCCGGCGGTGCGCCTCTCCGGGCGCTGCAATCCATCTTTCAGGTAGGATATCTCTCCGACACCGAACCCTTGACAGAACACATTACTCTGGAATCATTTGAAAATTGTAAGGTTGAAAAACGGAAATTCGCTGCTAATTTCAACATAATCGAGGCTCAGGCAAATAGTATGGAACCGCAGATACTGGTGGAGAAATGCAAAGAGCGCTATGTATGCATCAATCCCCCTTATCCTCCTGCCACAGAACAGGAAATGGATGCAATCTATGCGCTGCCATTTACCAAAATGCCTCATCCAAGGTACAGAGATAGGCACATTCCCGCATATGAGATGATCAAGCATTCCGTGACCACTCACCGTGGCTGCTTCGGAGGCTGCAATTTCTGCACTCTGGCAGCTCACCAGGGCAAATTCATACAGTCCAGGACCCCCGAGTCGATACTGGCAGAGGTAGAAGCTCTCGCAGCAATGCCCGGATTCAAAGGTATTATCACAGATCTGGGTGCTCCTACGGCCAATATGTACAGAATGAGAGGGCGCGACCGTTCGCTATGTGCCAAATGTCAACGGCACTCCTGTCTCTTTCCTTCGCGGTGCGAGAATATGGAGACCTCGCATAAGGAATTGCTTTCGTTATACGAAAAAGTCCTCAAAGTTCCGGGCATCAAAAATGCCTATATCGGCAGCGGTATAAGATATGACCTCTTCCTCGACAAAGATGGTTATCTGGATGATACGTCAAAGCCCTATCTGGAACAATTGGTTACAAAACACACTTCAGGTCGCTTGAAAGTGGCTCCCGAGCATACCTGCGATCATGTGCTGCGGGTAATGGGCAAACCCTCTTTTAAACTTTTTGAACGGTTGAGACGGGAGTTTGACGATATCTGTCGCCGCAAAGGGCTGAAATATCAGCTTGTACCCTACTTTATCTCCGGTCATCCTGGATGCAGAATGGAGGATATGGACAGTCTTTCACGCAATCCTCACCTGAAAAATCTATTTATGGAACAAGTTCAGGATTTTACTCCTACTCCCATGACACGTTCTTCGGTAATGTTTTATACCGGAATAGACCCTAAAACAGACAAACCTCTCTTCGTTGAGCGCAATCCAAGGCGAAAACAGAGACAAAAATCATTTTTTTTCAAGAAATAATGTGAATTAAATTTGTATTTGAAAAAAATCTCCTAATATTGCACATATATATATTATTCGAATCACTTTATGATAGGCACTAACAAAAAAAGAGCTGTAATTAGCTATGAAAATATGTCTCCCGAACTCGCGGAAGCATTCAAGGAGAAATATCCTCATGGATATGCAGATTATATGGGTGATATCTTCAAGGTTGTCAAACCGGACGGTACCTTTTTTCATGCTGTTTCCGTTGAAATCCCTGATGCCATTTATCTTGTGAAGATTAAGGTGAAGGTGGATGATTATGAAGATGTGCAGAATGGCCTTTTCAAGGATGACAACGATGACGATGACGATGATTCGGGTGATGACGGATTCCCCGCAAGTGACGAGGACTTTGCAGATGACCAGGGCTCAGACGAAGGGGAGGAGTAGTGTGTAGTGTGTAGTG
>DFOK01000100.1:0-30068 GCA_002376715.1 Bacteroidales bacterium UBA3543 | reverse complement strand
TAGTGTGTAGTGTGTAGTGTGCAGTAGGGTAGTTGGGAGTTCTGAATAGGGAGATAGGAGTATTTAGTGGAGGAGTTATGAGTAATTATAAATAAGCCAACAGCTAACGGCCAATAGGAAAGCCAAGAGCCAACGGCCAATGGCTAATAGCAAACATATAGAGAGTGGCCCGAAAGGTTGCTCTCTTTGATTAAAATAAATAGGTGAAAATATTTTCCAGAATTAAAAAGGGCTTTTCAGCTATCCCTGAGCGCACACAATTGGTGTTGCTCTCATTTGTAGTGGGACTTGGGTGCGGCTTTGCTGCCGTATTGCTCAAGACTTTGATTAAATGGATCCATCACGGTTTAACCTTTTGGTTTACAAAACCCTCCGATGCATACCTTTATCTCATCTATCCCGGCATAGGAATGTTGCTTTCATTCCTTTTTGTAAGATATTTTGTCAAGACCGACATCAGTCATGGAGTTACCAAGGTTCTGCTCTCTATTTCTCGTAATGAGTCGCGCATAAAACCTCACAATACCTGGACTTCGATAATGGCAAGTTCGGTTACTATTGGATTTGGTGGTTCTGTCGGTGCCGAAGCACCTATAGTATATACCGGTGCGGCGATAGGCTCTAATGTAGGCAGGAGCATGGGCATGTCCTACAAGAATATGACTATCTTGCTCGGATGTGGAGCTGCAGGTGCCGTGGCGGGTATTTTCAAGGCTCCGCTGGCCGGAGTACTCTTTACTCTGGAGATATTGCTTTTCAATATTTCCATGACTTCCATACTGCCGTTATTGATTTCCGCAATTACGGCCACGGTAGTTTCATATATTTTCCTGGGTGACGCTGTAGCTATTGCAAACACCATCGAGACCTTCTCTATGGGTAATCTGCCCTATTATTTCATTCTGGGTATATTTTGTGGTATAATATCCCTCTATTTCATAAGGACCTCCCTGAGAGTTGAGGATAAGATGAGGCGTGTGCGCAAGCCGATAAACCGCTGGATTATCGGAGCAATCGCTATGGGTGTTTTGGTATTTCTTTTTCCGCCGCTTTACGGCGAAGGTTACAACTCCCTCACCCTGATGCTCAACAATAATCCCATTGAGATGGCGGGCGGCATCATTGGTGAACGTGTTTTGGCTAACAAATGGGCAATACTCCTCTTTTTCACGGCAATTTTGCTGGTAAAGGTATATGCTACCGCTTTTACAAATGCAGGAGGAGGGGTTGGCGGCACTTTTGGTCCGACTCTTTTTACAGGAGGCATAGCGGGATTCGTACTTGGCCGGTTCATCAATCTTACCGGAATCCACGTTATTCCTGAGGCGAATTTTGTACTTGTGGGTATGGGTGGATTGATGGCGGGAGTGATGCAGGCACCCATGACTGCCATCTTTCTAATTGCGGAGATGACCGGCGGATACGACCTGTTGATTCCGCTTATTCTCACTTCCGCTATTTCATTTGCCACAATACGTTTGGTAGAGCAGTATTCAATTTACACCAAGCGTATTGCACAGCAGGGCGATTTGCTCACCCATGACAGCGACAGGGCCGTACTTACATTGCTCAAGACATCGGATCTGATTGAGACAGATTTTTCTACAATCGGCTTCAATAGTACTCTGGGAGATCTGGTCAAAGTAATTGCCACTTCAAAGCGCAATATTTTCCCGGTCGTGGATCATTACAACCAGTTTCAGGGAATAGTCTTTCTCGATGATGTGAGGAAGATTATGTTTGACCAAAGCCAGTATGAGAGCGTTCAGATACCTGCTATAATGAAAAACGCCCCTGCTATGGTCTATTACGATGAAAAAATGGAGAGCGTGATGAATAAATTTGAGGTTACTCAGGCCTGGAATCTTCCGGTTGTTGACAGGAATAACAAGTATCTCGGATTTGTCTCCAAATCCAAAATTTTCTCTTCCTACAGAGAGCAATTGCAGCAGGTTTCCCATGACTAAACTCTATCTCGATCATATTGCAGAGGCGATGAATGTCAAAGTTTGGCAAATCGAAAACTGCATCTCACTGTTCGAGGAGGGTGCTACCATTCCTTTCATCAGCAGATATCGCAAAGAACGCACAGGCGCTCTGGATGAAACTCAGGTAGCCGAGGTCAGACATTGGTATCTCCGTTTTGAAGAACTCGAAAAACGCAAACAAGCTGTTCTCAAGAGTATTGAGGAGCAGGGTAAGCTTACTGACTCACTTCGCGAACAGATAGAGTCGCTCGTTGACCCCCAAATTCTGGAGGATATTTATCTCCCTTATCGTCCGAAAAGACGAACAAGAGCTTCAATTGCAAAAGAAAAGGGACTTGAACCCCTCGCAGAGGCCATATTCAACATCAAATGTGACGATCCGCAGAGTCTCTCGCAAAAGTATATCGGTGATCAGGTGGCTTCAGAGGAAGAGGCTCTCGCCGGAGCAAATGATATCATGGCCGAGTGGATCAGTGAGTCACAGCCTGTACGTGCAGATCTCCGAGACCTCTATTCCAGATGGGGCAGAGTGGTAACCAAAGTTTCCAAGGGGAAAGAGGAGAGTGAGGAGGCATCCAAATACCGCAATTACTTTGATTTTTCGGAACGCCTCGACAGGATTCCTTCACATCGTCTGCTTGCCATTCTAAGGGCTTCCTCCGAGGAGATAGTAGGAGTCAGGGTAGATGTTAAGATTGATTACGCTTTAGAACGAATCTCAAGACGCGTTTATCAGGGCAAACGCAAACCCTTATCCTCAGTGCGCGAACTATTGGATGCCGCCGTGGAGGATTCCTATAAGCGTCTGCTCCATCCTTCGATTGAAAATGAATCCCTCTCTGCAGCTAAAGAAAAGGCGGATCTCGACTCCATCCGTGTTTTCGGAGAGAATCTCCGCCAGTTGCTACTGGCTCCGCCGGTTGGTGAGAAGCGTACCCTTGCCATAGACCCGGGCTTCAGAACCGGTTGCAAGGTGGTGTGCCTCGATGCACAGGGAGCATTGCTGCACAACGATACCATATTTCCCCATCCTCCCAACAATGAGAAGATTGCTTCGATGAAAAAGATTTCTCATTTGGTGGAGGCCTACAAGATAGAAGTTATCGCCATCGGCAATGGCACTGCCGGCCGCGAAACAGAAGCTTTTATCAAGAAAATCGCACTTCCTAAGGGCGTGAGAGTCTATTCGGTCAGCGAAGATGGCGCTTCGGTCTATTCGGCCTCTGAGATTGCGAGGGAGGAGTTTCCGGATTATGATGTTACTGTCAGGGGTGCCGTTTCCATTGGTCGTCGTCTTATGGATCCTTTGGCTGAACTGGTCAAAATTGACCCGAAGTCCATAGGAGTGGGGCAGTACCAGCACGATGTCAACCAGACTCTGCTTAAGGAGCGTCTGGATACGGTGGTTGAAAGTTGTGTAAACAATGTCGGAGTTAACCTCAATACCGCCAGCAAGCACCTTTTGCGTTATGTTTCAGGTATAGGTCCCGTTCTGGCGGGCAATATTATAGAGTATCGTGATGAAAACGGTGCATTCGTCAGCCGCCGGGAGCTGCTCAAGGTGCGTAGACTCGGTGAAAAGGCCTTTGAGCAATGTGCCGGTTTTATGAGAATACCAAATGCTGATAATCCGCTTGACAATTCGGCTGTTCACCCCGAGCGGTATGAACTAGTGGAACAGATGGCCTTCGATTTGGGCGTATCGCTTACCGATCTCATTTCCAACGAGCAGTTGTCCTCCACTATAGATATCTCAAAATATGTTTCTGAGGAAGTGGGTGAGCCTACGCTAAAGGATATTGTAAAGGAGTTGGCTAAGCCCGGTCGGGATCCCCGTTCAATTATCAAGGTTTTTGAGTTCTCTTCTGAAATCCGCTCCATTGAGGATGTAAAGGTGGGTATGATCCTGCCATGCATTGTAACTAATATCACCAATTTCGGCGCATTTGTGGATATCGGCATCAAGCAAAATGGGCTGATACATATTTCTCAGATAAGTGATAAGCGTGTAGAGGATCCCTCGCAAGTGCTTAAACTGCATCAGCAGCTTCACGCCAAAGTGGTGAATGTAGATTTGGAGCGACAGCGAATTGGTCTTTCTTTGAGAGGAATATGATTTTTTACTATCTTTACACGACAATACACTTAATTTTTGAGAGACTATGACACGACAAGTTGTTATTATTCCCACCTACAATGAAAAGGAGAATATAGAGAAGATTATTCGTGCAATCAAAGAACAGGAGATTGACTTCCACATTGTTGTTATTGATGACGGTTCGCCTGACGGCACGGCAGCTATTGTCAAATCTCTTCAGAGTGAGTTCCCCGACTCGCTTTTCATTATTGAGAGGGCGGGTAAACAGGGGCTTGGTACAGCCTACATTACGGGTTTTAAATGGGCTATCGAGCATAAATATGATTATATTTTCGAGATGGATGCCGACTTTTCACATCCTCCCAAAGATCTGGTGCGTCTTTACAAGGCCTGTCACGAGGATGGTGCTGATCTGGCTATCGGGTCACGTTACTGCAACGGTATCAGTGTTGTAAACTGGCCTATCGGTAGGGTTATAATGTCCTATTACGCATCTACTTATGTTCGCACGGTACTTGGAATGAAGGTATATGACACCACGGCAGGTTTTAAATGTTATCGTCGTAAGGTGCTCGAGACGATCGATGTCTCAAATATAAGGATGAAAGGTTACGGATTTCAGATTGAGATGAAATACAACACCTACAAGCTCGGATTCAAGATCGTTGAGGTTCCCATTATTTTTGTCGACCGCACCGAAGGTACTTCCAAAATGAGCAGCGGTATTTTCGGTGAAGCCTTCTGGGGTGTAATCAGGCTAAGATTCCGCAAGATCAAAGCTGTTCCCAAGGCATAAGATCCAACTAAATAAATGAGCATTTTTATTGAAAATGGTACAATCATCAACGAGGGGCTCTCTTTTACAGGTGGCCTCTTTGTTGAAAATGGCCTCATAAGTGCGATAACAAAGGATCCGGCAGACTTTCCACACTTGCGGGAACGGGCCAAGGAAGTAATTGATGCTTCCGGAATGCTCGTTCTTCCCGGAGTCATAGATGATCAGGTGCATTTTCGCGAACCTGGAGCGGAACACAAGGGCAGCATTGCTACTGAAAGCGCTGCGGCAGTACTGGGGGGCGTTACATCCTATATGGATATGCCCAACAATAATCCTCCTGTATGCTCTCAGGAATTGCTTGCGAATAAGTTTGCCAAGGCAGCGGAGGATTCTCTTGCAAACTATTCGTTCTATATCGGGGCATCCAACGACAATCTCTCCGAGCTGCTTGCGACTGATCCGCGAAATGTCTGCGGTATCAAGGTCTTTATGGGCTCTTCTACCGGAAATATGCTGGTGGATAATCCCGAAACTCTGGAGGCCATATTCTCGAAAGCGCCCGTGCTAATTGCGACCCATTGCGAAGAGGAATCCATAATCCTTGCGAACACAGCTGCAGCCCGTAAGCGTTTCGGCGATGAGATACCATTTGAGATGCATCCGCAAATACGCAGTCGAGAGGCCTGTATAGCATCCACCCGCAAGGCTATAGCTCTGGCGCTGAAATACTCCTCTCGCCTGCACATACTTCATATCAGTACTGCTGAAGAAGTGGAATTGCTCCGAGAAGCAAGGGTAAAGAGTGATCGCATTACCGGTGAGGTATGTGTGCATCATCTCTGGTTCTGTGATAATGACTATGAGAAATATGGCTCTCTTATAAAATGCAATCCCGCCATTAAGAGTTCTTCAGATCGCGAGGCGCTCCGACGGGGAGCACGTGAAGGAGTGATATCGGTAGTGGCGACAGATCATGCACCACACTTGTTATCAGAGAAAGAGGCTCCATATTTGCAGTCGCCCTCCGGCATGCCATTGGTACAACATTCTCTTCGGGCTATGCTCGAATTTTCACGTCAGGGTGTTTTTGCACTTACCGACGTGGTGAGGTTGATGTGCCACTCTCCCGCAGATTGCTTCAATATCTCCCGCAGAGGATATCTCCGTGAGGGGTACTTTGCGGATATTACTATAGTTGACCCTGGTAGGCCCTCTGACGCGTCAACCGTTTGCAGATGCGGATGGTCGCCTTTTACCGGATTCAGTTCAACAGTTGTGCATACTCTTGTCAACGGCGTTCCGGTGGTGCACAATTCACGACTTACCGGTCTGAACTCCTCATTACCACTCTCTTTCGATGACTAAGACCAAAAGTAAACTTCCTCTCTACATATCCATTATAACCGCCACTATCCTGTGGGGCTTCTCCTTTATATGGACCAACGATCTCATTGCAATGGGAGTGCCGATCTTTATATTCATATTTATGAGGATGCTGCTTTCGGGAGTAATAATGCTTCTCTTTTCCACGATTACCCGTACTTTGCAGAAGGTGGCGCGTAAGGATATGAAGTGGATGTTTCTCCTGGCATTTTTCGAACCCTTCATCTACTTTATAGGAGAATCCTATGGTTTGAAAATCACCGGTTCGGCTACTCTTTCGGCTGTAATAATTGCCACAATCCCCATTTTTACAATGATTATGGGCAGGTTGTTGTTCAACGAATCTCTATCCCGAATCAATGTGGCCGGTATAATTGCCGCTGTTTTGGGAATAGTCCTTTTTGTATGGAATGGCACTATTTCTTCGGAGAATTACTACGGAATACTTTTTTTGTTTCTTGCCGTTGCAGGTGCGGTAGGTTACTCTTCCATTTGTAAACGACTTACAAGTACCTATAATGCCATAACTATTACCACATGGCAGTTTCTTGTCGGTGCAATTTTATTCTTTATACCCTTTATGATCTGGGGCCTGCCCCAATGGAAGTCTGAATATCTCTCATTTGATGTACTAAAGTCCGTAATTGCACTTGCCGTACTCTGCTCTTCCCTCTCTTTTGTACTCTATACAAAAGCAATAGAAGGTCTTGGGATGACCAGAGCCTCCATATTTTCCGCTATGATTCCGGCTGTTTCAGCGGTAGTTGCATATTTTATGGGACAAGAGAGTTTTACTACAATGCAGATTTTCGCCCTTGCAATTGCCATTTCAGGAGTCGTTCTTTCGCAGTTGCGAAAGAGTTTAAAAATTGTCTGATTGTGTTTGGTCTGGAGAATAATCAGTTGGTAAGGCCAGGGCTATAGTCAGAACGGTGCATAGTGACGGTGAATGATTTGTCCGGAATGTGGTCTTTTTCGAGCTTTGTGTGATTCTTCCATTTCATTTCAAATGAATCTTTTGTGCCCTTTGTAAAATAAAGCCTGTATATTGCTCCATAACGACCCTCTTCAGTAAAAATGAGCCGATTAGGTCCGTCTGACCTTACAACCAGTTCCTCTTTGTCAAGTCCATTGATGAAAGATACGCCGGTATAAAGAGTGCACTTGGTACAATCTGCTGAAAACTCTACGACTTTTGTTAAAAAATCTTGTTCAGAAAATATTTTATAAATGATACCACCCTCCCAGTAGGTCTGGTCATCAAGCGCATATTCATCTTTTATTATTTCAAGGTGACTGCCTGATTCTTCAATATAGCAGGATGCCAGCATCAGTGACATCACAAGTAGAGAAAGTAGCCTTTTCATAATTGTGTAATATTATATCCCCTTAATATAGATGCAATCATGGTAGCAAACGTTGCATCGTATGATGGTAATTATCTCATTTGCTGTCTAATGCAGCATCATTGAGTTCAGAACAACTCTTTTTCCTTTATATCCTTAACGCGGAGCTGGATGTTGGCGATGCCCCGATAATAATTTTCAGCAATAGAATAGCAAATATCCACGGGATTGCCGCCCTGAATATGTTCGAAATTTTCAGAAAGGTTAAAGGCGATTGCCGAGATATATCTGTAAGGTTCGTCCTCCTGAATGAGTTCCAGTTTGAGGTGTTTCATACCCGCTTCAGCAGAGCCCACTCTTCGTCCGTTACCATTGTCGTAAACATTTTCAGTAATGAAAACAGGGGAGAGGTTGCCGGGACCGAAAGGCTGGAATTGCTTGAGCAGTCTGAAAAACTTGGGTGTGATCTGCTTAAAGTCCAGATATGAGTCGATATTGATAATCGGAGTTAGGATTACATCGTCGATTTTGGAGGCTACGTAGTTCTCAAAACGCTCGGTGAATATCTGAAGATTTTCCTCCTTGAGAGTTAGGCCTGCAGCGTACATATGTCCTCCGAAGTTCTCCAAAAGGTCTGAACAGGATTCAATGGCTTCGTAGAGGTCAAAGCCCTGGATGGAGCGTGCAGAACCCGTGATTAATCCATTCGACTGGGTGAGTACGATGGTCGGACGGTAGTAGGCCTCCACAAGGCGGGATGCCACGATACCGACGACTCCCTTGTGCCAGGAGGGGTTGTACACCACTGTGGATTTTTTGTTTTCAAAACCGGGAAGGCTCTTTACCATTTTTAGTGCCTCTTCGGTAATCTCGCGGTCAACTTTCTTACGGTCGTTGTTGTGGGCATTAATGGCTGCTCCGATCTCCTTAGACTCATCTTCATCCCTGGAGGTGAGCATGTCCACTGCAGTTTTACCCGACTCCATCCTGCCCGCTGCATTGATTCGGGGACCTATTTTAAAGACTATTTCGTCGATGGTAATACGGTGTTTTTCGAGGCCTGAGAGCTTGATGATAGTTTGCAGACCCTCACGTGGGTTTTCGTTGAGTTGCTTGAGTCCGTAGTATGCCAATACGCGGTTTTCTCCGGTGACGGAGACTAGGTCGGAAGCGATGCTGACCACCAGCAGATCAAGCAGCGAGACTATATTTTCAAAAGGGATATCATGTTTTTGGGCGTAGCCCTGGACCAACTTGAAGCCTACTCCACATCCGGAAAGGTCATCGAAGGGGTAGTTGCAATCCTGCCGCTTGGGGTCGAGCACTGCCACGGCATCGGGAAGTTTCTCGTCCGGAAGGTGATGGTCGCAGATAATCATATCTATCCCCAGACTTTTGGCGTAGTTCACTTTTTCGATAGCTTTGATCCCGCAGTCCAGTGCTATGATCAGGGTGCAATTGTGGTCCCGTGCAGTGTCTATGCCCTTGTAAGAAATGCCGTAGCCTTCATCATATCTGTCGGGAATGTAATATTCCACGCGGTTGGTAAGACATTTCATAAATGAATAGACCAGAGCTACCGCTGTAGTACCATCCACATCATAGTCTCCGTATATCAGGATGGTTTCTCTCTTTACAACTGCCTTATGAAGACGTTCGACGGCCTTATCCATATCCTTCATCAAAAAGGGATCATGTAGCTTTGAAAGGTCGGGGCGGAAAAATTCTCTTGCCTTGGCAAAAGTATCAATACCTCTTTGGACCAATAGATTGGCTAATACAGAATCAATACCCAGCTCCTGTGTGAGTTGGCGTACAAGAGCCGGGTTACCCGGCTCCATCACTATCCATTTTTTCTCAATGCTCATATCGATTTCTGCAATTTTACAAAGATACACAATTTTTATGCCTTTATCCATAAATATTAGTATTTTTGCCAGATATAAAATAAGGAATACTTAACTGACAGATTTACATTATGGAAATGACAGATCTCAACGAACAGGAATTGAATCGCCGAGCTGCTCTGCAACAATTGAAGGACTTGGGCATAGACCCCTATCCTGCCGAGGAATTTCCCGTCAATGCCACTTCAAAAGAGATTAAGGAAGGCTATGATGCAGACAAAGGCAATTTCAATGACATATCCATCGCAGGGAGGATAATGAGCCGTCGCATTATGGGCGCTGCTTCATTTGTGGAGGTTCAGGATGAGCATGGAAAGATTCAGGTCTATATAAAACGTGACGAAATCTGCGAAGGTGAGGATAAGACCCTTTACAATACTGTTTTCAAGAAACTGTTGGATATTGGTGACATCATAGGTATCAAGGGTTTCGCATTCATTACACAGACGGGACAACTTTCGGTTCATGCGAAATCTCTCCAATTGCTCAGCAAAACTCTTCGCGTACTTCCAATAGTAAAAGAGAAAGAGGGAGAGTTATATGATGCATTCTCCGATCCGGAGCTTCGTTACCGAATGAGATATGTGGATCTTATAGTCAATCCTCATGTAAGGGATACATTTATCAAGAGGACTAAAATTGTTTCCACGATGAGGGATTACTTCAATGAACACGGATATCTCGAAGTTGAGACACCCATTCTCCAACCTATTCCCGGTGGCGCTGCTGCCAGACCCTTTGTTACTCACCACAACGCCCTCGATATTCCCCTCTACCTCAGAATTGCCAACGAACTCTACCTTAAGAGACTTATAGTAGGTGGCTTCACCGGTGTTTACGAGTTTTCAAAAAATTTCCGCAATGAAGGTATGGACCGAACTCACAATCCGGAGTTCACCTGTATGGAGATTTATGTTGCATACAAGGATTATATCTGGATGATGGAGTTTGTTGAGCAGCTGGTTGAGAGGATAGCCATTGCACTTAATGGTAAGACTAGATTTGATGTTTGGGGTAATGAGATCGAGTTTAAAAAGCCCTACAGACGTCTTCCTATGCTCGAAGCAATAAAAGAGTATGCCGGTGTAGATATTACAGGAATGAATGAGGCACAGCTTCGCAAGATTTGTGACGATCTCAATATTCCCGTATCTTCCTCTATGGGTGTAGGTAAACTGATAGATGCCATATTTAGCGAATATTGCGAAAAGCATCTGATACAGCCCACTTTCATTACAGATTATCCTGTAGAGATGTCTCCTCTCACGAAACGTCATAGGAAGGATCCTGCGCTTACCGAGAGATTCGAACTCTTTGTAAACGGTAAGGAGGTGGCCAATGCATATAGCGAACTTAATGACCCTATAGATCAGCTTGACAGATTCCATGATCAGATCAAACTCCAGGAAAAGGGTGACGACGAAGCTATGTTCATTGATTTGGATTTTGTTCGTGCTCTAGAGTATGGTATGCCGCCCACTTCGGGTCTCGGTATGGGTATCGATCGCCTTGCTATGCTTATGACCGACTCTACCTCTATTCAGGATGTAATTTTCTTCCCTCAGATGAGGCCGGAGGCAAGCCATAAGAAAACTGAATAACTAATGGCGGCAGAGAAGATAACCTCCGCACGCAATCCTCGCATAAAAGAGCTCATCCTACTCCAGAGTAAA
This sequence comes from Bacteroidales bacterium UBA3543, assembly GCA_002376715.1. Classification (GTDB taxonomy): domain Bacteria; phylum Bacteroidota; class Bacteroidia; order Bacteroidales; family UBA932; genus Cacconaster. The sequence goes on along the minus strand of DFOK01000100.1, from coordinate 18,895 downwards.
TCTCGGGAGCGCAGGGAAAAAGCTCTTTTCGTGGTTGAAGGGCAGCGTGAAGTCCAAAGAGCCATCGCAGCAGGTTTTGTCCCCATATCTATCTTCTATTGTCCTGAATACATGGAGAGTACTGACTTGCCTGAAGTCGTGGTCGGAGTAGAGCTCTTCGAAGTATCTGCCAATCTTTATGACAGAATCGCTTATCGAGGCAGCACCGAGGGAGTAATTGCCTTGATGCGGATGAAGCCTCTCCTGCCGGAGAGAATTACTCTCAGCGACAATCCGCTAGTGATAGTAGTGGAGTCCATTGAGAAACCGGGCAATCTTGGAGCCATATTCAGAACTGCGGATGCCTGCGGTGCAGACTGTGTGATGGTATGTGATCCTTTGGCAGATGTTTTCAACCCAAATGTAATACGAGCGAGCACCGGTGCCTGCTTTAGTGTCCAGTGTATATGCTGCACGTCCGAAGAAGCCTTCAAGTGGCTCAAAATTCATAATGTTTCTATTCTTATAACACAATTACAGGATGCCTCACTCTATTATGATACTGATATGAGAGGAGCTGTTGCAATTGTATTCGGTAGGGAAGATACGGGTCTTTCAAGTTTTTGGAAAGAGCGTTCAGATGCGCAAATCCGCATCCCAATGGGTGGAATCTGCGATTCTCTTAATGTCTCCGTTTCTGCGGCAGTTATCTGTTTTGAGGTCCTAAGACAGCGAGCGAAAAACACTTAACCCATTAAAACTTATACAAATGTCCAAAACTTTAATTATCACCGCTACACATGTGGCGGCGTGGCAGTGGGTTGTCTGTGCCTTACTGTCTTTTTTTGTTGTAACAACAATAATTCTTTTATTCATTCTTTTCCGGATAAAACGTAGAGAGATGCGATTGAGGGAGAAGATATCACAACAGCTCAGGAATAAGAGGGCTGATGATGAAAGACTCTCCAAAACCCTAAACAAAGTGATGCAGATGGTCATAGGTATTATGGACTGCGTCTCACTTAGTCCTGAAAATGCGACTTTGCTCCATTCGAAGGTCAGATCTTATTTTCTGACGACACTCAGAGATAAGAGCAATATTTTTTACGATATGGACTATTTGGCCGACAAATGCCATTATGGCCTTATAACCCGACTCAAAGAAGAACACCCCTTACTTACCAAGGATGATGTGATGCTCTGCAGTCTGATCTCAATGGGATTTCCCACACATGCAATAGCCACAATATTTCGTCTTACAAACGAGATGAGCATCTATAACAAGCGAGAGCGTCTCAGAACACGCCTTGAAATGGAAGAAGGGAGTAATCTGACGGATTATTTGGATGAAAAGGTGGCACTACTGCGTAATCAAAAAGCTCTTTTATACTCAAATATTTTTTCCAGTCTCGGTAAAAAAGGCTATATTTAGGAAAATTTTTGAACTATGGCACTGAATAAAGTTTTACTTATCGGCAACGTAGGAAGAGATCCTGAAATCAGGCATCTTGAAGGTGGTGCATCCGTTGCCTCATTTTCCCTCGCAACTACGGAGAGATTTAAAGACCGTAGCGGGGAAACCAGAGAAATTACTGAGTGGCACAATATAGTCGCTTGGAGACAGCTGGCTGATTTGGCCGGCAGGTTTATCAAAAAAGGTAGTCAGATCTATGTGGAGGGACGTATTCGAAGCCGTTCCTGGGATGATGCTAGCGGACAGAAACGCTATATCACAGAGATTTTGGCTGACTCTATCCAGCTTCTCGGTCGCAGGGATGACACATTGCCCAGAGATGGTGCGTGGGATGAGTCTGGAGGCACTCCAAGACAGACCGAATCGCAGACCCCTGCCACGAGACCAACAGCGAAGCCCGCTTCACAGCCGGTTCCACAATCTGAGCAGTTTGTTTCTTCGGACGATCTTATGTCCGATGGCCCTGACGATCTGCCCTTCTAGAAGAAGGAATATAACAAAAAATGCGACCGGATAAGGTCGCATTTTTTTTATCTGTTTACTCTACTTAACTTTATTTCTTCTCAAAGAAGTCTTTCGCTTGGTCAGTAGGTAACAGCTCTTCCTGGAAAGCGTATGCTCCGGTACGCTCAGACTTGACCATACGGATACACTTTACATAGTTTTTTGTTTGTGGACGGCTACTACCAAATGTAGCCACTGCTTTCTTTGCCATTTATATAAAGATAAGTGTGTTATTTGATTTCACGATGAAGAGTCACTTTTTTGAGATAGGGATTGTATTTCTTGCGCTCCAATCTCTGTGTAGTGTTCTTTTTGTTTTTTGTTGTAATATACCTGGAGATGCCCGGTACACCGCTCTCTCGTTGCTCAGTACACTCCATAATGACCTGTACTCTATTTCCTTTAGCTTTTTTTGACATAGTTGTAAATATTAAACTACTTTAATCAAACCTTTTTCCTGTGATTTCTTGATGGTAGCGGAGAGACCGTTCTTGTAAATGGTCTTCATACCCTTGCAAGATACTTTGAGGGTGATGAATCTCTGCTCTTCCTCAGACCAGAACTTCTTGGTCTTGAGATTGGGAGCGAATTCGCGTTTCGTGCGTCTCTTGGAGTGGGAAACGTTGTTTCCAATCATCCTTTTCTTTCCTGTTACTTGACAAACTCGTGCCATTGTTATCTATTTTTAATATTATAATCTTTTTTGGGGCTGCAAATGTATGGATTTTTCTTCTTAAAACCAAATTTCACCGCCATTATCAGATAAACTTCAAGATTCTTCTCCATCTGATGTTCTTGGGGAAAGACTTGTTGTTATCCTTGGAAAACCAGATAACCGCCGGTCGGCCCACAATGTGATCCTCGGGAACAAATCCCCAGTAGCGTGAATCGAGTGAATTGTGGCGATTGTCACCCATCATGAAGTAATAGTCTTGCTTGAAGGTGTAGGTGGTTGTTTCTTCACCGTTTATGTAAAAGAGGCCCTCTTTTTCTTCAAAATCGTTGTCCTCATAGACGTCGATGATTCTCCTGTAGAAGTCGATATTATCTGCATCCAGCTTTACCATGGTTCCCTTGGCGGGAATCCAGATGGGTCCATAGTTATCCTTAGTCCAGCCTTTTTCCACGAAGGGGAAGAGCATTCTGTAGGAATCGGGATAGTCGGGCGGATAAACATCTACATTAGGGGTGACGGAAACGACATTGCCCAGCGTCCGGACTGATGATAGCATTTCCTTTGTAAGCGGCAAATGGGGATAACCGGGAAGGGTGGGATCGTACCACACTTCAGATGAGTTGATGCCGATATCCCTAAGATGTACGGGATTGATGGCAGTACCGTTGGTAACAACCTTATAGCTACTCTGGAGGCCCGGATATGCCGCCTGAGGTGTTCCATTGACAAAGAGTTGTCCATCTCTAACTTCGAGAGTGTCGCCGGCAATGGCAACGCATCTTTTAACATAATGGTCCTTTTTGTCGGTGGGGCGTGAAATCAGCGGTCCAAAGGTCTTTACCGTGTAATCACGGCCATTCATCCTCACATGTGTGTAATAATCCTCTATCGGAGCTTTGGTCAGCACCGTATCGCCGTGTGGAAAGCAGAAGACTACATAATCGTCACGTTTGACATTGCCAAAGCCGGCGATGCGTTTATGATCAAATTGTAGTATAGTAGAATAGCTCTTCTTGAGTGTTCCGGGGAAAACATTGTGAATGAAAGGCATCGATACAGGTGTCTGCGGCATTTTAGGTCCGTAGGCTACCTTGCTTACAAAGAGATAATCTCCTGTCATAAGAGAACTCTCCATTGAGGAGGAGGGAATTTTGAAGGCTTGGAAAAAGAAGATGTTGATGAAACTAACAACTATCACTGCAAAAATGAGGGCATCAAGCCAATCCAGCAGTACATTGCGTTTCTCTCCCTCTTTATATTTCTTTTTCCAGAAGGCCCACTTCACCTTTTTGGTGATAAATAGGTCGAAAACTACTATAAGTCCGAATATCCACCACCAATTGCGGATCCATATAACCCACAAAGTATAGAGTACGGCCCAGAAACCGAACCGTACCCACTTGTTCCCATATATTTCCTTAAAGGTCAAGGAGAACTATTTTACAGAATTTACAATAGCTTCGAATGCCTGAGGATTGTTCATGGCGAGGTCGGCGAGAACCTTGCGGTTGAGGCCAACATTCTGCTTTGCGAGTTTGCCCATAAACTCGGAGTAGCTCATGCCATGCTGACGTGCAGCTGCATTGATACGTACAATCCAAAGGGAACGGAAGTTGCGTTTCTTGGTTTTGCGGTCACGATATGCGTAGGTCAAACCTTTTTCATAGGTATTTTTGGCTACGGTCCAAACATTCTTTCTTGAGAGAAAGTTACCGCGAGTTTGCTTTAAAATTTTCTTACGGCGTGCTCTTGAAGCTACCGAGTTAACCGATCTTGGCATAAATGAAATTTTGGTTTTGGAAGCCAGCGCTCATTATGAGACTTGTACAAGCTGGGCATCCGGGTTAAACAAATCAATTACTTTACTAACAAGAGTTTCACTCTCTTCTCATCGGCTTTGTCTACTAAGCCGAACTGAGTGAGTCTTCTTTTTTGCTTCTTGGTCTTCTTTGTCAGAATATGACTCTTGTAAGCATGTTTTCTTTTTATTTTTCCAGAACCGGTGAGCGTGAAGCGCTTCTTTGTACCGGAGTTGGTCTTGATTTTTGGCATAGTTAAATCTTTTAACTTGTTTTAATATGGTTTTTAAAAAAAATTATTTCTTTTTGATAGGTGCAATCATCATTATCATCCTTTTTCCTTCCAACTTGGGCATCTGTTCTGCCTTTCCGTACTCTTCGAGTTCCAGTGCAAACCTTAGAAGGAGTTTCTCACCCTGGTCGGAGAAGAGTATTGAACGTCCTCTGAAAAAGACATAGGCCTTGACCTTTGATCCCTCGGAGAGGAAATTCTTTGCGTGGTTCAACTTAAACTGGAAATCGTGCTCATCAGTATTGGGACCGAACCTAATCTCTTTAATCACAATTTTGGCAGCATTTGCCTTCTGTTCCTTCGCTCTTTTCTTCTGCTGATACAGATATTTTTGGTAATCCAGTATCTTGCATACGGGAGGATCGGCATTAGGCGAAATCTCAACCAGATCAAGCTCTTGTGATTGAGCCATATCCAAAGCCTGTGAAAGCGAATATATGCCCTGCTCCGGAATATTATCCCCGACAACTCTTACACGCTGTGCGGTGATGGCTTCATTGATCCTTAAACCCTCTTCCTTGCGGTCGCGAGGCAATCTGCGATCAGGCTGTCGCGGACCCTTGTATAATGGTTTGGGTTTTTGTGGTTTGTAGTTTGTCGCTATAGTGTTATCCTCCTATAATTAGTTAATATATGGTTAACTGAGCTGTTGCTCGATTTCCTCTTTTATGAAAGTAACGAATTCTTCTATTGTCATCGTGCCTTTATCACCTTCTCCCTGCTTTCTTACGGAGACACAATTTGTTGACTCTTCCTTCTCTCCAACCACCAACAAATAGGGAATACGCTTAATCTCATTTTCGCGTATCCTCTTGCCGATGGTCTCGTTACGATCGTCTATGGAGCTGCGAATATCGGAATTATTAAGCAATTCACAAACTTTTTTTGCAAAATCGTTGTATTTTTCGCTGACAGGCAGCACAATAACCTGGTCGGGAGCAAGCCACAAAGGAAACTTTCCGCCGGTGTGTTCAATTAGAACGGCGACAAATCTCTCCATGGATCCGAAGGGAGCACGGTGGATCATAATGGGGCGGTATTTCTTGTCATCGCTGCCCACATACTCGAGTTCGAAGCGTTCGGGGAGGTTGTAGTCCACCTGGATGGTACCCAATTGCCACTTGCGCCCAATGGCATCCCTAACCATAAAGTCGAGTTTAGGACCATAAAAGGCAGCTTCGCCAAGCTCTACTGTCGTTTCGAGTCCTCTTTCTTTAGTAGCTTCGATAATGGCGCTCTCCGCCCTTTCCCAATTTTCGTCGGTACCGATATACTTTTCGTGATTATTGGGGTCGCGGAGAGAAATCTGGACGGTAAAGTCCTTGAAATCTAGAGTTTTGAATATGTAGAGTACAATATCTATCACCTTGCAGAACTCCTCTTTTATTTGGTCTTCGCGACAGAAAATGTGCGCGTCATCCTGAGTAAAACCGCGTACGCGCGTCAATCCATGGAGTTCACCGCTCTGTTCGTAACGGTAAACAGTACCAAACTCGGCAAGGCGCAAGGGAAGATCCTTGTAGGAACGGGGTTTGGTCTTATATATCTCGCAGTGGTGGGGACAGTTCATTGGTTTGAGAAGAAACTCTTCACCCTCCTGAGGTGTGCTGATGGGACGGAATGAGTCCTGGCCATACTTTGCGTAGTGCCCTGATGTTACATAGAGCTCCTTTTGGCCGATATGTGGAGTAATCACCGGCAGGTATCCATGCTCCTTCTGTACTTTTTTAAGGAACATCTCCAGTTGTTCTCTTAAAGCTGCGCCGCGGGGAAGCCATAAGGGTAAACCCTGACCCACTTTAGAAGAAAATGCAAAGAGTTCGAGTTCTCTTCCAAGTTTGCGGTGGTCTCTCTTTTTGGCCTCTTCGAGCATTATGAGATATTCGTCGAGGAGAGATTTCTTGGGAAAAGTAATACCGTAGATGCGGGTGAGCATTTTGTTCTTCTCGTCACCTCTCCAGTATGCACCTGCAATGGTAGTGAGTTTCACTGCCTTAATAACGGATGTGTCCCTAAGGTGAGGTCCACGGCAGAGGTCAGTGAATACACCGTTGGTGTAGAAAGTGATGGTGCCATCTTCCAGATCACCTATGAGTTCGCATTTGTATTCATCGCCCTTGGCGCTATATTTAGCCATCGCCTCGGCTTTGGATATATCGATTCTGGTGAAGCGCTCTTTCTGCTGGGCAAGTTCAATCATCTTTTTCTCTATCTTAGCCAGGTCAGCCTCAACTATTTGTCTCTCTCCCAGGTCCACGTCATAGTAGAAACCATTCTCGATAGAGGGACCTATGCCAAACTTGACACCGGGATAGAGTATCTCGAGAGCCTCAGCCATAAGATGGCTTGAGGAGTGCCAGAATGTGCTTTTTGCCTCCTGATCCTCCCATTTGTGGAGTTTGATGGTGGCATCTTCGACAATCGGTCTTTCAAGGTCGTGTATCGAACCGTTGACTGTGGCAACCAGGATGTCGGCGGCTAGTCTGGGACTAATGCTCTCAGCTATCCGGTAAGGAGTGGTTCCTTTGGGATATTCTTTGACACTGCCGTCAGGAAAAGTTATTTTGATCATGATAGGTGTTATTGTTCAATTTTCTGTTTCAACCCGCAAAGGTAAGATTTTATTTCGTATCTTTGCAACCTTGATAGCAATAATTTATACTGAATAACAGAGACATGGCATCCAAATCAACAACTATTACACATTGGAGCGAAGCGGCTCGTGACGGTCTCTTCCTTGCTCTGGTTACGGTGGTTTTAATTTCGTTCAACGCTCTTTTCGAGAATGCTGCATTAAAGTTTCTTTTCTGGCTGGTGAAGTTTGTCGGCTCCATATGGCTGCTCTATTTTTTTATGAAAAAATTTCTGAAGGCAGAGCCGCAGAGTCCCGTTTTCAGACAGGGAGTGAGAATATGTCTCTTTTCTTCACTTATCTGTGCAGTATACACCTTTTTTATGTACACCTTCCTTTTTCCGGAAATGGTGACGGAAATGTTCGAGGCGTTTTACTCCGCACCTGAATTTGCATCGCTCCCGGGCAATGTGACAGATATGATGCTTAAGCTGGAGGATAATTTTGCAAGGTACTCCTGCATAGCTACCTTTTTCTGGAATTTCATATTAGGTCTGATCATTTCTGCAATAATTGCGCGTTCCATTACTCCCAAGACTATTTTTACCGACGACGACAATACAATTTGAGATATGGACCTTTCTATCGTTATATCACTTTTCAACGAAGCCGAATCCCTACCCGAACTTGTATCATGGATTTGCAGAGCTCTGGCTTCCGAGCAATTGAAATATGAAATCATCATGGTTGATGATGGCAGTACCGATAACTCCTGGCAGGTTATTGAGGAACTCAAGAAGAGTCACCCCGAGATAAGAGGCATCTCATTCCGTCGAAACTACGGTAAGTCAGCAGCTCTTTTTACCGGATTTGATGCAGCAAGAGGAGATATAGTGGTCACTATGGATGCCGATCTTCAGGATAGTCCCGAGGAAATTCCGGAAATGATCAGAATGATCAGGGAGGAGGGGTATGATCTCGTTTCCGGCTGGAAGAAAAAACGCTACGACGGTACTTTTACAAAGAATATTCCTTCAAAAATATACAATGCTACGGCCCGGAAGGTGACAGATATCAAACTCCACGACATGAACTGCGGTCTTAAGGCTTATCGCAAAGAAGTTGTCAAGAGTATTGAGGTATATGGAGAGATGCACCGTTTTATCCCCTATCTGGCTAAACAGGCAGGTTTCGGTAATATAGGAGAGAAGGTAGTGCAGCATCAGGCCCGTAAATATGGCAAGAGCAAGTTTGGTCTTAACCGCTTCATAAATGGTTTTCTAGACCTGCTTTCCGTCTGGTTCCTTCAGGTATTCGGCAAAAAACCGATGCACTTTTTTGGGAGCATCGGTATACTGACTTTTGTCATAGGTATTGTGATCGCAATTTGGCTGATTGTGGCCAAACTCATCGCACAGGCGCATGGCAGTATATTCCGTCCCGTTACGGATCAGCCTCTATTTTATCTGGCACTGTTGATGGCAATAGTCGGCGTAATGCTTTTCCTTACCGGATTCCTTGGCGAGCTTATTTCCAGAAATAGTCAGGAGAGGAATAAATACAATATCCGCAAGGAAATCTGATACTCTATTTTTTGGAGTCGCTCTTTTTGGAATCCTCAGTCTCAGGAGAAGTGCCCCTGAACTCTTCCTCCATTTTTTTATACTCCTCTTGTGTGATGATCTTACAGGTACCGTTGAAACGGGCACCGCTCTCTACACTCAGTTTGTGAGCTTGAAGGAGTCCCTTGAATATGCAGGTACTCTGTAACATCAGAGTGTCTCCGATTATAACATCACCATCAATACGGCCATAGATATCGGCATTTTTGCAACAAATATTGCCGCATAGATATCCTGTTTCACCTATAATCAATTTTCCTGAAGTGATGATATCTCCGGTAAAGGTGCCGTCAATCCTTACATCTTTCTCTGAAAAGAGGAATGCCGCACGGATTTCGGTGCCCACCGGTATTCGGGTTATCTCGTGGGCGTGTGCCAGCTGGGATGAGTTTTTTTCTGCCATAATCCGAAAGTTAAGGTTTGGTGATCTATATGTGTACTGCCTCGGAGTGTACTGCCGCTGCTGCCTCCATAATGGCTTCGCTCATTGTGGGGTGAGGGAAAATAGTCTTCATAATTGAGGACGCAGTCGCACCAAGTCTGCAGGCCAGCACCATCCCGCCAATCATTTCCGATGCGTTGGCTCCTACAATATGGACTCCGAGTACACGGTCTGTTTTTTCATCCGATACCAGTTTTGCAAATCCATCCCTTTCGCCCGCTGCGGTAGCCTTGCCTGAGGCGGTGAATGGGAACTTGCCAACTTTGTATGCGATACTCTTCTCTTTGGCCGCTCTCTCCGTCATACCCACAGAGGCCACCTCGGGTGAAATATATGTGCAGCCGGGTATGAGCGAGTAGTCAATAGGTTGTGGATTGAGTCCCGCAATGGCCTCCACGCAGCAGATGCCCTCGGCTGAGGCAACGTGTGCAAGGGCCTGGGTGGGAATGACATCTCCTATGGCGTAAATTCCTTCAGCTACAGTCTTGTAGTATTGGTCAACAGTGATTTTACCCTTGACGGTTTCGATACCCACAGATTCGAGTCCCAGTATTTCGGTATTGGGAACCACGCCCACAGCGGAAAGCACCAGTTCTGCCTCTACAATCTCTTCGCCTTTCTTTGTAAGGACGGTAAGACGGGATAACTCCCCGGTGGTATCAACGCTTTTTACCTGAGATGATACCATTACCTTCATACCCATTTTTCGGAACGAACGGCTGATCTGTGCACTTACATCATCATCCTCAATGGGGAGAACTCTGTCAAGGTACTCTATGAGAGTCACCTCTACTCCGAGGGATCTGTAAAAGAATGCAAATTCGCTGCCGATGGCACCTGATCCTATGATTGCCAAACTCTTGGGTAACTTGGTGGGAATAAGGGCTTGTCGATAAGAGATAATCCTATCGCCGTCGATTGGGGCAAAGGGTAGGGAAGCGGCTCTGGCACCGGTAGCAATTATGATGTGGTCTGCCTTGTAAATGGTGGTACTGTCATCATCGGCAGTAACCTGTACCTGCTTGCCGGGGAGGAGAGTACCGACTCCCTGAATCAGAGTTATCTTGTTTTTCTTGAAAAGGTAAGCGATACCCTTGTTCATCGTGTCGGAAATGCTTCTGCTCCTTGAAACCATTGCGTCCAGATCTGCAGTTACATTTGATGCCGAAAAACCGTATTCAGCACAGTTTTGTGCGTATTTATAGGTTTGTGCACTTTTTAGAAGGGCTTTTGTAGGAATACATCCCCAGTTGAGGCAGACTCCGCCGAGTTCATTCATCTCTACTACTGCCGTGTTGAACCCCAGCTGGGAAGCACGGATTGCAGCAACATACCCTCCCGGGCCTGAGCCGATTACTATGATATCGAATTTTTCCATATTCTTTTGATTATAATTTCCTGTTAGTTTCTTCCGTGACAATTCTTGTATTTTTTTCCGCTACCGCAGGGACAAGGGTCGTTGCGGCCTACCTTTTTCTCTGCCCTGGCCGGAGCGTTGGATCTGGGCTCCGAGCTACTGGTAAGCAGATCGGGGCGGCTCTCTCTCATTCCGCTCAGATCGGTTTTCTTGGTGTGGCCCTCAGTAGCAACCTCCTGTGGTTGTTGATCGGTCCTCAGGAATAGGAATGAACGGAGAAGGAAGGCAAGAACATCCCTGCTGATGCCCTCAAGTACCTTGATAAAGAGTTCAAAGCTCTCTCCCTTGTAGACAAGTATCGGGTCCTTTTGCTCATAGGCGGCATGTTGCACCGCTTGTTTGAGGTCGTCCATATCGCGGAGATGGTTTTTCCAATACTCGTCGATAACCCTTAGGGTGATGGTCTTCTGCACGGCACGAATCAATTCCTTCCCCTTGCTCTCATAGGCCTTTCTCAGATCTACTAGAATGCCGTACACCATCTTGCCGTCGGAGACGGGAATCTGGATATTCTGGTAAAACATCCTTTTGGTGTCATATACGTGGCTGATTACAGGCCATGTTTGCGCAATAAGGGTATCAAACCTGCGTTGCATCACACTGGAAACGCTCTGTTGGAGCTGTTCCGTAAGTTGCGCTTTATTGAAACGTTCATAAGAGCCCTCGTCAAAATCGGGAACGACGGAAAGCACCTTCATCAATTCTTCGCAGAAGAGGTCGTAAGTGAGATGGCGGTTGGAATCCACAAACATTTCGCAATAGTCTGTGGTCATATTGAGCACATCCACATCGATACGTTCACCGGTGAGAGCACTGCGTCTCTTGGTATATACAACCTCTCTTTGGGAGTTCATGACGTCATCATAGTCCACGAGCCTCTTTCGTGTACCGAAGTTATTCTCCTCCACTTTCTTTTGGGCGCGCTCTATGGCATTGGAAAGCATCGAAGCCTGAAGAGCCTCGTCCTCCTGCATACCCATCGAATCGACCACCTTGGAAATCCTGTCGGATCCGAAGATACGCATCAGGTCATCCTCAAGCGATACATAGAAAATAGAACTTCCGGGGTCTCCCTGACGTCCGGCACGTCCTCTGAGCTGACGGTCTACACGGCGGCTGTCATGACGCTCCGTGCCAATAATTGCAAGACCTCCTGCCTCTTTTACTTCGTCGGAGATCTTGATGTCGGTACCACGTCCCGCCATGTTCGTGGCAATGGTAACGGTGCCCGGCTTGCCCGCATGTAGTACAACCTCGGCCTCGCGTGCATGCTGCTTGGCATTGAGCACTTGGTGATCAATGCCGTGTAACTTCAGCAGACGACTCAGATACTCGGATATTTCTACTGAGGTAGTACCCACAAGAACCGGACGTTTTGCTTTTACAAGTTGGCTGATATGGGCTATAACCGCGTTGTATTTTGCTTTCTTGGTCTTGTATATCAAGTCATCCTGGTCATCTCTGATAATGGGGCGGTTGGTAGGTATAACCACTACGTCTAGCTTATAGATACTCCAGAACTCGCCTGCCTCAGTTTCCGCCGTACCTGTCATTCCGGAGAGTTTATGGTACATCCTGAAGTAATTTTGAAGGGTGATGGTGGCGAAAGTCTGGGTGGCTGCCTCGACTTTTACATTTTCCTTGGCCTCTACAGCCTGATGGAGACCGTCGCTCCAGCGGCGTCCTTCCATTATACGGCCGGTACTTTCATCCACAATCTTTACCTTATTGTCAATTACCACATAGTCCACATCCTTCTCAAACATCGAGTATGCCTTCAAGAGCTGGTCAACAGTGTGCATCCTCTCTGCTTTGAGGGAATAGTTGGAATAAAGCTCGTCCTTTTTCTGCCTTTTCTCCTCAGGAGAAATCTCCATATGGTCGATTTTGGAAACCTCATCTCCAAGTTTGGGCATCAGAAAGAAGTCAGCGTCACCTACAGCTTTAGCGAGCACTTCGTTACCCTTATCGGTAAGTTCAACGCTCCTCTGGTGTTCATCTATGACGAAAAATAACTCGTTGGTAATAATTCTCTGCTCAATATCCTTTTCAGTGAATGCAGCCTTTATGATCTTGCTCTGTACGTCTTGCAATATCTGTTTGATACCCGGTTCGCTGAGGTACTTGATGAGAGGTGCATATTTTGGAAGCCCCTTGTGTGCTCTGAGGAGCAGTATTTCGCCTTTGTCCTTTATTTCGCCTGCGGCAATAAGTTTCTTGGCTTCGTTCAGGGTTTGGTTGACAAGTGTACGTTGTTCATTGTAGAGACGCTGCACATAGGGTTTGTATTCTATGAAGGTTTCGTCACCGCTACGCTGCACCGGACCTGAAATAATCAGCGGAGTACGTGCGTCATCGATGAGAACCGAGTCTACCTCATCGACGATTGCGAAATGGTGTTTGCGCTGTACAAGGTCCTCGGGGTTGAGGGCCATATTGTCCCTGAGGTAGTCAAAGCCGAATTCGTTATTGGTACCGAATGTTATGTCGGCACCATAGGCGCGTTTTCTGGCATCGGAATTGGGTTGGTGTTTATCGATGCAATCGACACTCAATCCGTGGAACATATAGAGGGGACCCATCCATTCGGAGTCACGTTTGGAGAGGTAATCGTTGACCGTTACCACATGGACGCCTTTGCCCGTTAGAGCATTAAGAAATACCGGAAGTGTGGCTACAAGGGTTTTACCCTCACCGGTAGCCATTTCAGCAATTTTGCCCGAGTGGAGCACTGCACCGCCATACAGCTGAACGTCATAGTGCACCATATCCCAGGTAATCATATTGCCGCCAGCTATCCAGGAATTTCTCCATTCGGCAAAGTCGCCTTTGATAGTGACAAAATCGTGAGTGGTGCTCAAGTCACGGTCAAACTGTGTAGCTTTAACCTTTATGACGGGATTTTCCTTAAATCGCCTCGCTGTAGATTTTACTATTGCAAAAGTTTCGGGGAGTACCTGGTTGAGTACCTCTTCAAGCTTTTTGTCTATCTCTTTGATAAGTGCGTCAAGTTCGGTAGCTAGCTTCTCTTTCTCTGAAACCGCTATCTCCACATCTTCGAGCTGCTCTCTGATGGAGACCACTCTGGCCTCATCTTCTGCCACATAATCCAAAACTTTAGCCCTTATTGCAGCGGATTCACTCCTGAGGTCATCATCGGATAGAGCATCGATACGGCTGTATGCGTTATGTATGTTGTTAAGTATCGGTTTAAGCTGTTTCAGATCTCTGTCTGATTTCGTTCCGAACAGCTTCCTTATTATAGATGAAATTCCCATATTCCGTATAAGATTTATCTTGCAAATTTACTAATAAAATACCAATATATCGCTTTATTTTCGCAACTTTAAGGTTTGAAGGCAATTTGACCAAATTCCTTGTTACAGACGACAAATTATAGAGTAATTAACCATACAATAACTGTCAAATATGAAAAAATTAATCGTAACCGCTCTCTGCTGCCTTTTGATGGTAATATCGTCAGATATCTTTGCCTGCACCAGTGCCATCATTTCAGGTAGGGTCACCCCTGACGGAAGGCCTCTTTTATGGAAACATCGTGATACGGGTGCCGCCCAAAATCTGGTAAGATATTTCCAGGGCGACAAATATGCCTTTTCTGCTATCGCTCAGACCGATAATCCCAATCCAAAATCAGTCTGGATGGGAGTTAACGAGGCGGGATTTGCCATAATGAATACGATGTCATACAATATCGAGCCCACAGAGAAAGAAGAGAATGCTGACAATAACGGCTACATAATGAAACTTGCCCTGGGAAATTGTGCCGATGCGGCAGAGTTCGAAACTCTTCTCAATTCACTCGACAAGCCCTGGCTGATCGCAGCCAACCTCGGCGTGATAGATGCAAAAGGCAACGCTTATTACTATGAGGTCAACAATGATGCATTTGTCAGGTTTGATGTCAATGATCCCGCTACGGCACCTTTGGGTTACATTGTAAGGAGTAACTTCTCATTTGCGGGCGATACGGAGAGAGGTGTAGGTTATGTGAGATACATGCATGCAGACGAAGTAGTCAAGGCGGGTGTGATGCATAATGCGATTACTCCCGAGTTCATTTTCAACGAACTCTCCAGGTCTTTTGAAAATCCTCTGATTGGTGTCAACCTCAAGAGTGGAGACTTCAACAGACCTAAAACTACCGGATGGTTTGTAGAGCAGGATTTCATCGCCAGATACACTACTGTCAGCAGCGTTGTTATACAGGGTGTCAAGGAGGGTGAGCCGGTAGAATTGACTACCATGTGGACTGTAGTAAGTTATCCTCCTACCACAGTCGCGATGCCGGTATGGGTATGCGGCGGGGAAGAGGGCATTCCAAATATTCTTTCGCAAAATGAAGAAGGACGTTCTACACTTGGCAATATGGGGTATATGATGAAGGAAAAGGCTTATTCACACGAGATTGAAAAGTCACGCAAGACGAGATACTTCAACTGGGAGCTTTTGTGGAATCCCCGGGGCGACGGCTATATGCAACTGGTGCAGCAGATTGAGAAGGAACTTTTCAAAGAGTATAACCGAGCAATTGAAACATGGCGCAGCGAAGGGGCCTTAAATCACCGTCAGATGAAAAAACTCCACGATAAATGGAGCACACAAATCGTGGAGAAATATTACGAATATTTTGAGATGAAGTAAAGAGTCACAATCTATCTGAAACAACTGCAAAAGACTTACCGGGAACTCAATACTCCTGACTAAAAATCAACAAAGGGCACCTACGGGCGCCCTTTGTCGTATAATTGTTGCTACGAATTATGCTTGTTCGATAGCACCCATGGGGCAAGCATCTGCACAAGCACCGCAATCAATGCATGAGTTAGGATCAATCTTATAAATGTCACCCTCAGAGATAGCTCCTACGGGGCATTCGTCAATGCAAGATCCGCAAGCTGCACAGTTTTCAGTAATTTTGTAAGCCATGTTTAAATTTTTTAGTTATTTGATAGTTTTAATATTCAATTGTGTCCGCAAAGATAACATCTTTTTATCGGATAAATCAAATAATCTGCATCAATATCCGAAAATCTCCTTGAGTTCGAGTTTCCGTATGGGACCGTACTCCAAGAGTCTCTTCATATCAAAATCTTCATAGCGGCCGAGAATGCAGATGGCATAGTCTCGATCTTTGACATTGTCCTGCTGGAACTTCACCACGTCGTCGAGAGTAAGAGTCTGTACCTTTTCAAATATATCGCGGTTGATGTCATAATCAAGACCGAGTTTCTGAGCGGCAAGATATTTCCAGAAAATATTATCCCTGACTGTTCTTGCAGTGCGGAGATTGGTGATAATTGATTCCTGGGCGATGTCAAAGGCATTTTGTGAAACCGGCATATTGTTTATGATTTCATCAAAAGCCGTCATTGCGTCAATGAGTTTGTCATTCTGTGTTGCAATGAAACTATTGAAAAATGCTTCGTGCTCCAGATCTTCAGGGAGATTATATCCGGCGCTTGCAGAATAGGCAAGACCGCGTGCCTCACGCATCTCCTGGAATACTATCGAGTTCATCCCTGAACCGAAATAGGAGTTGTATAGGCGTACAATAGGGGCGAGGGTAGGATCAAATTTCTGTCCGACATTCGATACTGCTATGTAGAATAGCTGGTTGGCATCAAATGGGGCAAGGAAGACTTCTGTGCCTTCGGTCTTACGAGTCGGGAAGGGGTTGCCTGATACGACAGGCGTGAAAGTTTCCGGCACATTGTGGGTCTCTGCTATCAGATTCACTATTTTTTCTCCGGTAGCGGGTCCATAGTAGAGGACTTTGTGCTCCATGGAAAAAATATTGTGGATCTTTTCGATGAGTTCGCTACTCTTTAGATTCTTGAGCTCTTTATCTGAGAGGACGTTTGTATGGGGGTTTTCAGGTCCATAAACAGCAAACATCTGGAGACGCGAGAAGATGTCTCTTTGTCCGAGTTTGGCATTGGCACGCTCCTGGAGCATGTTGCCCTTGAGCAGAGTGAGCACTCCTTCGTCGGGTTTTGCGTCAGCTATCAGTTCTTCCATTATCTTAACGGCCTCTTCCATATTTTCGCCAAGGCCCGAAATGGTTACGTGGGTTCGTTCACCGCTGCAGACTACGTTTACCGAGCAGGCAATCTTGTACAATGCCTTCTGGATCTCCTCCTTGCTCATTTTGCTTGTGCCCAAATAACTGAAAAAGTCGGTTGCGATGGGAAGTACCTTGTCGGCATAGCTGCCTGTATCGAAGAGATAGGTGAGGGTAAAGAGGTCATTGATAGTGTTTTGCTTGTAGAGTACCTGAATACCGTTCTTTGCAGTAAAGGTATCCATATCCTTTTCAAAGTCCACAAATACGGGCTCAATGGGAGCCACCTGCGAAGCCTGAATCTCACGCAAGAATGCACTGGAAGTGTCCCTGTTGGTAAATATTGGGGTAATTGCCGGTTTTGCAATTCTGGTGTCGGTTGGATCTTTTTTCTCGATTTTGTCCACGCGGACATAGTTGTCTGCGAAATGTTCATTTACGAATGCCACCAGTTCCTCTTTAGTAATCTTGGAGAGTCTGTCAACTTCGCTGATGTAATCAGCCCAGGCGATGCCATCGATAAAGCAGTTAACCAGAGAGCGCACAATATAGGAGGCATTTTGGTTCTGCTGCATCTTCTGGCGTTTCATGTTGTTGATGATGGAGGGGAGGAGATCATCATCAAAGTTGCCGGATTTGATTTTTTCAAGTTCTTCGAATGCGATTGCCGCCACTTCGTCGAGAGTCTGTCCCTTTTTGGGCTCACCCTGGATTATAAATACCGAGTAGTCTGCGAGAGAATAGTTGCCTGCACCAATACCGAGGGTCTTTTGCTGTTGGTTGACGTTGAGGTCAAAAAGACCTGCCGATCCATTGTAGAGGACTGAACGCAGAAGTTCGAGCATGAGAGCCTCGGGAGAAGCGGCACCGGGGAATCTCCAGGCAATTATCGTGCTGGGAGACTCCACTCCGAGAACTTCAATTTTGCGGGGTTCGGCAATGGGATCTTCAGGCTCGAATTCAAGCTTGGGGAGATTGGGGTTGGGTTTGAGAGCGGAGAAATGTTTGTCGATGATTTTTATGGCCTTATCGGGGTCGAAATCACCGGCAAGGCAGACTGCCATGTTGTTGGGAACATACCACTCTGCTTTATAATTCTTCACATTGGTTATGGAAGGATTCTTGAGATGGTTGGCCCAGCCGATGACGGGAGTACCGTAGGTGTGTTTTTTGAACAATTCGGCAAACATTGCTTCAAACTGTTTTTCGCTATCCATCGATGCGTACATATTGTACTCTTCGTAAATGGTCTCCAGCTCGGTGTGAAATCCGCGGATCACGCAGTTGGCAAACCTGTCAGCCTGAATCCTTGCCCAGTTGTCAATCTGGTTTGAAGGAATATTCTCTACATAGCAGGTAACATCATTGCCAGTGTAAGCATTTGTGCCGCGAGCTCCGATGCTTGCCATCAGTTTGTCATATTCGTTGGGAATGGCAATCTTCGAAGCCTCGTAGGAGATGGAATCAATCTCTTTATAGATAGCTGTGCGCTCCTCTTCATCTGTGGTTACACGATAAATCTCGAAGAGTTCTTCTATACGGTCGAGGAGTACCTTTTCCTCTTCGTAATTCTGAGTACCGAACTTCTCCGTGCCTTTGAACATCAGGTGCTCGAAGTAGTGGGCCAGACCTGTGGTCTCAACGGGGTCGTTCTTGCTGCCCACACGTATGGCCACGTGGGCATTTACGCGGGGTTCATCCTTGTTGACGACCATATAGACCTTGAGTCCGTTGTCAAGTGTGTAGATTCGTGCCTCAAGTGGGTCACCGGGCACTGACTCATAAGAATATTTGTTGCAGGAGGTAACAACAAATAGGGTTGCCAGAAGCAGATAGATGATTCTCTTCATTGTTGTATAAGATTATGTTAGTTTGGTTCGATTTATGCAATTAATTAACAAAAATAGCAAACTATATTTATTATCTTTGCCAAAAATTTAAAAAAATGAAGAAACTGGTGGTCATAATGATTGCGATTCTGTGTCAATCCTTTGTTTGCCAGATGGTTGCTCAGGATTCGCAGGTAATGCTCG
>DFOK01000015.1 GCA_002376715.1 Bacteroidales bacterium UBA3543 | reverse complement strand
AAATCAGACTGAACAACTCCCAAAATCTTTCCTTATCTTTGCATAATAAAGCAATGAATTGATGATGCAACCTCTGGCGGAACGAATGAGGCCTTCCAGGATCGAAGACTTTGTGGGACAGGAGCACTTAGTGGCCCCGGGAGCCGTATTGCGCAATATGCTCCAGAGTAAGCAGTTAAGTTCTTTTATCCTTTGGGGACCCCCTGGAGTGGGCAAAACCACCCTCGCACGCATCATAGCGGGCAGTCTTGACCGCGAGTTCTACACTCTATCCGCTGTCAGTTCCGGAGTAAAGGATGTGCGTGAGGTGATTCAGCGCGCTGAAAGCGGCAAAATGTTCGCTAAAGGTGCGCCGATCCTCTTTATAGATGAGATCCACCGATTCAATAAAGCTCAGCAGGACGCATTGCTCGGAGCGGTCGAAAGCGGCACAATCGTACTGATTGGAGCTACCACCGAAAACCCCTCTTTCGAGGTGATCACCCCTCTCCTATCTCGTTGCCAGGTATATGTGCTCAAGTCACTTGATGTTGAGCACCTGGAAATATTGCTCAAGAGAGCTCTGAAAGAAGACAAGATCCTGAAACAGCGCAAGATAAAGGTCAAAGAGCGCGAAGCCCTCTTCCGCTTTTCCGGCGGTGATGCCCGTAAATTGTACAATATCCTCGAGATTATCATCTCCACTTTCCCTGAAGAGGGGGAAATCATCATTAACAACGCCGTAGTCACCGACCGTTTGCAGGAGAATATAGCGCTTTACGACAAGGACGGAGAGCAGCACTATGACATTATATCTGCATTTATCAAAAGTATTCGCGGAAGTGACCCCAATGCCGCCATCTACTGGATGGCGCGGATGCTTTCAGGAGGCGAAGATCCCCTCTTCATCGCACGGAGGATGCTAATCCTGGCCTCTGAAGATGTGGGGCTGGCCAATCCCAACGCTGCTTTGCTTGCCCAGAGTTGTTTTGATGCGGTTCACAAGATAGGAATGCCTGAAAGCCGTATTATCTTAGCTCAGACCTGCATCTATCTGGCTACCTCTCCCAAGAGCAACAGTGCCTATATGGCTATAGACGAGGCGATGGCGCTTGTGAAAAGCACCGGTGAGGCGCCACCCGTACCGCTGCACCTGCGCAATGCTCCTACGGAACTTATGAAAGAGCTCGGCTATGCCAAAGATTATAAGTACGCTCACGCCTTCGAGGGTAATTTCGTTGACCAGGAGTTTCTTCCTGATTCCCTGAAGGGACGCAAATTTTATGATCCCGGGCAAAATGCCCGTGAAAATGAGATCCGCAAACGTCTGCAACTTCTCTGGAAAAAATACGACTATTAGTAGAGCATTCATCCCAAAAAAACAGAGGACCCGGAACAAGCCGAATCCTCTGCCACACCATTATGAAACCCAACTAAATTATTTATACAAGAATCTTTTTATAGATCTTTTTGGTGTCTTTTCAAATTCGTTTTTACGAAGTTCAATCCTGGAAATACGGCTATAAAGAGGGAGCATCAGATTGAGTTTGATACGATTTTCCTCCATAAGCTTCGCCAGGTCATTTTCATCCATTGATTCCTGGGATACCCTGTCATAATCGGGATAAACCAGAGCCACAATTCTTTTGTCCCTTTCTACCACAACCGATTCCACTACATAGGGCTGGACATTGAGACGGTCCTCAATTTCCTCGGGATAGATATTCTGTCCGTTGGCACTGAGAATCATATTTTTGCTGCGTCCTTTTATAAACACATTACCTTTTTTGTCAATTATACCCAGGTCTCCGGTACGCATCCAGCCATCCTCGGTAAATGCAGCTGCCGTTGCCTCGGGATTTTTGTAATAACCGAGCATTACATTGGCACCGCGCACCTGGATCTCTCCCACAACATGTTCCTGATCTTCCGAATCAATCCTTATCTCCATTCTGTCAACTACTTTTCCGCAAGACTGCTTGGCAAATTTTTTCCAATGTTCGTACGCAAGGAGTGGGGCACATTCTGTCATACCATAGCCAACTGTGTAGGGCATTCTAATATCTTTCATACAATCCTCCACCTCTTTATTAATAGCGGCACCGCCGATGATAAGATATTCAAGTTTACGGCCGAAAGCATCCAGAAGTCTCTTCCTTATTTTATTTTTGAGACAACAAGAGATGACCGGAATTTTCATCAAGAATTTAATAAACGGCTGCCGTATCGTAGGAAAAACAGAATTGCGAAATATTTTCTCAACTACGAGGGGTACGGTAACTATCATAAATGGCCGTATATTTGCCAGGGAGCTGAGAAGCACTTTGGGTGAAGGTACTTTGCCAAGGAAATGTATATGACAACCGGCAGCAACCTGATAGAGGAATTCAAATGCCAGTCCATACATATGAGCCAACGGTAGCATCGAGACAATAGTATTATCGGCAGAATTGGGAATTGTCTCAATGGCATAAGTTGTGTTGGAACTGACGTTACCGTAGGTCAGCATTACCCCTTTGGGGTCGCTGGTTGTACCGGATGTATAATTGATCAGAGCCAGATCATCAAGATTGTTTGTAGGATATCGCACATCCTTGATTGAGAAATTGGGGAACTTGGTAGAAAAAAGAGTCTCAAGATTAGCAAAACAATCGTCCAATCCGGCTCCGATCTTATTATACAATATCGTGTAGTCTTCTACATTTACGGCTACCTGAAGAAGAGGCATACTCTCAATATCGAGTTTCTTCCAGATTTCCGTGTTTGTAAAAAGAACTTTACTTTCAGAATGGTGAACAAGTGCTGTAATGCTCTCAGGCTGGAAGTCATTGAGCAAAGGCACTGTTACAGCCTCATAAGAGGTAGAAGCAAGGAACGCCACGCACCATTGTGCGGAATTTTTGGCACAAATGGCAATCTTATCACCTTTTTTAAGGTCTGCGGCCTCAAAGAGAATATGTAACCTCTCAATGTTATCACAAATCTGACCATAGGTATAGGAGATGCCATCGATATTACTCAAAACTTCACGGTCCCAGTATAAACCGGCACTATTTTGAAAATACGTTAAAAAGTGAGTAATTTTGTCCCTAGCCATTTCTCATTATTTGAGCGCTAAGATATTGTAAGACAATTTTATATTAAAAATAATGTGATAAAATATTCCCCAAAGTGATAAAATTCCTACTTTTGGGGTGATTTTGCGATATGTGGGGTGAAAAACGACAATTATGACAAGAAAAAAACCTATTGTAGCCCTCATTTATGATTTTGACGGCACACTTTCTCCGGGTAATATGCAGGAATTTGGCTTTATTCAGGCCTTAGGAAAGACTCCTGAGGAGTTTTGGCAAAATAGTGAGGCCATATCGGCCGGACAAGAGATGAGTCATATTCTCGCATATATGAAGCTAATGATAGATGAGGCCCGAAGTGCAGGCATTTCCCTTAAGCGTGAATCTTTCGTCTCTTTTGGCAAGTCGATTGAGTTGTTTCCGGGAGTGAAGGAGTGGTTTGCACTTATAAATGAATACGGACGTAAACAAGGAGTGATAGTAGAGCACTACATCAATTCCTCGGGATTGACCGAGATGATTGAAGGAACTGAGATTGCCAAGGAATTCAAGAAAATATTCGCCTCTTCCTTCTGGTATGACAAGGACAACGTAGCTGTATGGCCGGCTGTGGCGGTTGATTTTACAGGCAAGACTCAATTTCTCTTTAAAATCACAAAGGGTATCCTCGACATCAGTGATAAGACCAAAGTCAATGAGAGCCAGAAAGATGAAAGCAAACTAATCCCTTTTAGCAATATGATCTATTTCGGTGACGGCGAGACCGACATTCCCTGTATGAAGATCGTGAAGATGTTTGGAGGCAACTCCATAGCGGTTTACCAGCCGGCAAGAAAGGAAAAATTCCGAACGGCTCAAAAATTGCTGCGTCAGGAACGTGTCAACTTTATCTGCAAGGCCGATTATTCAAGGGAGAGCGAGATTTGGAATGTAGTGACCACAATCATTGATAAAGTAAAAATGGAAGATGACTTCACACGTCTGCAGCGTAAGATGCGCAACAGATCTTTATAATAATGTGCAACCTATGAGAATCTTTTTACAATTACTCTTCTGGTTATATATTGCGGCGTTACTTTTTCTCTCTCTTGCGAGCTTTGCAGGCATAGATTTGCGTATCGAACGCGAGGATATATTCGGAATTCCGATTGACAAATGTATCCATTTCCTGATGTTTCTACCCTACCCCTTTCTGGCGTATTTCTCGTCTAAGAGAAAGAATTACTGGAGAACACTCTTTTATGTGGGAATGACAGGAATTACACTGGCTTTTCTGCTCGAAGTGTCACAAGGAGTATTCAATACGGACCGCGTAATGGATATTTGGGATATGGTGGCCAATATCATTGCAATATTGATCGGAACAGCATTCCTGCTCTTATTTAAGCGTAAATGATCTTGAGACCGGGAAGAGTCCGAAGATACCTCCTGTATGGATAAACAGGATGTTTTGTGACTTTTCAAAGGCTCCGCCTTTACGCAATTCGCAATCGAGGCCATAGGAGGCCTTTCCGGTGTAAACCGGATCGAATACAACACCTTCAAGTGCGGCAAGACGCTTGATGTGCTCCAACTCCTCGGGACGGCTTTTGGCATATCCTATGCCCACATAGCGATCAATATACTCGAAATCTGAGGGTTTTACCTTTGCAGCAAACTCTTTAGCCTGCTCTCTGCCAATCTCTCCCTGCTCCACAAGATATTCCAGACATCCGGGAGTTATTTGCATAGCTACATTTTGGAAATAGGCGTTATCGTCGCAAACTGCCATACCCACTACCCTTTTGCCATAACCCAGGAGCATATTCGCCAGTGTAAGGCCGGTATGGGTACCTCCGGAGCCGGTAGCCACTACAATAGTGTCAAATGTAATGCCCATTTGTTCTTCCTGCTGCACAATCTCCTTCATACAATGGAAATAACCAAGCGCACCAACCGGATAAGATGCACCTTCAGGGATGATGTAGGGCTTAAATCCATCCTTACGGTATTTTTGAGCCATCTCCTCCATTATCTGCGTGCGACTGTTGCTATACTCGGGACGGGTACAGAAACGCACATCAGCTCCCATAAGGAGATCCAGGAAATAATTGCCCTCCACCGGGGGCTCCTCTTCGATTCTCAATAGGACGGCTGCTTTCATGCCCAGTCTCGTAGCCGCAGCAACCGTAGCCCTGCAGTGGTTGCTCTGTATGCCTCCGCAGGTGATTAACAGGTCACAACCGCGATCACGAGCCTCGTGGATGGCAAATTCGAGTTTGCGGATTTTATTGCCGTTCCATTCGCTTCCCGTCTGGTCGTCACGTTTTATATAAATATTAACCCCTTTCTCAGCACTCCAGCGTACCATTTTTTCTATTTTCGTCGGGAGATTTGCAAGTGATAATTTTCTCATTGTACATTATTTTAAGTCTGGACAAATATAACTATTTTTGCCCCAATTATTCAATGAAATGAGAAAACTAATCACCATCGCCATTTGTGCCCTGCTTTTCCCATTAATGGGCCATTCACAGGGCAGCACCACCGCTGAATTATTCCTTAGGGTAACCGATTCAATCCGGAGTTATCTCTCGTCAGAGGCCTCCATAATGGCTCCTATCGCCGTAGATAAAGCTATTGTGAGCAAAAAGAGACTCGAAATCCGATTCAAGCCTTCTATAAGCGAGTATCCTCTCCGCGAACGGCATGTAAAGGATATTTATGCCATCGTAAAGCTTTTGATGCCGGACAAATATGCTGCCTACAAGTCATCATTCACCCTCAGCGCCATCGGACTGCCTCTTGAACAGTTGGTATCGGGCTACTTCAGCGGAGAAACTTCCAACGAGCTTCTCAGGGATTACCGTCGTACGGTATCCGACAATAGTCGAAGGCCCTCCGTACCGCTGGTAACCAATCTATCCAAAGATTATAAGGTGACTAAAGGACTTCAGGAAAGCCATATTGCCCTATGGCAAAGTCACGGATATTATTACGAACAGTCGCTCAAGCGCTGGGAGTGGCAGAGGGCCAGGATTTTTGAGACTGTGGAAGATCTCTACACCCAAAGTTATGTCCTCCCCTTTCTGGTTCCGATGCTCGAAAATGCCGGCGCCATCGTGCTGCTGCCACGAGAACGTGATCACCAACTGCACGAGGTGATAGTGGACAACGATACTCCCGGCTCCGGTTATTCCGAGGATGGCAAATGGAAATCATCCCCCGACTCCGGTTTTGCCAATATCAAACCCTATTATGTTTATAAGGAGAATCCTTTCAAACTCGGAAGTGCCCGTGTGGCGGATGCAAAGGTAGTCGGATCGCGCAGAGGTACCTATAGCACTGCTAAATGGATACCTGATATACCGGAAGAGGGCGATTATGCGGTATATGTCTCCTACCATACGCTCAAAAATAGTACGGAAGCTGCACAATACGAGGTACGCCACAAAGGTGGCTCTACTCGTTTTTCCGTCAATCAGACTATGGGCGGCGGTACCTGGGTTTATCTCGGCACATTCCCTTTCGCAAAAGGTTCGAATAGCTCACAGGGAGTCTTCCTGAACAACAATTCTTCAAGTAACAGAGATGTTATAACCGCTGATGCAGTGAAGTTTGGGGGTGGAATGGGCAACATTGCCCGCAAACCCTCAGATACCGATAAAGAGGGCAATCCGGTGACTCCCGACTTCGATGTGGAGCCCGAAATATCGGGTTATCCACGCTATACGGAGGGTTCAAGATACTGGCTTCAATGGGCAGGGTTCAACGATACCATCTACTCGGTCAACCGCAACTATACCGATTACAACGACGATTATCAGTCACGCGGCATGTGGGTTAATATCCTCACCGATGGCTCCTATTTAAAGCCCGACCGTGTAGGTTACAATATCCCGATTGATCTTTCATTCGCATTTCATACCGATGCGGGCACCACACTTACCGACTCCATTATTGGCACACTTGCCATCTACACCCGTCTCTCCATGGATAAAGATGAATATCCCTATGGAGTAAAGAGATCCATCGCCCGCGACTACAATGACATAGTTCAGACACAAATTGTGGATGATATCCGGGCCACATTCGAGCCTCAGTGGTCGCGACGCGGAATGTGGGACAAAGCTTACTCGGAAGCGCGTTCACCTGAGGTGCCGGCGATGCTGCTTGAACTCCTCTCCCATCAAAATCTGGCGGATATGCGCTACGGACTCGACCCTGCATTCAGATTTGTGGTCTCCAGAGCGATATACAAAGGTATGCTCAAATATCTCTCCTGGCTCAGAGGCACACCTTACATTGTCCAGCCGCTGCCTGTTCGAGCCTTTTCGGCAGAAATTGGAGGTTCAGGGAGGAATTTTCAGGCACGACTCAAATGGGAACCACGCGTCGACCGTCTGGAGAGTACTGCGACCACACGCAGTTATATACTCTACACCAGGGTGGACGACGGCGGATTTGACAATGGTGTGCCGGTAAATGGAAATTCTTTTAATGTAAAGATTGAACCGGGGAAGATATACAGTTTTAAGGTGACGGCAGTCAATGAGGGTGGTGAGAGTTTCCCCTCTGAGATCCTTTCCGTAGGTCTTGCCGACTCACGCTCCTCCAGAGTAGTTGCGAAGGGTAAAACAGTGCTTGTGGTAAACAACTTCGACAGGGTTGCTGCTCCCTCTTCTTTTGCTACCCGCGACTCCACTTATGGCGGATTCAGAGATGATATCGACCGTGGAGTTCCCTATCTCTACGACATTTCCCATATCGGCTCACAGTACGAGTTCCGCCGTGCAATTCCCTGGATGGATGATGATGCTGCGGGGTTCGGTGCCTCTTTTTCCGATTATGAGACAAAATCCTTTGCAGGTAATACTTTTGATTATTCCTATTATCACGGTCTGGCACTAATGCGGGCCGGTTATGACTTCGCTTCAACCTCCCGTGAGGCATTGACCTCCGGTGCAGTGGATATTGAGAAATACCCGATACTCGACCTCGTTTGCGGTAAACAGATTACCACTCTCACCGGTCGGGATGGTGCAAGTAAACTGCAATATAGTGTTTTCCCTGCCGACTTACAGGAAACTTTGAGGGAATATGCCGCCTCCGGCGGAAATATGCTCATATCAGGTGCCAATATTGCCACCGATGCCTGGGATAAGATATATGATTATCAGATTGACTCTGTAATGATGGCCGACGTTGTGACTCCGATGCGTAACTTTATTACAGGCATCCTAAAATACAAATGGATGACCAATAATGCAACCGCAGGGTGCGACGTCAAGATGGTACAAAATCCTTTCGGACTGCAATTATCTTCATATTCATTCTTTAATAAGCCCAATCCTCATCGTTATCAGGTTGAAAGTCCGGACGGACTTGTGCCTGCGGACAAGAATGCATATACCATTTTCAGGTATTCGGACAATAATATCTCTGCAGGAGTGGCCTACGAAGGAGATTATCGTGTGGTATCCCTGGGTTTCCCCATCGAGACGCTTCAATCACAGGAGCAAATAGATAAACTTGTCAAGGAACTCATGGAGTTCCTTGACAAGTAGTTTTTATAGCAGTTCTGCGCTGCGCTTAATAAACTCGCTTAGCTCCTTGCCTTTGAGCATATTGTTGGCGAGCAGAGCCAGGTCGGTCACCTGTTTGAGTAATACATTGTCCGCTGTAAAAGCAGCAGTGCCCTCCTCCCCCATAATGCGTTTAATAAGGGGATTTTCAGCATTGATTACAATGTTGTAGGTTTCAGGCAGCTCTCCATAGAAGTTCAACCCGCCACCGAGAGCGGCCATATCGCGATAACGCCTCATAAACTCGGTCTGAGTTATAAGTACAGGTTGAGCCGTGTCACCGAGATTTTCTACTGAAACCCTGTATTTATTCTCCTTGGGAAGTATCTCTTCGAAAAGGGAATCAAGACGTTTCTGCTCCTCTTCAGTGATCTCATATTTTTCAACATCTGATTTTGCTATGAGCTTGTCGATAGAATCCGCATCAACGCGAGCGAAAGTCGAGTTTTCCAGCTTTTGCTCCAGCATGGATACGAAGTGTGAATCCAGCGGAGAATCAAACAAGAGCACATCGTAACCTTTGTTTTTGGCGGTTTCAATATACTGATACTGTTTTTCTGCATCAGTAGCATAGAGATAGACCACCTTGCCATCCTTGTTGGTCTGTTCAGTTGCGATTGCCTTGCGATAATCCTCGTAGTTGAAGTATTTACCGTCGGTATTCTTGAAAAGTGCGAAGTTGAGAGCCCTTTCGTTGAATTTTTCGTCAGTAATCATTCCATATTCGATAAAGAGCTTGAGATTATCCCATTTCGACTCAAATTCTTCCTTATTATTCTTGGAAATTTCCTCAAGACGATCAGCTACCTTTCTGGTAATATAACCGGAAATCTTCTTCACGTTGGCATCCGACTGCAGATAGCTCCTCGAGACGTTCAGAGGAATATCAGGAGAATCGATTACACCATGGAGAAGCGTCATGAACTCGGGGACGATGTTCTCTACCGAGTCTGTAACAAACATCTGATTGCAGAAGAGCTGGATTTTATTACGAACTACGTCAATTTGATTTTTGATCTTGGGGAAATAGAGAATACCTGTCAGATTGAATGGATAATCCACATTGAGGTGGATATAGAAGAGCGGATCATCCTGCATGGGATAGAGTTCACGATAAAACTCCATATAATCCTCATCCTTTAACTCAGTCGGCATGAGTGTCCAGAGAGGTTTTATGCTATTGATGATATTGTCCTCGTCGGTATCGACATATTTGCCATCCTTCCACTCTTTCTTTTTACCCAGAGCAATGAGAACGGGCATAAACTTGCAATATTTGTGTAGCAATTCACTGATTTTGTGGTCTTGAGCAAACTCTTTTGAATCATCATCCAGATGAAGGGTTATCGTAGTGCCTCTGTCCTGTTTGTCGGAATCGCTCATTGTGTACTCGGGATCTCCCTCACACTCCCATCTGACAGCCTTGGAACCCTCTTTCCAGGAAAGAGTGTCAATAGTCACCTTTTTGGAGACCATAAAGGCCGAATAGAAACCGAGGCCAAAATAACCGATGATGCCGGCTGCCTGATCCTTATATTTTTCGAGAAATTCGCCTGCGCTGGAAAATGCGATCTGATTGATATATTTGTCAACCTCTTCCGCTGTCATACCGATACCGCGGTCGGTGATTTTCAATGTACCCTCCTTGGGATCCAGGTCAATCCAGATGGTCAAATCGCCCAACTCACCTTTGAATTCACCGCTGTTGGCAATCGTATTTAGCTTCTGGGTGGCATCCACCGCATTTGCTACAAGTTCGCGTATAAATATTTCGTGATCTGAATAAAGAAATTTTTTAATTACCGGAAATATATTCTCGGTAGTTACTCCAATTGTTCCTTTTGCCATAATCTTATATTAAAACTGTTTATAATCTTTGTTTTAACACAAGAGGGCAAAAAGAGTACCATCCCCCGAAACTGACAAAATGTCCGTTTCGGGTTAGTTCCGAGTTTCTAGTGTGTAGTATGTAGTATTGCGTATTGCAAGTTGCGTGGTATATGATTTTCGGCCAATAGCCAACGCTAATAGCTAATGACTAATGGCCAATTGCTTTTTTAATAACAATCGGATGAGTGGTCTCCACGCCATTGAGTTGCCACTTCTCGCAGAGTACATGAAGATCGTAATCTCGGTATCTGATATAATGGATAGTATCTGTCGTATTATTTTTCCAATGAAAAATAAAGTCAGTTTCATAATCGGTTATATTATCAAAAGCCCCAAAACTAAGGTAATATCTGCCATGTTTGTTCATTAATGAGAGACCCACATATCTAGACACATAGCTTTTAGTCTCTATTTTCGAATTATACAACCGATATTCACTACCTCTATGTTCAAGCACGACTGAGTCTGCAAAAAAGTATTTGGAATCAGGATCGAGCAAATCCCTTCCATATTTATCTTCCACATAAACACTGACTGCTATGGGAGGTATAGGAGGCCAACTGCGACCTCGGTCCTTATCACAAGACAAAGTGATCATCGTTGAAACAAGAAGTACCAAAATGATATTAATCTTTTTCATGATGATGTGTATTGGTATTTTCAAATATCATGAGTGACGTATATTACATATACGCTGTAACTCATTTAATACTGCCATCTATGGTAAAATTATTGCAGATAATGAATGGCTGACAGCTCATCCTACCATACAACAATTTCATCGGCAAAGACCCATCCGCGAACGGCAGGATTAATGGTTGCAGTGATGCGTATGAAGCGGGCTTGGTAGGAGCCGTTCCATTCAAATGATTTGAAGAATGTGCCTGCTTTATCGCTTAAGATGTTGTTATTAAAAGTAGCAACCGGTTCAAAATCCCCTTTTCTTTCGTTGGAAAGTGCAATTGTAATCTCTTTTGGGAGCCAGATTTCAGCGTTTGAATTCTGTAAAAAATTGATGCGGATATGACGTAGTGAATCTATTTCGTCTAAATCGATAATCGCGTCAAAGGGTGCTCCGATAAAGCCCTGCCAAAAGCCGTCGCCATGCGAAAAACCGCCGTACAATCCATCAATCAGGCTAGTTTCTCCGTTTGCAGGATAGTATCTGTTGTATGGATTGAGATATTCCATCTTTTTCCCTATCGCTTTGTGATAATCAATTCGTTGTTCAATCACATCGCCCAAAGGTTGTCCATCTCTAAACAGTTGGGCTTTCAGATTTGCTGAATCTCTTATTAAAATCGGACCCTCATATAACTGGGACTCACTCGTAACTGCTGAACCCTCTGTTGTGTATCTTATCTCTACCGGATATATTTCCGACTTTAAAGCAATGGCGATTGCTTTATTGAGGGAATCATTTTCCATTAAAATTTCCGGTTCTTTGCTCAAGGTAAAAGTGTTATAACCTTTCTGCTGTAGAATTGGAACAGATCGATTAACACGATAGTTAAAGGACTCCCAAGACTTGTTATCGGGATTTGTCCAGGCTACTTCTGCAAGAGCCAACATACGTGGATAAAGCATATACTCGGCATGCTCTTCGGTGGGGACATACTCCGTCCACAGACATGCCTGAACACCCCAAATCTTATCTGTCTCATTGGCAGAAAGGCTATCGGGAACAGGGTTATAAGCATAAACATTCTCCAGAGGTAAGAATCCACCCAAGGCTTCCGGCTCTTTTTCGGGTGAACTTTGATAGCTGTTGAAATAAGTGTATTTTCCGGGTGTCATAATCACCTTATGTCCGCTTTGTGCAGCCTCTATCCCTATTTTTTCATCGCGCCAATTCATTACAATCGCACTTTTCTCCAATCCGCCTTCCAAAATCTCATCCCAACCGATCAGTTCTCTGCCTTTCGAGTGCAGATATGTTTCTATTCGTTTGATTAGATAGCTTTGCAGTTCAGCCTCATCCTTTAAATTCTCTTTTTTAATGCGTTCCTGACATTTGGGACACTTTTTCCAATGCTCTTTACTCGCTTCATCGCCCCCGATATGGATGTAAGCAGAGGAAAAAATATCCAGAATTTCATCCAGTATATTCTCCAGAAAAACAAAAGTCTCCTCGTTGCCAATACAGAATTCGCTACTTGTATATGGCTTTCCGGTACATGCAAGATGCGGATAAACGGCCAAAACCTCCTCAGAATGTCCCGGCATCTCTATTTCAGGAATAATTGTGATATGTCGTTTTGCTGCATATTCAACCAACTCTCTCGCTTCTTCCTGCGTGTAATAACCGCCATAAG
>DFOK01000117.1 GCA_002376715.1 Bacteroidales bacterium UBA3543 | reverse complement strand
AACTTTTTTTAGGACGAGACAGAACTACCCTGCACCACGCACCACGCAACGCGTACCCCGCACCTATTCTTTGTGCGTATAGAAAAATTTGCAGAAATAGCGCATCAGGATGACTATCAGAATGATGCCGATGAGCAGAATGTTGATGTAGAGACGTTGGTGGATGGAGTCATTCAGAACTACCTGATCGCTATCTTCCGAAAGGATGTCAGATATTCTTTCAGAAGTAATTCTGCGTGAGGCCCATTTGTGGATAATAGTTCCGTCATTGAAATAGACTCCTCCTCCATTGGAGCGCACAAGTGTCATCAGAGCCTTGCGGTCAGCTGTATAGATTATTTCCTGAGGGAAAAATGCTTCCACCGGACTCTCCTCAAACTCCCTGACGGTGCTCAGGAGTATAAACCGGCTGCCTGACGAAATTGATTCGGACTTCAAGAGGGCCAGATTGCTCCACATTTGTGGAGTCATATCCTCGGGATCCCATATCACTCCCGCTACTAAGGATCCCTCTTGTAAGAGTATTTCAGTACAATACTCTCCGGATGTATCCCTGAGTGATATATCCACTTGCGCCAATTCCGCCGACCCGGAAACCAGCTCCGTTCTTGAGTCCACAAATGTCCAGGTGGAGTCGGGCAGATCGTGGAGATCAAACTCCCTTTGCTTACCATCCTTTGAGTAGACGAAAACAGTCTCATACTCAGCGTGCGACTCCCTGGTCAGCACATCAAGGTCGGTTCCTATCTTATAGGCAGTAAAATCAATCTGTGGGATATTGTAATAGGTTGGAATTGCAATCAGCAGTGCTACGCTTAAGAAAAGTCCCACACTTACCCATTCAAAAGCGGCGTGAGCGATGGGGATAAAGCTTTTGCGGTTGAAAAAGAGCACCAGCGCACAGGTCAGCAGCACAAGATTTTTGTAGAAAGTCTCCCAATTGGTCAGGTGAATCGCTTCGCCGAAGCAGCCGCAATCGGTGATAGGATTGAATATGGCCAGATAAAGCGTGAGCAGGGTGAAAAATGAGATAAAGCCAAGCCCTAACCAGGTAAAAAATCTCATCCTCAATCCCAGAAGAATGGAGATACCTATAAGAAACTCTATCGCTGACAGCGCAATGCCGATGCCAATTGAAGCGGCATTGAGAAATCCCATATGAAAAACCGCGAGATACTCCAGGATGATCAGTCCAGTACCGATAGGGTCGGTGAGCTTGAGAAAACCCGAAAGTATGAATGTAAGGCCGAAGATGAGCCGGCATAGAGCTTTTGATAACTTCATATTACTGCCTCTATCTCCGTTCGTATTTTGATGAAAATGTCGTTTGCAGGAAGCATGTTGCCATTCCCGTCACTGCAATCGATCCTCTTGAAATTCTCATCCAGAGCGCATTGCTCCAGATAGATATTTCTAACCTTTATTTGGAAGTCAATATCGGCCTCGTGTATATCAATCTTGCCTTCAAGGTAGGAGCGGTCGTCTCCTTTTCGCGAAGCGCTAAGCTTCGAATCTACAAAATTGATAGGTACATCTAGGAAAAGGTTGAGATCCGGTGCCGGAATGTCGAAATGTCCGAGCTCCACATCTATAATCCAGTCTCTGAGCCGGCGTGACTCTTCAGCCGACTCGAACTTGGAGCACTGAAACGCTATGTTGGAGTAGTAATATCGGTCAAGCACCACACATCTTCCCTCATTTAGCCAATTGCGCAACATTGGAGCTGCATCCCTGCGGTCCTCTGCAAAAAGCAGTGCTACAAGTTGTGGATGCACCTGATCTATCGAACCGAAATCCCCTCTGAGAAATCTTGCGATGAGATCTCCGAAAACCGGAGCGTCGAATCTGGGGAAATGGAGATATTCGACCTTATGTCCGCGCGATTCCATATAATTGGAGACCATTGTGAGCTGTGTGGATTTACCGGCTCCATCAAGTCCTTCAAGTACTATCAGCATAAATTTATATCTTTGTATTTTATCCTACAAAGTTAACTTATATCTTCGGATTATGGAAAAACATAGAATAGAAATTATGGGAATCGTCAATGTCAATGATGATTCCTTTTTTGCACAAAGTCGTGCGAAAGAGAAGGATGCCTTTATTGCGAGGGTTGAAACAATGCTTGAGCAGGGAGCGGATAGCATAGATATCGGTGCTGTTTCCACCCGTCCCAATATGGCGCCGGTCTCTCTGGAGCAGGAATGGGAGCGGTTGTCGCCGGTGGTGCAGCTTTTTGCTTCACGATTCGCGGGAGTGAGGTTTTCAGTGGATACCTACAGGAAGGAGATTGTGAGCAGGGTGTATGAGACTGCCGGTCCCTTCGTCGTCAACGACATTTCAGCGGGAGAGGAGGATCCGGGGATGTTGGAGAGGGTTGCCGAATTGGATCTGGAGTATATAGCTATGCACCGCAAGGGTGATTGTGTGACGATGCACCACAATTATGAATATGAGGATGTGGTAGAAGAGGTAGCGGATTATTTCAGAAAGTTCGGGGAGATAGCGGCTGCTAAGGGTGTGAGGGATTGGATCCTTGACCCCGGTTTCGGTTTTTCCAAGAGTATTGAAGACAATTATCGTCTTTTCAAAGGATTGCCGGAGTTGAAGAAATGTGGCAGGAAGATTTTAGTAGGTATTTCTCGTAAGAGAATGATTTACCAACCTCTCGGCATAACGCCCGAAGAGTCTCTGGAAGCAGTTACGGCGCTCCATCTGCAGGCTTTGCTGGCAGGAGCCGATATTTTGAGGGTACACGATGTGGCTGCTGCCCGCGGCTGCGTTACCCTCTATGAATTTTTGAAATAAATCAGTACATTTGTAAGTTGTATAATAAAAGGAGTATGTTGGACCCTTTGATCTCAATATCGCCCGTAGATGGCAGATACCGTGCTCAGACTGAGCAACTTGGTGATTATTTTTCAGAATTTGCGCTCATCCGTTACAGGGTGAGGGTGGAGATTGAGTATTTCATTGCGCTTTGCGAAATTCCTCTGCCGCAGCTTCAGGGAGTCAGCCCTTCGTTTTTTCCCGCGATGCGGAAAATCTATCAGGATTTTGGCCTCGAAGAGGCATTCGAAATAAAGGCTACCGAAAAGATCACCAACCACGATGTTAAAGCTGTGGAATATTTCATAAAGGAAAGATTCAGGAAAATGGGCCTGGAACGATATGTCGAGTTTGTCCACTTCGGTCTCACTTCACAGGATATCAATAATACTGCTACCCCACTTTCACTCCTGGAAGGCATCAGGGATGTTTATATGCCCGTTTTCGAGAATCTGCTTTCCGTTCTTCGGAAGATGGAGCAGGAATGGGCGCAGGTGTCGATGCTTGCCCGCACACACGGTCAACCGGCATCCCCTACAAGACTCGGCAAAGAGATAGGAGTCTTTACTGCACGTCTGCAAGAACAGAAAACTCAGTTAAACTCACTTCCTTATTCTGCCAAATTCGGAGGAGCCACCGGCAACTTGAATGCACATCACGTGGCCTATCCTTCCATAGACTGGAATAGTTTCGCATCACATTTCATTGAGGACAAATTAGGGCTGAAGCGTTCTTATCCTACAACACAGATAGAGCACTACGACAATCTCGCAGCCCTGTTTGACAATCTCAAACGCATCAATACCATACTGATTGACCTCTGCCGCGATATCTGGACCTACATCTCGATGGAGTATTTCCGCCAGAAGGTGAAAGCGGGGGAGGTGGGCTCTTCAGCAATGCCGCACAAGGTCAATCCAATCGATTTCGAGAATGCCGAAGGTAATCTCGGAGTGGCAAATGCTTTATACGAGCACCTGGCGGCCAAACTTCCCTTGTCCAGATTGCAGCGCGACCTGACCGACTCCACTGTATTACGCAATGTAGGAGTACCTTTGGCTCACTCACTGCTCGCGCTCAAATCGATACTCAAGGGGGTGGATAAGCTCATACTCAACCGTTCGGCACTCGAAGCGGATCTTGAGGCCAACTGGGCGGTAGTAGCTGAGGCTATCCAGACAATCTTGCGCAGAGAGGGCTATCCCAATCCTTACGAAACTCTCAAAGAGCTCACTCGCGGCAATGAACACATTTCTGCCGCTTCCATAGCAGCCTTTATTGAGAGCCTCAATGTATCGGAAGAGGTGAAGAATGAACTAAAGGCCATTACGCCGCACAATTATACAGGAATCTAATTCTCAATCATTATGAAACGTTTTTTTAATATAGCAGTCCCAACTCTGATGCTGGTGTTGCTTACTACCTCCTGCAGCCTGCAGGGCTGCAGTGCTCAAGGAGGTTATAATGATCATTTTACTCAGGACAGGCTCAGAATTGATCTGATGTTTGTCGGCAATTCGAAAACTCAGAACGTCTATCTCGACGGTCTTCATTTTGAGAAGGAGTGGAGTGGCACCAGGGAGCACCTGTTGCCCGATTTCGATTATGGTGAGTATACTATTGATGTATATGCAGCTGACGGAACGAAGATCTTTTCTCAGGGCTTCTGTTCTCTTTTTGCCGAATGGAGGACAACTCCGGAGGCATCAAGAGTAAATAAGTCATACAACAACTCGTTAAGAATACCATTTCCTAAAAAAAAGGTGAAAGTTGTAATATCGGAGAGAATCAAAAAAAGCGGCCAATTGTCTGAACTTTCCAGTTTCGAAATTGACCCCAAAGACTCCTCCATCAATCGTGATAAAGAAAACAATTTTGAAGTAGCGAAGGTGTTGTATAACGGACCGTCCGAAAACAAAGTTGACCTGGTATTTGTCGCTGAAGGGTATACGGAAGGGGAGATGGAAAAATATCGCAGGGATGTGAATAAATTCATCGGCTATCTCTTTGACATCGAGCCTTATAAATCGCGTAAGAGTGATTTCAATATCTGGGCCGTAGAGTCGATTTCCATCGATTCCGGTACTGACATTCCCCATCAGAACATCTGGAAAAATACTGTTGCCGACTCCCATTTCAATACATTTTTCATAGAGAGGTATCTCACTCTCCCCGACCATAAAAAACTTTCTCAACTGGTCTCCAATGCTCCCTGTGATGCAATTTATGTAATTGTAAATACAGACAAATATGGTGGCGGGGGTATCTACAATTATTATGGTCTGGGTATGTCGGACAACAAATATGAAGCTGAAGTCCTGGTACACGAATTCGGACATAGTTTTGCCGGCTTGGGCGATGAGTATTATGATTCTCATGTCGCTTATGAGGATATGTACGACATGTCGGTCGAGCCCTGGGAGCCCAACTTGACCACACTGGCCGATTTCTCTTCTAAATGGGCCTCTATGGTAAAAGAGGGTACTCCAATACCTACACCCAACGAGGAGATATACAAAGACGTTGTTGGGGCATTTGAAGGGGGAGGGTACTCTGCTAAAGGAATTTACAGACCCTATCTTGATTGTCGTATGAAAAGCAATACTGCAGAGGGTTTCTGCCCTGTATGTAATGCTGCAATTCAAAGGATGATTGACTATTACTGTAAATAGCCAATGATAATTGACAGATACGACTATTTTCTTCTGGACCTTGACAGGACAATCTGGGATTTTGACGCGAATGCCAATGCGGCAATGCATATGCTGCTCGATAAATGGAATCTCCCGATAGGAGATAGGGAGACTTTCTTCGAAAGATATGAAGTGATCAATCGCCGTCTCTGGGATGATTATGAGGCCGGAATTATTGCAAAGGAGTATTTGAGGCGTGAGCGTTTCCATCAAACTTTAAGAGAGCATTACGGCATAGACGATACCGCTGCAGCCGAACAGATGGGCAAGGATTACCTCGATTTTATGGCTCTCGGAGATATTCTTATGCCCGGAGCGC
The DNA here is from genome assembly GCA_002376715.1 of Bacteroidales bacterium UBA3543. GTDB lineage: Bacteria > Bacteroidota > Bacteroidia > Bacteroidales > UBA932 > Cacconaster. Next base: position 4,568 of record DFOK01000117.1, on the reverse strand, counting down.
GCGAAGTCTTGGAAGCTATTGCTGCACGTGGCGGCAAAATGGCCATTGTCTCCAATGGGTTCAAAGAGGTACAGTATCGCAAATTACGTGTCTCGCAAATAGATCATTTTTTCAGAGCAGTTATGATTTCGGAAGAGGTGGGGGTCCACAAGCCGGACCCGCTCATTTTTCAAAAAGCACTTGAGGCTCTTTGTGGGGAAGGAGTGGAGATTGATGAAATAATAAAAGCCCGTACAATCATGATCGGGGATGATTATCCCAATGACATAGTAGGCGCAATTGAGTTCGGAATAGATAGTTTTTATTACAATCCTTTCAATAAAGAAAATCCCGGAAATGCCGTATGGCACTCCCGGGATCTATGGTCACTTTTGTCTGATTAGAGCTTACGCTTGATTTCGACAATGGTGTAAGCCTCGATGATATCACCTACTTTGACATCGTTGAATCCATCGATATTCAGACCGCAGTCAAATCCCGAAGCAACCTCCTTGACATCATCCTTAAATCGCTTGAGCGATCCGAGTTTGCCGGTATAGATCACAATACCATCGCGGATTACTCTTATCTTGGCTGTGCGGATCAGTTTACCCTCTTTTACCATACAGCCGGCGATGGTGCCGACTCTGGAAATTTTGAAAATTTCGCGTACCTCTGCAGTAGCAGTGACTTCCTCTTTCTCCAAGGGGGCGAGCATACCTTCGATACTGCTCTTAACCTCTTCAATGGCATCGTAAATCACTGAATAGATACGTATCTCGATACTCTCACTTTCAGCAAGTCTGCGTGCCTCCATGGAAGGACGCACCTGGAATCCGATAATTACCGCGTTGGATGCCGAAGCCAGCATAACGTCGTTCTCCGAGATGGCACCTACAGCTTTGTGTATTACCTTAACCTGAACCTCTTCCGTAGAGAGTTTTATGAGGGAGTCTGCAAGTGCCTCGACGGATCCGTCCACATCGGCTTTAACGATGATATTGAGTTCCTTGAAGTTGCCAAGTGCAATACGACGTCCGATTTCCTCAAGAGTAATATGAGGCTGGGTATGGATACCCTGGATACGTATCAACTGCTCTCTCTTATTTGCGATGTCGCGCGCCTCCTTCTCATCTTCAAGCACATTGAGGGTGTCACCTGCAGTAGGTGCTCCGTTGAGACCCAGTACTGATACAGGTGTTGAAGGTCCCGCTTCAGTGATTTGCTGCCCGCGTTCATTGAACATGGCTTTAACGCGGCCGGTGTAACATCCTGCAAGCATTACATCACCGACCTTTAGAGTACCCGACTCAATGAGAACAGTGGCCAGATAGCCACGTCCCTTGTCGAGTGAGGACTCGATTACGCTGCCTACGGCACGCTTGTCCGGATTGGCCTTCAGTTCAAGCAGGTCTGCCTCAAGAAGCACTTTCTCAAGCAGTTCCTTGATATTGATACCTTTCTTGGCGGAGATTTCCTGGCACTGATATTTGCCACCCCAATCCTCCACGAGGATATTCATATTTGCGAGTTGTTCTTTGATTTTCTCAGGATTGGCGCCAGGTTTGTCAATTTTATTGATTGCAAAAATCATCGGCACACCCGCTGCCTGCGCGTGGCTGATAGCTTCAACTGTCTGGGGCATTATGGCATCGTCAGCGGCAACGATGATAATGGCTACGTCAGTAACTTTGGCACCGCGTGCACGCATTGCCGTAAATGCCTCGTGACCCGGAGTATCGAGGAATGTAATACGTCTGCCTGAAGGGAGTTTTACATTGTAAGCGCCGATATGTTGGGTAATTCCACCTGCCTCTCCGGCAATTACATTCGCCTTGCGGATATAGTCAAGCAGCGAAGTCTTTCCATGGTCCACGTGACCCATGACGGTAACGATGGGCGGACGTTCAACCATATCTTCCTCCTTGTCTTCCTCTTGCTCGATGGCTCCCTGGGTTTCTACCGTTACAAATTCTATTTCATATCCGAACTCCTCTGCCACAAGTACGAGTGTCTCTGCGTCCAGACGCTGGTTGATGGAAACCATCATTCCGAGGTTCATACAGGCCTCTATAACCTTGGTCACGGGAGTGTTGTTCATTAAGATTGCAAGTTCGTTGGCTGTAACGAACTCGGTTACCTTGAGAACATTGCTGGAAAGTTCCTGAAGTATCTGCTCTTCCTGTGCCTTTTGGGAGATTATTTCTCTCTTTTCGCGGCGGCGCCTTGATCCTCTGGTCTTTCCTCGGCCCTCTGTCATACGGGCATAGGTCTCTTTGATCTGCTTTTGTACCTCGTCCTCATCAATTTCCGGGCGTACTGATTTGAAACGATCTTTTTTGCTGTATTTGCCCTTACCTCCGCTATGAGATTCCTTTTGCTTTTTGTGCTCCTGATGGGCTTTGGTAACATCCACCCTTTTACTGTTCTGGATACGCTCCCTCTTGCCTTTGCTTCTCTTCTCAATCTGTTGTTCGCTCTTCTCACTCTTGTCACTCCTTTCACTCTTTGGTTTCTCCTTTTTCTCAAATTGGGAGATATCGATATGTCCTACGATTTTCGGACCCGGTAACTTCCGTAAGTGACTCTTTATCTGTTTAGTTTCTTTCGATTTTTCTTCCTGTGCAGGAGTCGCGCTCTTTTTTTCAGAAGTTTTTTTCTTTTTCTCCGGCTCAGAAGGTGTTGTTGATGCCTTTTTAGGCTCTTCCTTCGTGGCTTCCTTCTTTTCTTGTTTGGGTTTGGATCGGGTTTTGGTTTTTTTCTCGTCAAGCTCTATCTTTCCGATAACCTTAATCTCAGGGATTTCAGGCTTAATAACGGGAACTGTCTCTTCAGGTACAGGTTCGGGAGTTTTTACCTGTTTCTCCGGGCTTGACAGCACTCTGCTCTTTATGATCACCTCTTCGACCGGCTCTTCTTCCTGTTGCTCCTTACGGTGCTCCATATCAGTGATTTCCTTTACTTTCCTCACAATCTTCTTTGATTCCTCCTTAATGGCTTTATCCTGTCCATACTCCTTTGCAACAAGATCGTAGATATCTTGCGAAATTTTGGACGTTATGGTCAGGTCGCCTCCATGTCCTTTCTTTTCAAGGAATTCGAGTAGTGTGCCGGTACTGATGTTAAAGGCTGTCGCTACCTGTTTTATTCTATATTGTTTCTGATCTGACATATATTTCCTCCCGATATATATAATTGTTAAAATTAGTCTTCAAATTCCGCTCTGAGGATTTTATGTACCTCGATTGCGGTCTCTTCTTCAAGGTCAGCCCTCTTTACGATATCTTCCACTGAAAGCGCGAGAACGCTCTTGGCAGTGTCACACCCGATTTTCTGCAGTTGCTCTATAATCCACATATCAATCTCGTCGCTGAATTCTGTGAGCAAAACATCCTCTTCGGGTTCGAGGCCGTCATCATCACGATAAATCTCAAGTTTATAGCCTACAAGTTCACCTGCAAGGTTAATGTTGCTACCACCCTTGCCCACTGCGAGGGAAACCTCGGAGGGTTTGAGATAGACATTCACCTGATTTGCCTCTTCGTTGAATGTCATAGAAGAGATTTTTGCAGGACTGAGTGCTCTTGTGATGAGCAGTGACTTGTTGTTGGTCCAGGGGATGACATCTATATTTTCGTTGCGCAATTCGCGGACAATGCTATGAATACGGCTACCTCTTACGCCTACACAGGCTCCTACCGGATCAATACGCTCGTCATATGACTCCACGGCAACTTTAGCTCTCTCGCCGGGTATTCTGACGATTTTCTTGATAGTGATCAGACCTTCGAAAATCTCTGCAACCTCCTGCTCGAACAGTCTTGCCAGGAATTCAGTAGATGTGCGTGAGAGGATAATTACGGGTGTATTGCTGTTGTTGAATCTGACCTCTTTGATTATGGTCCTTACAGTATCACCCTTCCTGAAAAAGTCACCGGGAATCTGCTCCTCTTTTGGAAGAATCAGGTCATTACCTTCGTCATCCCTAAGTACGACTTCTCTCTTCCATACCTGATAAACCTCGCCTACGAAAAGATCGCCGACCTTTGTACTATATTTGTTGTAAAGGTTGGCTTTCTCAATGTCCATAATGCGTCCTGAAAGACTCTGCCTGAGGTTAAGAATGCCTCTACGGCCGAAATCGGAGAGTTTGATCTCCACTGAACATTCTTCTCCCAGGTCATATTCGTCAATCTTGTTGGCCTCCTCGAAAGAGATCTCTGTCATGGGGTCGGTAACCTCTTCTACTACTTCCCTGTTCCAGAAAATCTGGAGGTCACCCTTGTCAATGTTGATTATAATGTCGAAGTCGCTATCTTCGCTATACATTTTTTTGAGCTGTGAGAGGAATACATCCTCGAGCACGCCCATCATGGTGGCCCTGTCTATGTTTTTCTGATCTTTGAATTCAGCAAATGTGCTGACTAGGTTTAAACCTTCCATTTTGATTATTAAAAATTATTGTTTTTATCTATTTTTATACTTGTCAAATTTAATGACGGGTTTAGCCGACTTTATCCGGTCAAAAGTGTATTCTCCGACAACTTCCCTGGTCACTTTCTTTTTCTGCCCTTCAACTTTCTCGGAAA
>DFOK01000063.1 GCA_002376715.1 Bacteroidales bacterium UBA3543 | reverse complement strand
GCCGGTCCCAAAGCTGCTTCAAGAGCACGTCGTCTGGATGAAAATGCAGAGATTACCATTATTCAAAAAGCACCGGAACTCTCAATGGCTTCATGCGGATATCCCTATTATGTGGCAGGCGTATTTGATGATCGCAATCAACTATTGGCCACTCCGGCGGGGCTGGTGCGCGATTCAAATTTCTTTTGGGATGCAAAGAGAATCAAAGCTCTCGTCAATACGGAAGTGACCAAAATTGACCGCGATAACAAGAGAGTAGAATACAAGAATTTACTTACCGGTGAGACATCTTCATTGCCATACGACAAACTGGTAATAGCAACGGGTGCTACACCTTTCAAACCCCCCGTGCCGGGTATTGATTTAAAGGGAGTTACTACTTTACAGTCCATGGCCGATTCGGATTTTTTGAGAAAAATAGGAGATGAGGGTGAAGTTAAAAACGCAGTAGTAATCGGTGGGGGTCTCATCGGTATTGAAACCTGTGAGGCTTTAGTACTATCAGACATTGAAGTGACGCTTGTGGAGCTATTACCGCAACTTTTGCCATTCCTTGACAAAGATATGTCACTACATGTAGAGAAATATCTCAAGACAAAGGCTAATGTAATTCTCAACAATGCGGTTGCTGAATTTATCGGTGAGAATGGGAAATTAAAAGCCGTAAAGCTTCAGGACGGAACGATAATACCATGCGAGATAGCTGTGGTAGCTACCGGAGTCAGACCTAATATAAACTTGGCGAAAGAAGCCGGATTGAAGATAGGTGAGTGCAGAGCGATTGAAGTAAATTCCTACATGCAGACTTCCGACCCCGATATTTATGCCATCGGTGACTGTATTGAGATCCCTCACCTTATTTCGGGTAAAAAAGTCCATGCACCCCTAGGTGATCTGGCAAACCTGCAAGGTAGAGTGGCGGGTGATAATGTGATAAAAGGGAATGTCTCACAATTCCACGGAACTATCCAAAGTGGTATCTGTAAAGTGTTTGACTATGGAGTAGGTGCTGCAGGACTTTCAGAACAAGGTGCTGCCAGACATGGATTTGACAATATAGAGACGGTTATAAACGTGAGTCCTGACAAGCCCGGCTTTATGGGAGCCAATATTCTGATTACCAAAGTGGTTGTGGATAAGAACACTAACCGTATCCTCGGTGCACAAGTTCTTGGCCCCGGTGATGTCAGCAAACAAGTGACCACCTGGGCGATGGCTATTCAGGCCAAGATGACTGTTGAGGATATGCTCAATCTCGATTTGCCTTATGCTCCTCCTTATTCTCTTGCAATCGACCACAGTATTGCTACAGCACACATCATGCAGAATAAGCTGGATGGTCTCTTCGTGGGAATCACTCCTACAGAGCTGAAAGCGAAGTTGGAGAGAAAGGATCCGATGTTCTTGATGGACCTCCGTAATCCCGGTGAATTTGAAGTGATGAAGATAGGAATAGGGGAAAAATTAATTCCTCAATGGGAATTCAGAGATCGTTGGGATGAATTACCAAAAGATAAGAATGCTGAGATAATTGCCTGGTGTAAAATATCCCTGCGCGGATATGAGGCAGTCAGAGCACTTATGGAATATGGATATACAAATGTAAAACTGCTGGAAGGCGGCGTTCTGGGCTGGCCCTGGTAAAGTTTTATATTGTTCTTGTTAAAATAAAACCGGCGGTAGAATCTTCTGCCGCCGGTTTTGTATTGTTATGAATAGTTTTGGAGTTTAAACGAAAAATAATAGGGATGGGTCAAAGTGTGACTATTTGATATCCAGTTTTCTGTTGATGTAGCTGCCGTAATCTTTCCGAATGGGTTTGTAATTAGTATCCATCAGCATGGAACTTATCATAAAGTCGGCTGTAGAACGATTTACTGCCGTAGGGATATTGTAGAGAGTGGCAAGTCTGAGCAGAGCCTTGACATCGACGTCATGAGGCTGTGGTGTCATAGGGTCCCATAGAAATATCAGCATGTCCACCTTACCTTCGGAAATTAAAGCGCCCAATTGTTGATCACCGCCCAAAGGACCCGATTTAAGACGTTTCATCGAAATGGTTTCATTTGATTCGTCTCCCATCTTTTTCAAAAGAGTTTCATTCACCAGTTTTCCGGTAGTTCCCGTACAGATCAGATCGTATTTTATCAGCTTCTTCCAATTCCACTCCACCCATTCCACCATATCGGCCTTACGGTTGTCGTGGGCTACAAGGGCAATTCTTTTAATTTTAGTCATTGCGATAGTGTTTTAATTTTAATGCAAAAGTAGGAACATATTCCAATTATTCCTATCAATTGCGGCAGTCAAAATTCTTTTATGGCTTTGCAGCAATTATTTACTACCTTCACGAAAATAAATATCAATTTATTCTATTCCAAATCCCGTAAATACTAAGAAACAAATGGACTATACCTGGCATTATGATTCCCCGCTCGGCGGGATGACGCTTGCAAGCGATGGAAAGGCCCTCGTGGGGCTCTGGTTTGATGATCAGGACTATTTTGCGGAGACACTGGAAGGCGAAGGAGTTGAGAAGAAATTGCCCATTTTCGAAGAGACAATGCGCTGGCTCGGGATTTACTTCAGCGGTAAGGCGCCGGACTTCACTCCAAACCTCAATCTGCGTGCAACCCAATTTCGCAAGGAGGTGTGGGAGTTTTTACTCTCCATCCCTTACGGCAGCACGATGACCTATGGTGAGATAGCGCAGGGTATTGCCAAACAGAAAGGTGTCGATCGTCTCTGTCCGCGGGCGGTAGGCGGTGCGGTGGGTCGCAATCCCATCTCACTCATAATCCCCTGCCACAGGGTGGTCGGCGCAGGCCGCTCGCTTTCGGGTTATGCAGGTGGGGTTGAAAGGAAAATAGCTTTGCTCGAACTTGAGAAAGTGGATATGGGCAAGTTCTCCATTCCCAAACGTAGTTGATTGATTATCTTTAATTTATTATCTTTGCAAGCCAAAATGGATTTTTATATAAAATGGACGGAGACAGTTACCAATTATTTAAAAAATCTTACTAACCCTTTCCTCTGAAGGAACCGATCTCCTTTGGCGGAAAGCTAAAAGGAGATTATTATGCTGAATTTTGATGTTAAAACTCTTTTTCGGTATATCCGAAAGAAGAGTTGGAAGGAGTTGAGAGCTGCAATGCAGAACCTCGACCATCTGCAGTTGGCAGAGGCAATTGATCGCGGAAGCGAGTTTGAGTCTATAGTGCTCTTCCGCTTCTTATCACGCGCACAGGCGAAAGAGGTATTTCAGGAGCTTTCGCACGATAAACAAGAAGATATTGTACAAGGATTGGCTGAGCAAGCTTCGCAGGTGGCCGATCTGCTCAATGATATGGAGCCGGACGATCGTACCGCCTTCCTCGAGGAGCTTCCCGGGGAGGTGGCGCAGCGTCTTATGCAGCTGCTTACACCCGACAACAGAGCGGTAGCCACCCGGTTGCTGGGTTATCCCGAGGATAGTATCGGTCGATTGATGACCCCGGAATATGTGGCTGTAAGACCCCATTTTACCGTGGAGGAGACTTTGGCTCATATTCGTCGCTTCGGACACGATTCCGAAACTTTGAATGTAATCTATGTGGTGGATGATAAGTGGCGATTGCTCGATGGACTCCGCATACGGGAGGTGATTCTTGCTTCTCCGGAGCAGCGGATCAGTGACCTTATGGATTATAAATACGATTCTCTAAATGCTTTCGATGATCAGGAGGCTGCGGTAGCTGCTTTTAAAAAGTACGATAGGGTAGTGCTCCCCGTGGTGGATACGAAGGGAATATTGTTGGGAATTGTGACAGTCGATGATATTCTCGACATTGCTGAAGAAGAAGGGACGGAGGACTTCCAGAAGTTTGGTGCAGTTCAGGATGCCATTATCAGCCCTCTGCAGGCCACTGTTTCCTTCCTTTATAAGAAACGAGTCCTTTGGCTGCTCGCCCTGGTCTTTGTCAATATCTTTTCGGGAGCTGTGATTCAGAACTTTGAAAATGTGCTTGCGAATGCTTTGTCGCTCGTCTTTTTCCTGCCGCTGCTGATCGATAGCGGAGGAAATGCCGGCTCCCAGTCGGCTACCCTGATGATTAGAGCCCTCGCGGTGGGCGATGTACAACTTCGGGACTGGACCAAATTGCTGGGGAAGGAGTTGATAGTCTCTTTGCTTTTGGGCCTCACCATGGCCCTCGGAGTCAGCTTCATATCGGCATTCCGCGCCCCCGAGATCATGCTCGTACTCGCCATCACCATGACCGCCATAGTGATGGTCGGCAGCCTCCTCGGCATGCTGCTCCCCTTCATCTTCACCAAACTCAAAATGGACCCCGCCACCGCCTCCGCACCCTTGATTACCTCCTTAGCGGACATCCTTGGAGTGCTGATTTATTTTACGGTAGCGAGCAGGCTGTTGGGGTAGGGGCCACTGGTAATTTGGAGTAGCCGGATATATTAAAGGAAAATAGCGGTAGGAGAGGAATGACCTAAAACGGCGGCAAGAGATAAGTCCTGCCGCCGTTTTGCTTTGGTCGTGAGTTACTATATGGCCTTTTTGAGGGCTTTTAATGGGTAGTTTTTTTATTTTCCGGGTAGTTTCTTGGGTAGTACTACCTATTTTCTTGGGTAGTTTCTGGGTAGTTTGAGCCTTTTCTTGGGTAGTTTCCGGGTAGTGCCCTCATTTTATTGGTTAGTATTGTAAATTTCTTGGATGTTTCTTGGATGTTTCTTGGATGTTTTTGTTTGGCTTTTCTTGGGCTTTTCTTGGGCTTTTCTTGGGCTTTTCTTGGGCTTTTTATATACAGCTTATTGTTCAATAACTTCTTTTAAATACCTGTATATCCTTTCTGTTGTGCTCAAGTTAAATCAGCTCTATTTATATTTTCTTAGCGCAGAATAAGGAGCAGAAGAGGGTCTGACAGTTTCATCTGAAATCTTAGTATCAATTAACTTTATTTGGAGTGCATCTTCAATTTTACCAATAGTTTCAAGAGTGAGGTTCTCCTTTCCTTGAAGAATCCTATTGATATATTGCTTTGAAACTCCAATCTTTCTGGCCAATTCCGCCTGATTGAGTTTGTACGCATACTTGTATTTTATCAATGTCAACGCAATGTCAAAGGCCTTATCTGCCCACAACTTATTGCGAACTCTTTCCTCAACATCTTTGTGCCAACCGGATACCTGATTACTGACAAGGGCTTCGATTTTTTCAACATTGGGCTTCATATACTTTGGGATTAGTACTAATAAATCATATTGCAAATATAGTAACTATTTTAATGATGTCAACTTATAGATTGACAATTAGTGAAAAAGCACTTCTTGTAAGTCGCATTATGGGAAGAAAGTACCATTTGATATACCAGAGAGTTGGGAGTGGTGTAGACTTGGTTTTTTGTGCGATTATGGAAAAAGTGAGAAATCTAATCCTACACAAATTAATGATAATGCTTGGATTTTAGATTTGGAGGATATCGAAAAGGATACTGGTAGACTAATAAATCGAACACTAAAAAGCGATAGAGATACTACAAGCATAAGGAATGTATTTAAAAAGGGGGACGTTCTATATAGTAAACTAAGGACTTATTTAAATAAGGTTATAGTTGCTGATAGACAAGGATATTGTACTACAGAGATTCTGCCTTTGGACTTTAATGGATTTGTTGTACCTGAGTTTGCAAGATTTGTGCTGATGTCTAATTTTTTTCTAGAATATACAGCAGAGTGTTGTTATGGAGTTAAAATGCCTAGATTAGGAACTCATGATGGAACAAATGCACCTTTCCCTTTACCCCCTATAAATGAACAACAGCAAATTGTAAATGTTATTGCAAAACTTTTTAATGCAATCGAAGAAATAGATACTAGCAAAGAGTCCTTAGAACAATATATTATACAAACTAAATCAAAAGTCCTTGAACTTGCAATAAAGGGTAAACTCGTACCGCAAAATAATAATGATGAACCAGCTTCGTTTCTTTTAGATCGCATCAAAAATAATAAAAATAGCAAACTAACAACTACTGATAAATCTCATTATGC
>DFOK01000012.1 GCA_002376715.1 Bacteroidales bacterium UBA3543 | reverse complement strand
TGTGAGAGTTTATGTGATAAGTTTTGCTGCTGCACAAAGATGACTAAAAAAATCTAAAAAGAAAAGTCCTTTTTACACAATTTTTCAAACTGCTGTAAAAGTCATAATAAGAGGTTGGATTTTCCGATGTCAAGAGGCATCGAACAAAAATATTTTGCCGTTTTAAATATTAATACTTAACTTTATGACTTAAATATAGGAAAACTCAACGAACTTAGAAAAGAACAAACCCTTTAATCTATTAATTACAAACACAAAAAAACTATCTATGAAGAAAATCTTACTTCTTGCACTAGCGGTATTGACAGTTAATGTCGCTTTTGCACAAACAAGAATTACCGGTAAGGTAACTTCTTCTCAGGATGGTGCGCCGATCCCTTTTGCAAGCGTTATTGTAAAAGGTACTATGAACGGTGTTGCCACTTCTGACAATGGAGAGTATATCTTGGAGAATGTTCCTTCAAATGCAACTCTCGTTGTTTCTTCAATCGGTTTTGTGAATGCAGAAATCCCGGTGGGAGGCAGGACCAGAATCGATGTAGTCCTTAGTCCGGACGCCGAGGCCCTTGAAGAGGTGATGGTCGTGGCTTATGGTACTGCCAAAAAAGGCACCTATACGGGAGCCGCTTCTGTTGTAAGACAGGAGTCCATCAAGGATGTACCCACGGTTTCATTTGAACAGGCCCTAACCGGAAAGGTTGCAGGTATGCAGATTACCACAACTTCGGGACAGGCAGGTTCCGGTTCAGCCGTTCGCATTCGCGGTATCGGTTCTATGAACGCCTCCAACGCCCCTCTTTATGTGGTTGACGGTGTGCCCGTTGTTTCAGGTAGCACAGGTCAGATGAGTGATTACCTCTACACCTCTAACAACGTGATGTCAACACTTAACCAGAGTGATATCGAATCCATCACAGTCCTCAAGGACGCTGCTGCATCGGCCCTTTATGGTTCGCGTGCCGCAAACGGTGTGATTCTCATCAATACCAAGAGAGGCAAGATCGGACGTCCCACAGTGAGCTTCAAAGCATCTGTAGGTATAACTCCCAGCTGGGCTACCGATAACTATGAGACCGCTTCTCCTCAGGACAACGTGGATATGCTATACCAGATTTTCTGGGACTATCGTACACAACAGGGCAGAACTCCGGAGGATGCAAGCGCATATTCGCTCCGTCAGCTCAATAGCAAATGGAATAGGTTCGGTTATACATTTAGCAAACCGGATACCGAGCGTTACGGTAATATTAAGATTGAGGCTCTCTTGGACGGACAGCTTAAGCGTGTTGACGATCAGGGCAACCTCATCTATTTTGATTGGGATGATGCTTATTTCCGCACGGCGGTATATCAGACTTATGATGTAAGCGTGAGCGGTGGTACCGACAACAGTACATATTATACTTCATTCTCCTATACAAAGGACCAGGGACGTATATATGTAAATGAGTTTGACCGTCTCAGCGGTCGTGTAAATCTCAATCAGAAGGTAGGTAAGCATTTTGAACTGGCAACCAATATCAGCGTGTCACACACAGACCAAAGTGGTTATAACGACTCAAGAAGCACGACTGCCAACTACTTCATGCAGACCCGTAACCTTTTGTGGCCTGTCTATTGGCCGGATGACTACAAGACAGGCGGACCATGGACTGCACGTTACCAATCTCTTGCCCAGAATAATATATACTATAACGACTACTGGGACAACTCTACAAAGACCCTGAAACTTGCAATCAGCGAGACAGCCACAGTTAAATTCACTGACTGGCTCAATTTCCGCACTGTATTCTCATATGATGATACCAGGGTTAGAGACCATATCTACTACAGCGCACAGCACTTCAGTGGCTCTTCTGTAAATGGTTCGGTTTCCGAAATGATGACTGACTACACCAAGCTCGTTTCATCATCCACTCTGAACTTTGCAAAAGAGTTTGGCAAACACAGTGTTAGCGCACTTCTGGGCTTTGAGGCGGAGCGTAACTGGACCGAGTATATTCGCGCTACGGGTAATGACCTATCCACCAGTTCGCTTACTACTGTTTATACAGCTGGTACCAAGGACTCCAACGCATATGCTTGGGGTAACTCAATGATGTCCATCCTTTCGCGTGCCGAATACAACTACGATAACAGATACTATGCTTCTGCATCATTCCGTCGCGACGGTTCCTCAAGACTCGGTGCTTCTGCACGCTGGGGTAACTTCTGGTCGGTAGCAGGTTCATGGCGCATCAGCAATGAGGCATTCATGCAGGATCAGGATGTGATTAGCAATCTACGTCTCAGGGCTTCATATGGTGTCAACGGTACACTTCCTTCAAGCAACTACGGCTGGCGTTCTCTCGCTGCATATGGTTATCCTTATATGACCAAGCCCGGTGGAGCACTTGCAAATGCTGCTGACGCAAACCTCTCTTGGGAGACCAGTTACACAATGAACTTTGCATTGGAGTTCGGTCTGTTTGATAACAGATTGAATGGTACCGTGGAGTTCTTCAACCGTGATTCCAAAGACCTGCTCCAGGATGTTCCCATCTCTTATGTGACAGGTTTCGGCTCTACCCTCAAGAATATCGGTTCAATCAATAACAATGGCTGGGAAGTGGAACTTAATGGCGATATCATCAGAAATTCCGACTTCAGATGGAGTGCAGGCCTTAATGCCACATTCCTCAAATCAAAAGTGGTTGAGCTCTATGACGGCGAAGATATTATCTGGTACGATCCCACAGGAAGCGATGCACGTGCAAAATTCATTTATCGCGAAGGCGAGTCCACTCTCGCATTCTGGGGATATGAATGGGCAGGTGTTGAGAAAGCAACAGGTCTCAATATCTGGTATTCCAATAATGATAATTCCGATACGAAGCTTAACGGTCGTAATGTGGTTTATAACTTCTCCGATGCCGACGAGATCGTAATAGGTAATGCTATTCCTTTCGCATATGGCGGTATCAATACCGATCTGGAATGGAAGGGTCTGACCTTTGGTCTTAACTTTATCTACAAACTGGGTGGACATCTCTATGACGGTGCCTGGAAAGACATGGCCGATGACGGTTACTACTGGAACCGTATCCGCGGTCAGCTCTATTTCGAAAATATGTGGACTGACTACAACACTGATGGTACAGAACCCAAGATTCTCGGTACCGACCCTACCGACTCGATGCAAAAGAGTACACGTCACCTCCACAATGCGTCGTTCCTCAGACTCAAGACCATTACGCTGGGCTACAGACTCCCTAACAAGTGGATCAGCAAGGTTGGTTTGAGTAGTGCACGCGTATATTTCAATGGTGGTAATCTTCTCACTTTCTCCAAGTACAAAATTGCTGACCCCGAGGTCAACCATTATGGTACAAGAGGTTGGGAGACACCTATCGGAAAGACCTACACATTCGGTTTGGAAATCAGTTTCTAATGAAAATAATTGTTTAAGAATATGAAAAAGATTAATATAATACTTTCATTGATCTGCGTCCTGGCGATTTCTTCCTGCGAAGGCTTTTTGGATGTGACCCCCACCAACCAGGCAGACTCCTCCACCAGCATAACCAGTGCTGCTGACGCTCAGGTAATGATCAACGGTCTAATGAACAAGATGACATCTTCCAATTATTACGGCCGTAACTTTGTACTTTATGGTGATACCAAGGGGGGTGACCTCACCATCTATACTGCCGGTTTTGATGATAATATGTACTACTTTGCCCACAGGGTTGAAGGTGGTTCACAGATTGGTTTCTGGATCAGGGGATATGATTGCCTTCTCCAGGCCAACAATATTATCCAAGGCATTGAGACTCTCAAAGAGGAGGGCACTACCGGTCTTGACGATATGCTCGGTCAGGCCTTGACACTTCGTGCTTTGATCCATTTTGATCTGGTTCGTCTCTATGGTAAGCCCTACAATATGGACGGTGGCGCATCGCATGGTATTCCCGTTGTGACAGCTCCGGTTGATGCCAGTGCAAAACCTCAGCGAGATCCTGTGAAGAAGGTGTATGACCAGATAGTTGCTGACCTTACTAAAGCTGCTCCGCTCATTTCAAAGAGTAAGTCAAATGGTTATGTCAACTACTACGCCAATCAGGCAATACTCGGCAAGGTCTATATGTATATGGATAACTTCTCATCAGCACTGACCTGTTTCAAGAATATCATCGACAGTAAGGCCTATACACTCTACACGCCCGCAAATTGGGTGGCTTCCTGGAAAACACAGTTCGGTAGTGAGTCCATCTTCGAGCTTGCAATGTATCCCAATGAGGGTGACCTTGGTGCCAGCTCTCTTGGAGTACGCTACAGTCGCAGGGAACATGCCCACAATAGTGCATATGGCTACTTCCTGGCCAGTACATACTGGAAAAACATAATGGGTGAGAATGATATCCGTTGGGGTATCATGACTTTTGACCACATGAGGGGGCAAGAGGCACGTAGCGACTGGGACGACTGCTGCTACAAGTATCTGGGTTCTCCTACTCTGGCCGGTGATGGCAAGAGTACGTATACTGCAGTAAACATCAAGGTTATTCGTCTCTCGGAAGTTTATCTTCTTGCTGCCGAATGTGCTCTCAAGAGCGACAAGGCTACTGCTGCAAGCTATCTCAATGCTATTTCAAAGCGTGACCCCGACAGACCTGCCTGGACAGCTTCAACTATAAATGAAGATGCTGTTTACAATGAGTATAGAAGGGAACTTCTGACTGAGGGCAAACTCTTCTTCGAGCAGATGCGCTTGAATAAAAAGGTGACATTTGAAGATGATGCATGGGGTTTCGGTACTACTTCACAGTATCGTGACAAGACCATTGACAGAACATTCTTCAGAGCTATCCTTCCCATAGGTATTGATGAGATTAACTCGAACCCTGACATATATCAGAATCCCGGTTATTAATGCCGTGATCTGATCAGGGATGATTCCTGAATTGAAAAAAGCCGGTTTAAACCGGCTTTTTTAATGAACTGTAGATTATTCTGGAAAAAAATCTTATAATTGTAATTTGCTAATGGAAAACTAAAGCAAATCATAACATATATGCATACCTTTTATATAGATGAGAAAATTCACTGCCTCTCAGATGTAATGACATTGCTGGAGCCGGACTGTCGAATCGAGCTGGGCCATGAGGCTGTGGAACGTATCACAAAGTGTCGTGATTACCTTGACAAGAGGATGGAAAATCAGGTTGAGCCTATATATGGCATTACCACCGGCTTCGGATCTCTCTGCAATGTGGCAGTAGGTGCTGCCGATCTCTCCAAACTTCAGGAAAACCTGGTTATGTCCCATGCCTGCGGTACAGGTGATGAAGTAAAAGAAGATATTGTGCGATTGATGCTGGCGTTAAAGGTTAAATCCCTCTCGTACGGTTATTCGGGAGTCAGACTTGAGACGGTACAGCGTCTGGTGGATTTTTTCAATCACGGGGTAACACCGGTAGTTTATAGCCAGGGCTCTCTAGGTGCCTCCGGCGACCTTGCGCCGCTGGCCAATATGTCTCTTCCGTTGCTCGGCATGGGAGATTTTGATTATCGAGGAGAGAGATATTCCGGTGAACAGTTGGAAAATATTTTTGGATGGAAGCCGCTCAAGCTTTCATCTAAAGAGGGGTTGGCTCTGCTAAACGGTACCCAGTTCATGCTGGCACACGCACTCTGGTCGCTCTGCCACGCGAAAAGACTCTCTTCGCTAGCTGACAAAATTGCCGCTCTTTCATTCGATGCGTTTGACGGCAGGATCGAGCCATTTACTCCCGGAGTGCACGAGATCAGACCCCACTCGGGACAGATCACGACTGCGGAGATGATGAATATCTATTTGGAAGGGAGTGAGATCATCGATCGTCCTAAAGAGCATGTTCAGGACCCCTATTCTTTCAGATGTATACCGCAGGTACATGGAGCCACAAAAGATGCTCTCTCACATATAGAAGGAGTCTTTATTACCGAACTTAATTCTGCAACTGACAATCCCACTATCCTCCCGGATGAGGATTTAATAATCTCTGCGGGCAATTTCCATGGTCAGCCCCTTGCTATCAATCTCGACTTCCTCGCAATAGCGATGGCCGAACTAGGCAGTATCTCAGAGAGGAGAACCTACCAGCTCATAGCCGGTAAAAGAGGACTTCCCTCCTTTCTTATCGCGCATCCGGGCCTCAATTCGGGATTCATGATACCTCATTATACCGCCGCCTCCATCGTGAGTCAGAATAAGCAGCTTTGTACCCCTGCATCCGTAGACACCATAGACTCCTCGCAGGGTCAGGAGGATCATGTGAGTATGGGAGGCAATGCTGCTACAAAGTGTGTCAAAGTAATACATAATGTTGAGTCGCTGCTGGCCATAGAACTTCTGAATGCAGCTCAGGCGCTGGAGTTTCGTAGGCCGTTTCGCACTTCACCTATACTTGAGGAGTTCGTTGCCGAATATCGTGACGTAGTGCCCTTCATCGATGAAGATGAGGTGATGTATCATCATATACGACGCTCGATACTCTTTCTGAGAAACCAGAAATAATTTCCGTTATGTCATCTATACTTATTATTAATATAGGAAAGTTGGTGCAGGTGAGGGAGCAGACTCCTTCTCCGCTCAGAAGTGCACAGATGGATGTCCTGCCGGTAATGGATAATGCTTTTCTGTTTGTTGAAAAGGGGAAAATATCTGCTTTCGGTCCTATGTCGGAGCTCCCTCAGGACTTTGCTCGTAGTACCAATGAGGTGATTGATGCAGCAGGTAGAATGGTACTTCCGGCTTTCTGCGATTGCCACACCCATCTGGTTTACGCCGGCAGCCGAGAAATTGAGTTTATAGATAAAATTCGTGGTCTATCCTATCAGGAAATTGCAGCTCGCGGTGGTGGTATTCTAAATTCCGCCCGTTTACTTCACGAGACGTCTGAAGAGGAACTTTTCCGTCAGGCAATGGTGCGGGTGGAAGAGGTTATGCACTTCGGTACCGGCGCAATAGAGATCAAGAGCGGCTATGGTCTCACTACGGAAGATGAGATCAAAATGTTGCGAGTTGTACGGCGTATCGCTGAAGAATCTCCGCTTACGGTGAAAGCGACCTTTATGGGGGCACACGCTTTCCCTGAGAGGTTCCGTGACAATCATGAAGGATATGTCAGTGAGATAATAAATGAGATGATACCTGCTGTGGCAGCCGAAGGGCTTGCCGAATACATAGATGTCTTTTGCGAAGAGGGATTCTTCTCTAAAGAGCAGAGTGACAGAATACTTGCAGCCGGTAGGAAATTTGGCCTCAAGGCCTCTGTGCACGCCAATCAGATGAGCTGTTCCGGCGGTGTGGAGGTTGGGGTAAAATACGATGCCGCTTCGGTTTCTCACCTTGAATATGCCGGTGACGCTCAATTTGAGGTTCTGGAGAAGTCGGAGACAATAGCAAATCTATTACCGGGGGCTACTTTTTTCCTGGATATGGAGTATCCGGATGCTCGTAGAATGCTGCAGTATGATATTCCGGTGGCACTTGCCACCAATTACAATCCGGGGTCCTGTCCCTGTGGAGATATGAAATTTATGATGGCTTTGGCCTGTATGAAAATGAAGATGACCCCGGAAGAGGTAATAAATGCTTCCACACTCAACAGCGCATTCGCAATGGGACTGGGAGCGACGCACGGCAGCATCACCATCGGTAAGGCAGCTTCACTGATAATCACAAAACCTATACCTTCGCTCGAATTCATCCCTTATGCATTTTCTACTCCGCTGGTGGAAAATCTGATACTTGACGGAAAAATCGTTATATAATAATAAATAAAAAAAATACCATTATGCAGAGTTACAACACACCATTAGGCGAGCTGAAGATTGAACTCTTCGGTCACGCCGCAGTACATTTCACCATAAAAGGTAAGAATTGGTACCTTGATCCTTACTGCGATGTCTGTTCTTTTGAAGGCAAGACTCCTGCAGATTTCATTCTGATCACTCACGACCATTATGACCACTATGATGAGGAGGCCCTCGTACATATTGTACAAGACCACACCATACTGGTTATTCCTCCCGTGGTGCCCAGAAAACATTATAATTATCAGGTACTGCAGAATGGCGAAAGCTGCACTCTTGATGACGTTAAAATCACCGCTGTCCCTGCCTATAATATCCACAATCTGAATGATCAGGACCAGCCTTTCCACCCCGAAGGAGTCGGTAACGGTTATATTCTCGATTTAGGCGGTTTTAAGATCTATTTCGCAGGAGATACCGAGTTCATTCCCTTTATGAAAACTCTCAAAGAGATCGACATTGCATTTCTCCCCAAAAATCTTCCCTACACAATGCCTGACGCAGAGTTTGTAAGGGCGGCCAACACCATCAAACCGGCAGTTCTCTATCCTTACCATTACTTTGAACTCAATCCCAAGGCACTTAGGGCGGAAATCGATCCTCAGATAAAGATGGTGATGAATGACCACGAATACTAACGAATAGATAATAATATTAAAAACTTATAATGACACGTAAAATCATCGAATGCGTTCCCAATTTCAGCGAAGGACGCGATATGCAGGTAATTGGCCAGATTACGGCCGAAATTGAGAAAATAGATGGAGTCAATCTCCTGGATGTGGACCCGGGCGCAGCTACCAATCGTACGGTAGTCACCTTTGTCGGCACCCCTGAGGCAGTTGTTGAGGCGGCTTTTCAGGCAATAAAGAAGGCAGGAGAGGTGATAGATATGCGCCATCACCATGGAGAACACCCCCGTATGGGTGCTACTGACGTATGTCCTCTCGTTCCGATTGCAAATATAACCATGGAAGAGTGTGCCCAACTGGCACGTGAGCTCGCAAAAAGAGTGGGTGATGAACTCGGAATCCCTGTATATTGTTACGAGAATGCTGCATTCCGTCCGGAAAGGCGCAACCTTGCAAATTGTCGTGCCGGCGAATATGAGGGCATTGCAGATAAATTTAAGGATCCCAATTGGAAACCCGATTTTGGTCCTGCAGTATTCAATGACAGGGTAGCACACACCGGCTGTACGATGATTGGAGCACGCAATATCCTTGTGGCAATCAACTACAATCTCAACACTACCTCCACCCGTCGTGCCAATGCCATCGCCTTTGACGTACGCGAAAAAGGAAGAAAAAAACGCGAGGGTGATCCGATCACGGGTAAGGTGGTAAGAGACGAAAACGGTAAAGAGGTTTGGATTCCCGGTACACTCAAGGGTTGTAAGGCCATCGGATGGTTTATCGAAGAGTATGGTATTGCGCAAGTATCTATGAATGTGACCGATATTTCGCAGACTCCGGTTCACGTGGCATTTGATGAAGTATGCAGGTCGGCGCAAAGCCGGGGTATCCGTGTGACAGGCTCCGAAATAGTGGGTCTTATTCCCAAAAAGGTGCTTATCGATGCGGGCAAATATTATCTTAAAAAACAGAAACGCAGTCTTGGCATTTCCGAGGATGAAATTATAAAGATTGCAGTAAAATCAATGGGTCTGGATGACCTAAAGCCCTTCAATCCCCGTGAAAAGGTGATAGAGTACCTGATGGAGGATGCGGAAGCGATAGGCGCTCCACGCAAATTGGTGGATATGACATGCGCCGGTTTTGCATTCGAGACGGCGAGCGAATCACCGGCTCCGGGCGGCGGTTCGATTTCAGCCTATATGGGTGCTTTGGGTGCGGCATTGGGTACAATGGTGGCTAACCTTTCTTCTCACAAGCCGGGTTGGGATGCTGATTGGGAGAAGTTTTCGGTATGGGCTGAGCAGGGAGAGCTGATTATAGAGCAGATGCTCCATCTGGTGGATGAGGATACAAATGCATTCAACCGTATAATGGAGGCGTTTGGCTTGCCTAAGGGTTCTGATGAAGAGAAAGCTATCCGCACTGCAGCTATTCAGGATGCTACTCTTTATGCTACGCGTGTGCCTCTGGAGACGATGAAAAAGGCCTTCTCTGCATTTGATCTTCTGGATGCAATGGCCTCTGAAGGTAACCCTAACTCCGTGTCGGACGCCGGTGTGGGTGCTCTGGCCATCTGGTCGGCAGTACACGGTGCCTGGCTCAATGTTAAAATCAATGCCGCCGGATTAAAAGACCGTGCTGCGGCTGATGCCCTTCTGACAGAGGCGGCTTCGATTGCATCTGAAGCTGATGTGCGTCGTGAACGTGTAATAGCCATATGTAATGAAAAAATCTGATAACACACTATTTTAACTTAACCTTAATACTATAATAATGAAGAGACCCGACGCCTCATTTGACGAGAATGAACTCAGATATCTGAAACTGTTGTCGAAAAGTTTTCCGACAATAACAGAAGCCTGCACTGAGATTATCAATCTCCAGGCAATACTCAATCTTCCTAAGGGTACGGAACACTTCCTGACTGATATTCATGGTGAATATGAGGCGTTCCGTCATGTATTGAAGAATGCTTCAGGTTCCATAGAACGCAAAATTAACGATGAGTTCGGAGATACATTGCGCGAGAGCGTGAAACGGGACTTGTGTACCTTGATATGTTATCCGGAAGAAAGACTTGCGATCGTCAAATCGAGGGAGAGCAATATTGACGAATGGTACTTGGTCACCCTTATACAACTGGTGAAAATGTGCCAGAGAGTCTCTGTCAAGTATACACGTTCAAAGGTTCGCAAGGCGCTACCCCCAAAGTATTCCTATATAATAGAGGAGTTGATGCACGAATCTCTCTCAGACCCCAATAAGCAGGCTTATCTCAATAATATTCTTTCCAATATTATCGAACTTGACAGGGCCGATGATTTCATAATCACTCTCTGTGATGTGATCCAGCGTCTGGTGATAGATTCTCTCCATATAGTCGGGGATATATATGACAGGGGGCCGGGAGCTCATATTGTAATGGAAACCTTGATGAATTATCACGATGTGGATATACAGTGGGGCAATCACGACATCCTTTGGATGGGTGCTGTGGCAGGTAATATCAGTTGTATAGCAAATGTAATACGTATCTGTTTGCGTTATGGCAATCTTAGAATTCTTGAAGACGGATATGGTATAAATCTGGTGCCGTTGGCAACCTTTGCAATGGAAACTTATGGTAATGATCCTTGCGATGCTTTCCAGCCACGTCTCAAGTTTGCAGATGATAAACATAGCAATAAGAGCACGCACCTGATTTCTCAGATGATGAAAGCCATTTCCATTATTCAGTTCAAATTGGAGGCGGATATTATCAAGCGCAGACCCGAATTCGAAATGGATGATCGAAATCTTTTGCACCTGGTCAATTATGAAAAGGGTACAGTCATGGTATATGGGAAAGAGTATCCGATGCTTGACACCAATTTCCCTACTGTGGACCCGGCTGACCCTTATCGTCTTACCCCTGAAGAAGAGGAACTGGTGGGCAAATTACACCGTTCGTTTGTCAATTGTGAGCGTCTCCGCAGACATATTGAATTTCTGTTAAGTGACGGTAGCCTCTATCTTGTTCGTAATGGCAATTTGATGTTCCATGCTTCTATGCCTCTCAATTCTGACGGCAGTTTCAAAAGTGTGAAGATAGGTGGAGTATCGTATGCGGGAAAGGCTTTGATGGATAAAGTGGACAGTTTGATAAGAAAGGCTTACTTTGGAGAGCAGGGTACCTCGGAACATAGTTTTGCCGTCGATTATATGTGGTATATCTGGTGCGGTCCCGATTCGGTGGCATTTGACAAAGGAAAGATGACTACATTCGAACGCTGTTTCATTGCAGACAAAGAGCCTCACAAGGAGCCCAAAGGCCATTATTATATCCTTCGCGAGCAAGAATCGGTCTGCGACATGATTTTGGATGAATTTGGTGTTAAGGGCGTCAATCGTCATATAATTAACGGTCATGTGCCGGTCAAGACCATTAAGGGCGAGTCCCCAATCCGTGCAGGTGGCAAGATGTTGATTATCGACGGCGGTTTTTCGCGTGCATATCAGGGGGAGACCGGCATTGCGGGTTATACGCTCATATTCAATTCACGTGGAATGCAACTGGTGCAGCACGAGCCCTTCACATCAACTCGCCAGGCCATTGAACATGGTGTTGTCATCAAGGGAACACGTCTTTTTGTTGATTTCAACAAAGAGAGAATGCTTGTCAATGATACTGACAATGGAGAGGAGATTCGTGGTCAAATCGCCGCTCTGCTTCGTTTGGTTGAGGCCTATCGCAATGGTTTCGTGAAAGAAAGATAGAGTATTCAAATACAACCGGAGATTCCGGCAAGCCGTTATCGAATAGTTTGCAACAATTTTTCCAGACGTGCGTCTTATTTAGTAGTAGCAACTGTTTTTTGATCTATGAACCACTTATTCCAAAAGACACTCTTTGCAACGGCAATGCTGTTGCTCTCTTTTGCCGACTTTATAACCCAGGCACAGACTCATAATTCATCCCAAATCATTAAGGGTAGGGTGATTGATGAAAACAACTGCCCTCTGGCTTACGCCAATGTTGTACTCCTGAAAGCGGATTCCACTTATGTAAATGGTACAGTAACAGATACTTCCGGACTCTTTTCTATTGATCTGACAAACGAATCCGACCTGCTTCAGATATCATTTGTCGGATACGACATACAATGCGGAAAGATAGAGGGCATCGATGCCGGGACCATACAGTTACAGCCAGATTCACAGATGCTGTGCGGGGCTTTAGCAAAGAGTGAACTTCCCAAAACAGTGCTTCGCGATGATGCTTTTGTCACCCCTATACGGGGTTGCGTGCTTTCAAAGGCCGGTTCGGCAAACGATGTGCTCAAGAGGCTCCCGGGAGTAATCCGCAGAAACGGCGATTTCGAGGTCTTTGGTAAAGGTACTCCATTAATCTATATTAACGGACGTATGGTGCGTGATAATACTGAACTGGAACATCTCAACTCGGAAGATATACTTGAGGCGGAGGTGATCACTAACCCGGGTGCCCAATATGACGCTACGGCTAAATCGGTAATCAGAATAAAAACCATAAAGAAACAGGGTGATGGATTTAGTTTTGACCTCCGTTCAAGTACTTATATCCATCATAGTATAGATCTGGTAGAGCAGATCAATTTCAATTACAGATACAAAAATTTGGACTTATTCGCCTCTCTGGGTTATAGCAAAACCGGGTTTGACCGGATTTCTGATATTACTCAAAGCCTTCAATCAGAGCAATTGCTTGAATTGAAGAAGGATATGAAGTATTCTAGTGAGGTGAAATACATGACTCCCATCTTAGGATTCAACTACCAGTTCAATCCTAACCATTCTGTCGGATTCCGCTACTATCCCTATGCGTTTTTAGGGGGCAGTTCGACGCAGGATCTTCATATAAGAACCTACTTAGATGGGATCCTCGATGACAATGTTCACATACCTGCGGATGGAAAAAGTTTCGCGGGTGTTACTCAGCGGGCCAACGTATACTACAACGGTACCATTGGCAAACTCAATATTGACTTTAATGCTGACATTCAGCGTGGGGGCGCGCTTGATAGTATAGTGTTTAAGGAGCGGAGTGAAATGAAGGAGAGCCGCGAAGTACATACTATCAACGGCTTTGCAAACCGTCTTATGGCCTCTAAGCTCGTGCTCACATACCCGTTGTTCGGGGGGAATCTCTCTGCCGGAAGTGAGTACACCTGGACAGAATATGAGGAAGATTATCGCAACCCTGAAAACTATGTGCCCAACGTAGATAATAAAGTACGTGAGCACAATGCCGCTGCTTTTGCGCAGTACAGCCTTTCGCTTCCCTTTGGGTCCTTTTCTGCAGGCCTACGTTATGAGCATGTGGATTTCAGTTTCTTTGAGAATGATAAGGAAGATGAAGAGAGGAGCCGTAAGTACAACCATTTTTTCCCCTACGCATCGCTAAGTGCAGTTGCAGGACCTATTCAGTTGCAGTTGAATTACACTAAAAAGGCTCGTCGCCCCCTCTATCACCAATTTACCAGTATATCCACCTATTTAGGCAGGTACGGCATTTCCAGAGGAAATCCTACACTCAAACCGCAAATAAGCCAAGACCTCTCTTTGTCTGCGGTTTGGAAATTTATGCAGCTATCCGTCAGCTACCAGGTTTTCAAGGATGCTATTATAAATGCAGCTACGGCTCAACCGGATTTGCCTAATATCATTGTGCTTCGTCCTATTAACTACGGTAAAAATTTTCCAATGATTAATGCCAGAGTATCGGCCACTCCAACCATTGGCGTTTGGACGCCTCGTATTTCTCTCGGTGTTAATAAACAGTGGCTAACGCTCAACTATATGGGAGAAGATGTTGAACTGACAACACCGGTCTTACTGTTCGCTCTGGGTAGTACTTTTACTTTCCCAAAAGGTTTTATGCTCAATGTGGAATACAATTTACAGGGGAAGGGGCACATTTTAGCGTATGAGATGGTCGAACCATTGCACGAACTTGAGATTTCTCTGAGTAAATCTTTTTTCAATGATGCTCTTACGGTGGAACTAAGGGGTCTCGATATCTTTGCACTCAGACATGAAAAAACCCATCTCTACAGCGGAGTGTATCAGATACTTGAAAGCAAGCGTTTAGATTCCAACGAGCTTGTCATTACCATTCGCTATAACTTCAATAGCGCAAAGAGCAAATACAAAGGTACCGGTGCCGGTGAACGTGAGAGAAACAGGTTATAAAGCTTGATTTCTCTACTTTTTTCTATCTTTGCCGCCGTTATTAAAACCTTATTATGATGAAAGCATATGTTTTTCCCGGACAGGGAGCACAATATCCCGGAATGGGAAAGGAACTCTACGGCAGTTCCGACAAGGCAAAAGCTCTTTTCGAGCAGGCAAATGAGATACTGGGATTCAGAATTACCGATATAATGTTTGAGGGTGATGCCGAGGCCCTGAGGGCCACTAAAGTGACCCAGCCTGCGGTATTTCTTCACTCTGTAGTAGCAGCACTTTGTAGCGATCTACCGGCTCCGGATATGGTGGCCGGACATTCCCTGGGCGAATTTTCAGCACTTGTGGTGTCCGGTGCCCTCAGTTTTGAAGATGGTTTGAGACTGGTTTCTCTTAGAGCAAAGGCTATGCAAAAGGCTTGTGATCTCAATCCCGGCTCGATGGCTGCCATCATTGGGGCCGATCCGGATCTTCTGGAGCGAATCTGCAGAGAAACCTTGGGCATCGTCGTCCCGGCAAACTACAATAGCGATCAACAGACGGTGATTTCCGGTGAAACTCCCGCTGTGGAGAGTGCTGTCACAGCCCTTAAGGAGGCCGGAGTGCGCAAATGTGTGATGCTTCAAGTGGGCGGAGCCTTCCACTCTCCGCTTATGGAGCCTGCCCGTGTAGAGCTGGCAGGAGCTATAGATGAGACCCCTTTTTCTACACCTATCTGTCCTATTTACCAGAATGTAGATGCTCTGCCTAATACTGATCCTGAGCGTATCAAATCCAATCTGCTGATGCAACTCACCTCTTCGGTGAGATGGGTGGATATAATGCTGAATATGGTGGCGGACGGTGCGACTCAATTCACTGAAATAGGCCCCGGTAATGTGCTTCAAGGTCTCATAAAAAAAACAGCCCCGGATGTGGAGCTGTTTTCAATCACCTGATTGGCTGTGAGGCCATGACAGCTATTTGAGGTACTCAAATAGGGCTCTCACATCATCCAAATTCTCAAAGTCCACTTTGTTCTCTTTGAGATAGGCTTCTATTTCATTCTTCTTTGAAGGAAAACACCTTAGCATGTATTTCTTAGTCGCATAGCTGAATTTGCCGTTGCGCCCAAGATATGGTGTTACTCTGTATGTAAAGGGAGTTTTTACATTTTGGGCAAGCTCATATCTTTGTCCTTCGGTGGAAATAGAGCTGATAGATGTTACGGATGTGGTCTCTGAGGTGGTACCGAATGCACCTTTTTTCTCCGACTCGAGGAATTTGACTCTCTTTACACTTCCCAGTATTACATCGTCTACCATGTCGAGTAATTCTATGAATCCTTGTTTGCTTTGCACAAACGAGTGTCCCTTAACCGATACGCGGTCGATGCTGTTCTGATTTAGAACTTCCTGTATCTCGCCTTCCGGGGAGATAAAGAGGAGTTTTTGTGAGATGGTACTGATATTGAGCGGGCCGTTGGCGGTACGTCCATCTTTGAATATAACTATCCCTGCAGTGAAATCAGGTAGGACATACTTGACGCTGTCAAGCATATACTGGGTCATGTCTTCACCCTTTTTGTGCTGAATTACATTCTGAGCTTGGGTGCTAATAGCAAAACAGGCGGTAAGAATAATTATCAATGTGCGTTTCATAATCTTTAAAATTGATATAACAATTTGTTTGAAAAGTAAAAATAGACATTAAATTTTCTTATCCCAAAAATAATCCATATTTTTGAATTTTGTAACTAATAAAATAGGTCTAATCAAGGTACAGTCCTTCACTAAGTTAAGAATTATAACAAAAAACGGGACAAATCAATAAAAAACATTAAAATCAAATGGCAAAAGAGAAAAAATTCATCACCTGTGACGGCAATTATGCTGCCGCCCATGTTGCTTACCTTTTTAGTGAGCACGCTGCTATTTATCCCATTACTCCCTCTTCGACAATGGCAGAGTACATTGACGAGTGGGCAGCCTTCGGCAAAAAGAATATGTGGGGTGAAACAGTTAAAGTTACTGAAATGCAGAGTGAAGGTGGCGCTGCAGGAGCTGTTCACGGATCCCTTCAGGCAGGTAGCCTGACATCAACATTCACAGCTTCCCAGGGCCTTCTCCTGATGATTCCCAATATGTACAAGATCTCAGGCGAACTTCTCCCGGCAGTATTCCATGTATCTGCTCGAGCACTTGCTGCACAGGCCCTATCTATTTTCGGAGATCATTCCGACGTGATGAGCGCCAGACAGACGGGATTTGCACTCATTGCATCTGCCAGTGTGCAGGAAGCAATGGATATGGCAGCGATAGCCCATCTTTCGGCCATCAAGTCAAGCATCCCGTTCTTACATTTCTTTGACGGTTTCAGGACCTCCCACGAGATACAGAAAGTAGAGTTGCTGGAAGCTGAAGACCTCAAACCGCTGGTAAGTGATAAATCTCTTGCAAAATTCAGAGAAAGGGCATTGAATCCCAATAAGCCCGTTACCAGAGGTACGGCACAAAACCCTGACGTTTACTTCCAGGCACGTGAAGCTGCGAATCCCTACTATGATGCAGTTCCCGACATCGTTGCAAGGTATATGGGTGAACTTACCGAACTTACCGGTCGCCATTATCTCCCCTTTGATTATTACGGTGCACCAGATGCAGAGAATGTGATTATAGCGATGGGTTCCGTATGTGAAACCATAAAGGAGACTATCGATTATCTTGCAGAAACCAAAGGCGAAAAGCTAGGCCTGATTACAGTACGTCTCTACAGACCTTTCTCAGCTAAATATTTCCTTAGAGTTCTTCCCAAGAGCGTTAAGAGGATTGCAGTGCTTGATCGTACAAAAGAGCCCGGTTCACTCGGTGAGCCCCTATACATGGACGTGAAAGCCATTGTTGCAGATCTCGGCGAAAATGCTCCCCTGGTGGTAGGTGGCCGCTACGGTCTCTCTTCAAAGGATACCAGCCCCGCACAGATTATCGCAGTATTCGACAATCTCAAGCTCAGGGAGCCCAAAAATGGTTTCACCATTGGTATCGTAGATGACGTGACTTTCAAGTCTCTCCCTCTCAAAGAGGAGATTTCCCTTGCAAAGAAGGGAACATATGAGTGTAAATTCTACGGTTTGGGATCTGATGGTACTGTCGGTGCCAACAAGAATACCATTAAGATTATCGGTGACAACACCTCTAAATATTGCCAGGGTTATTTTGACTATGACTCCAAGAAGTCAGGCGGATACACCTGCTCTCACTTGAGATTCGGTGACAGCCCCATCCGTGCACCCTACCTTGTTTCGACTCCTGATTTCGTGGCCTGTCACGTACCTTCATATCTCTACAAATATGATGTGCTCAAAGGTATCAAAAAGGGTGGTATCCTTCTACTCAATAGCCTCTGGGATACTGAGGAGACTTTCAACAGGATTCCCGACTTTGTAAAGAAAGAGATTGTGGCTAAAAAACTCCGTCTCTTCCTGATCAATGCTACAAAGATTGCTGCCGAAATCGGTCTCGGTGGAAGAACCAACACTATCCTCCAGTCCGCATTCTTTAAGATTACCGGTATTATCCCCTACGAGGAGGCAGTTGACCATATGAAGAGGGCAATCGACGAGTCCTACGGCACTAAGGGTGAGAACGTCGTTAAGATGAACTACGCTGCGGTTGACCGCGGTAGCGAATATGTTGAAGTTGAGATACCAAAGGAGTGGAACAACGCAACCGGCCGTTTCGTACACGCCAATTACAACCGTCTTGCTCCCGAGTGGATTCGCAATGTGGCCGACATCGTTAATTCTCAGGATGGAAATTCTCTTCCTGTGAGCACATTTGCAGGAGATATGGTAGATGGCACAATCCCCAGCGGTACCGCAGCCTTCGAAAAGCGCGGTATAGCCGTGTTTGTTCCCGAGTGGCAACCTGATAAATGTATTCAGTGTAACCAATGTGCTTATGTTTGCCCCCACGCAGCCATTCGTCCTTTCCTTATGACTGAAGAAGAGGCCAAGGCCGCTCCCGCAGAGATAAAGAAAGTACAGGGTAATGCAGCTTTCAAGGAGTACAAATTCACAATGCAGCTTTCCCCTGCTGACTGTACAGGTTGCGGTAATTGCGCAGATGTTTGTCCCGCCAAGGAAAAGGCCCTCGTGATGAAGCCTTACGATACTCAGGAGGCTGAACAGCCTAACTTCGATTATCTCCACCACAATGTGGGTTATAAGGATAATGTTGCTCCCAAGGAGCAGAATGTAAAAAATTCACAGTTTGCTCAGCCTCTCTTCGAGTTCTCAGGAGCTTGTGCAGGTTGCGGAGAGACTCCCTATATCAAAGTTATTACCCAGCTCTTCGGTGACCGAATGATGGTTGCAAATGCCACCGGTTGTTCATCAATTTACGGAGCTTCCTTCCCTTCATCACCATACACCACCAACGCGTGTGGTCACGGTCCCGCATGGGCCAACTCTCTCTTTGAGGACAACGCTGAGTTTGGTCTTGGTATGAGGTTGGGTAGCGAAAGAGTGCGCGACACTGTAGCTAAACTTATGACAGAAGGCCTGGAGTGCAATAGTTGCAACTCAGAGATGAAAGCTCTATTCGATAAGTGGATTGGCAATCGTGGCGATGCTAAAGTTACCCGTGAGGTACATGACGCTCTGGTGCCGATGATGAAAGAGTGCAATTGTGACATTTGCAAGCAGCTCCTTGAACTAAAAAACTTCATTCCCGTTCGTTCGCAGTGGATTTTTGGTGGTGACGGTTGGGCATACGACATCGGTTATGGTGGACTTGACCACGTGTTGGCCTCAGGCGAGAATGTAAATGTTCTCGTGCTTGACACAGAACTCTATTCCAACACCGGAGGACAGTCATCCAAGGCAACTCCTGCAGGTGCGGTTGCTAAATTCGCAACTTCCGGTAAGAGGGTTCGCAAGAAAGATCTTGGTATGATGGCGATCAGCTATGGTTATGTGTATGTAGCACAAGTGGCAATGGGAGCCAGCCAGGTGCAGTTCCTCAATGCCATAAAGGAAGCTGAAGCTTATGATGGTCCCTCACTGATCATTGCCTATTCACCATGTATCAACCACGGTCTCAAGGCCGGTATGGGCTTGAGCCAGAGAGAGGAGAAGAGGGCAGTTGAGTGCGGTTACTGGCATCTGTATCGTTACAATCCTACTCTTGAAGCTGAAGGCAAGAATCCTTTCTCGCTGGATAGCAAGGAGCCGGATTGGAGTAAATTCCAGGATTTCCTCAAGGGTGAGGTACGTTTCTCCTCACTATTGGCTACATTCCCTGAAAATGCCGCAGAGCTCTTCGCAAAGACTGAGGAGTTTGCCAAGTGGCGTTATAACACCTACAAGAGACTCGCAGGCAATGAGTAATTCTCATTTGCAGATGAGAATGCTCCCGTAGTTTAATGGATAGAATGGAAGATTCCGGTTCTTCCGGTTGGGGTTCGATTCCCCACGGGAGTACCATCCTGCAAAACAAAAAATCAGCTCGAAAGGGCTGATTTTTTGTAAAAAGAGATGATTAATGATTGCAAATTTGATGGATTTCCTTCAATTTGAAATATCAATATCGGCATCATTCTTGCTGATATGCAAATATTGATGCAACAATCTATCAAGCACCATTAGTTATGAAAAAAAATAGAATTTTTCCGGTACTACTTTTAGTAGCTGTGTTTGTAACATCTTGTGATTGGATGTGGTGGATAAACCCGGGTCCGTCTGAACCTGAAAGTCTGTTTCTCACCGGAGAGTGTCTGGGGAGTACTGAACTGATATACGTTCCATATTATGCTTCCAGGGATGATGATTACTTAGAGGAATGGAAATGTTTCCCTTTTGTGTTCCATTTGGATACCGCAAACGTTCAGAGGTATAAAGATCGTCCTCTCTTTAAATCCGATCCGGCCTTCCATATCCCATCTGATGAGCTGTTTAAGTCATTCGGTAAAAAGTCATTTGTAAAGTCGGACTTCTTTGATTCCTTTGAGAAAATAAGAGAAGGCAGAAGTTATTTTGAAATCACGACCATCTTATATGATGGCGGTCTCTCTTTGACTGCGGATGTGGATTTTGCCGGACATCCGGCCGGTGAAGAACTAGCGCCTTTTATTGTAAGTCATCCCAGTGTCAATCACCCTTCTTCTTGGACAGGGGTTTGCCGGACAATCGAGCCTCTTCTTTCAGCCCCGGGCAATACGAAAGAGAAATTGAGCCCAATTCTCGACATACCTTTGGATTACGAATGTCTTTTGGAATCCCGAATTGACATTGGTCTTCCTATAGGTGATTACACACGCGTAGTTGAAAGGGTTACATTCACGCTGAAGATCCCCGTTAGGGTTGTATACTATTTACAATGGCTTGAAGATAAACACAGCAACCCTAACGCCCCGGTTCCTTACAAAGACGAAGTGCTAACCTGTAAATTTTATACAGACATTGGCTTTAGATAAGAGTGAAGCGACCCACCCAACAAAAAAAAGCGACTCAAAAGTCGCTTTTTTGTTGGGTGGAAGATGGGATTCGAACCCACGACCCTCGGAACCACAATCCGATGCTCTAACCAACTGAGCTACTACCACCATATACCCTTTGTTCGGAAGGGACTGCAAATATAGACATTCTTTCGGATTATTCAACAAATAATGGAAAAAAGGCTTCGTCAATTGGCCTGCGCTCCCTCAAACCGGACGGAAGCACTATTGCCGTTAGTGTCGGTCACTACCAGGCGGTGACGCCCTGGTTCAGGGATGATCAGCATCTTGTGTTCGTTGCTCGATGTGGAGCCGATATAGCGATCGTCAATGTGCCAGTATAGGGTAGCAGATGGACTGGCATGCGCCGCGGAGAAGACTACTCCCTGACTCTTTCCATCGAGAGAAAGGGGAGCCGCCAACACCATGCCCTCCTGGGGATAGATAATCTCCACAATCTTGCCGCGCGATGAACCTCCGCCGGATGCAAAATCGGGATGTAGAGGTGGCAGCCTACGATAGTCAGGATGTGTGGCCATATAGTACCATTCCTGTGAAGGAGGCAACACGAACCAAGAGCGTGTAACCATTTTAGCGGTGCTATAACAATCGCTGTTGACAATATATCTCTGGTCCTCGCTCAGGTGGAGCAGACGGTGATAAGGACAGATATCGGGTTTGTGCTCATGCGGAGGCACCAAAAGCGTATCGGGAGTCAAACCGGTGCCGATACAGCAGATGTCGGATACCGGATGTCCGCTTAAGGGACAAACAGCAACCTCCTCGAGGTCGAGTATCGGCATTTCAAACCATCCGGTTGGAGGCAGAATGGAGAGTATTTCAAACATCACCGGAGCAGCATAGCCGATACCGGTAAGATTGGGACGTCCCTCACCATTACAGTTTCCCACCCAGACTCCTACAACATACTCGGGGGTAACACCTATACTCCAGGCGTCTCTATTGCCGTAACTGGTGCCTGTCTTCCAGGCCACTTTTCGTGAGGAACTGAAACTTTGCCAGCTCCCTTCCTCCTCGGGTCTGCTGACTCCGGTGAGGGCGTCGAAAGTGCACCAAATGGCTCCCGGAGAGAGAGGGGAGAGGCCCTCTTCAGAATCTGCGAGGGTAGCGGCCATATCGCGGTAAGAGCGCACCAGATCGATTAGTTTTATCTCTGCTCCTCCGAGAATTAGCGACAGACCGTAGTTTTCCGCACTGCGGTTGATAGTGGTAAATCCCATTTCTTTTAGGAGCAATAGGAATTTTTCTACACCATACTCCTGAAGCAGTCTCACTGAGGGTACGTTGAGCGAGCGCCTTATAATGCTATTTGCAGGTACTGCGCCGTCAAAGGTGTGGTTGTAATTGCTCGGAGTGAAATCTTTATAGTGTGAGGGAATGTCAGGCACAAGCATCGTAGGGAGTATCTCACCATCATCGAGCATAGCCGCGTAGAGAAAAGGTTTCAGAGTGCTGCCGCTACTGCGGGGTGCTTGTATCACATCCACAGCCCTTCCGTGGCCTTGACCGCCTTCTTCTGGGTTGAGATTGCCGCAATAAGTAATGATGCGGCCGGTGCTCACTTCCATTACGAGGGCTGCAATATTATAGACCTGATTGCTTTCGAAAAGTCCGATATGACGGCGAAGAATCTCCTCGGTGCGTTCCTGGAGCCCTTTGTCAATATCGCTGGCATACCTGCGGTCACCCCCCTCTTTGCGGAGGGTTTCCAGGTAGTGGTATGCTATGTCTGGCATAGGATAGGGTTTGTCGGGTAGCGGTTCCTCTTTGGAGAGTATACATTCGGTGGCATCTATTATGCCTTTGGAGGCCATTTTGTCCAGCAGACGGTTCCTCTTTTGTAGGAGGATGTCGCGGTTTTTCCCGGGATGGATAAGTGCAGGAGAGTTAGGGAGTACTGCAAGCATGGCACTTTCCGCCCAGGAGAGTTCTCCGGCCGGTCGGCCGAAATAACGCCAGGATGCCGCTTCAAGTCCTACCACATTGCCTCCGAAAGGGGCATTGGAGGCATACATCGCCAGGATTCTTGTTTTGGAATAGCGCAGTTCAAGTCTCACCGCCAGGAGCATTTCGATAATTTTTTCCCCAATTGTGCGTGGGCGATTTTCCCTGCTCAAGCGTATGGTTTGCATCGTTATGGTGCTGGCGCCACTGCGGATATCGCGTTTGCGTATGTTTAGCACAATGGCCCGTCCGATGGCGATAGGGTCCACCCCCAGGTGGTATTTGAACCGTTTATCTTCATATGTAATGATGGCGCGGGCAAATTTGTCGGGTACTGTATCAATCTGTGGAAATCGCCACTGCCCATCAGAGGCAATTCTGGCTCCCAGCAATCTTCCGTCTGAGCTTTCAAGTAATGCACTGACCGGTTTATGAAAAATCCGGCGGGGAAAGTAGATTACAATAAGCGCCGCAATAAGTGCGGCGCAGCTGAGTGCTATAATTATTTTTTTCTTTTTGCCTTTTTGCATAAGAATGCAGACGAATTTTCAGTACATTTGCAAATATAACAATTAACCCAATTAACAGAAAAAATATGAAACGACTGACTGCTTTTATCTCATTTGCGGCAATCCTCCTATTCTCTGCAGTCTCCTGTGATCAGAGCAAGAGCGGTTACGCATTATCCGTCTCTTCAGAAATAAGGACTACAGATCCCGTTGTCATCACGGTACCTGATGCTTATGTTATCAATGTAGGCGACAATACGCCCGATGAACTGAAAAAATTGATTCAGATAACTCCCAAAAGGGAGTTTAGCGTATCGCTTATTGATGAACGCACAGCAGCTGTATTTTTTGCAGAGCCGCTGGAGTTCAATTCCGAGTACAAAATTCAGATTGACGCCGGAAAGCTGGTGGGTAAAAAATCCGGCAAGGTCAGTTATGATTTCAAGACTTTGGCTCCTGAAATCCACTATGAGGTGGGCGGAATTACCATTTATCCCGATGAGGAGGACAAATATCATCTCGATATTGTCATAACCACTTCAGATCCGGTTGGCAATGATTATATAGAGAAAGGTATCATTCTGAGTAAAGATTTTCCGGTTTCCTGGCAGCATGCGGAGGATGGTCTTGTTCACAGGCTCTCCATCAACGATATAATTCCGGAGAAAAAGCAGTCCGTATTTACGGTAAGCCGAAAATATGAGTTGTTCAACGATATGGGTTCCTGGTCATTTAACATTCCCGCCGAGGGAGTGTTTGTGATAATCAGTGCCGAACCCTTCCTCGACCCTTATCGTTATGAGATAGTATTCTCCTCGGCTCTCGACAAAAAACAAGTTATGGCCAATCTGGTCAAACTCCCTAAAGCGGGAAAACTCAGATTTCTTATCGACAGGAACAAACTGACCATAT
Source organism: Bacteroidales bacterium UBA3543 (assembly GCA_002376715.1). Lineage (GTDB taxonomy): Bacteria > Bacteroidota > Bacteroidia > Bacteroidales > UBA932 > Cacconaster. Next base: position 5,454 of record DFOK01000012.1, on the reverse strand, counting down.
ATCCTACTGTTGAGGATGTGCAGCAGCAGACGGTCAATATCAGTAAACTCATCAAAAATACTAAAGGCGAACAGCTTGGTTTCGACTGGGAACAGACCTTCGATGTGCCTCAGAAGGAACCTTTTGTGAAATTCTCAACTAAAGGGGTGGTGCTGCCTTCATCCAACGGCAACAAACTCTTTTTCCAATCACAAAACTATGCTAAAGTGCAGGTAAGAGTGCACCGCATTTTCGAGAATAACATGCTCCAGTATCTCCAGTCCGAAAGATTGGATGAAAAGAGCAATTACATACTGGGTCGTGTAGCCAAGGTTGTAGTTGACACTGTTTTGGTTTTGGCTGACCCTTCATCTGCCAAACTCAAGGGAGTGGCGAGCTACGGTCTCAATATTACCGACCTTATCAATGTCCAGAAGGGTGCTCTTTACCGTATCGGCATCAAGGGCGTGGAACCTCTCGTGGAGCAGGACTCGGATTATTACGAGAGCGATTATTATTTCGGTTCTTACAGTGATTATGATGAGAGGCATGTCAATATTCTCGCTTCCGACCTTGCCATAATTGCAAAAGGGTCAGGGAAAGGTACATATACCTTCTTCGTGACAAATATCATAGATGCATCTCCCGTATCAGGAGCAAAAGTCAGAGTGTTCGATTATGTCAATCAAGTCATTGGCGAGGGTTCCACAGGTAGTGATGGTAAAGTCGAAATCAAACTTTCCGATGAACCCCATACGGCTGTGGTAACTAGTGGTAATGACAAGAATTATCTCAAACTTACATACGGAGCATCACTTTCGGTAAGTAATTTTGATGTCGGGGGCACTTCCGTTTCAGGAGGCCAGAAAGGTTTTATTTTTGGAGAGAGAGGTGTTTGGCGACCCGGCGATGACATCTATATCACATTTGTTTCTATGCTGGACGAAGGAGTACTTCCTTCAGACCACCCGGTTACGGCTGTTTTAAGAAACCCTCAGGGGCAGATAATCCGTTCTATCGTCAACAACAATGGCTTTAACGGAATGTATTCATTCAGATTTCAGACTGCTGACAGCGATCCTACGGGCCATTGGCAGGTAGATGTGACCGCAGGTGGTCAGACCTATTCAAAGAGTGTGAGGATCGAGACAGTTAAGCCCAACAAACTTCTCATAGACCTTCAACTTGATGAAAAGAATATCGTTCCCGTTGACGAAGTCAAAGGCGATCTCTCCGTCAAATGGCTTGTCGGCTCTGCGGCTGCAGATCTCGAGGCAAGAATTGATGTAGAGTGTTTCCGCGGATTTACGGAATTTGCCAAATATAAGAATTTCGTATTTGAAGATCGTTCCAGAAGTTTTAATAAGGCCACATATAATCTTACCCCCGGCAGGACCGATCAGGATGGACGCCTCTCTTTCAATTATCGTTTGACCGGAATCGGTGAGCAACCCGGTATGCTCAGGGCCGTCTTTACCACGAGGGTGTTTGAAAAGAGCGGCGATTTCAGCATTGACTCCTACACTACTACTATTTCACCCTATAAGACATACCTAGGTATAAATGTTCCCGAGACGGAAGATTATTGGGGTGATCTGTATCTTGACAAGAGCAAGACACATACCATCAAACTTGCTGCAGTCGATTACAGAGGCGATCCTGTTAGAGGTCGTGTTGATGCAGAGGTTGAGGTCTATAAGATGGGCTGGAGTTGGTGGTGGGGTTCTTCCGGCAGTGAGCTGGCCTCATATTCCAAGGATTCCTATAACAAGCCGTATCGCACTTTCAAGGTTTCCATTGTAAATGGTGAGAGTTCGTTCCAGTTGTCATTTACAGAGGAGTCAGGATACTATTTCATTAGAGTGAAAGATCCTCAGGGCGGACACGCTACCTCATATGTTACACAAGTTTACACAGGTGATGACAAGCGTGCCGATGCCGGCAGTGAATCGGCTACTCGTCTCGCTACATCCCTGGATAAGGATAAATACAGTGTGGGCGAGGAGGCACAACTCACCATTCCTTCTGCACCCGGCGCGAGGGTACTTGTTTCCCTTGAAAAGGGAGAAAACGTACTCAAGACCTTCTGGCAGACATGTACGGATACCAAGACCACAATCCGCATCCCTATTGAGAGGGGAATGACTCCTAATGTCTATGCTTCAGTTACCCTGATTCAGCCTCACAATACCACGGTCAATGATGCTCCCATCCGTTTGTTCGGAATCCAGAGGATAGTGGTGGAGGATGATGCCACTCATCTTAATCCCCGTATCGGCATAGCTGACGAGATTCGTCCAGAAAGCAAAGTTACACTGACTGTAAGTGAGCGTGATGGTCGCCCGATGAGCTATGTTGTAGCTTTAGTGGACGAGGGATTGCTCAGTCTTACCAGATTCAAGACACCCAATCCATGGAGTGCTTTCTATGCTACCGAGGCTCTCGGTGTTCGTAGCTGGGACCTTTACGATCTTGTAATCGGTGCCTATGGTGCGAGAATGGAGCAGATGTTTGCCATCGGAGGTGATGGGGAAGTTGAGGAGATTGCGGCAGCCAACAAGGCTGAGAGGTTCAAACCCGTATCAATTTTCCTTGGGCCCTTTACCATCAAATCCAGAAGCAAACAGAGTCACGAAATCACTCTTCCTGCATACATAGGCAATCTCCGCGTGATGGTGGTGGCTACTGATGGAAAAGCACAAGGCTCTGCAGAGCAAAACGTTGCCGTTACCAAACCTTTGATGGTACAGAGTACTCTCCCCAGGGTCATTGGTACCGATGAAGAGGTAGAGATTCCTATTACAGTATTTGCGATGAAGAACAATCTGGGCAAAGTAACCGTTTCGCTCTCGACCAACGATTTGCTAGATGTATCCGGATCTTCATCTCAGACACTCAACTTCACGGCTGCGGGTGAGCAGATGGCGTTCTTTAAAGTGAAGGCCTCATCTGCCGAGGGGATAGCCAAAATCACTGCAAAGGCCAAATGCTCAGCTGATAATGCAGAGGAAAAGATAGAAATAGATGTCAGGGATCCCAACCCTCTCACCACCAATGCCAAGACTATACTGCTGGCAGGTGGCAAGAGCCAGAAAGTGACCTTTGAGCTTGCAGGCAAACAGGGTACGAATACCGCTTTCGTAGAGGCAAGTTCCATTCCACCTGTAGATCTGAGCTATCGCCTTGAGTATCTGGTGAGATATCCTCACGGCTGCATTGAGCAGATAGTCTCCTCTGCTTTCCCTCAACTCTATCTTGGAGCAGTCCAGACACTGAGCGATGAGCAGAAAAGCGAATGTGAGAACAATATAAAGGTGACTATCACCAAACTTCCCTCTTATGCTCTCAACAATGGAGGAATGACCTACTGGCCAAATACCTCTTCGTATGCATCCGCAAACACATGGGGTACCATCTATGCGCTTCACTTCCTGGTGGAAGCTGAGGCTAAGGGATATGCAGTACCTGCCTGGCTCAAGCGCAGTATGACTTCATTTGTCAAAGATGTGGCCTCTTCAACATCTCAGGGATATCCTTACAGAACATACGCTGCCTATGTTCTTACGCTTTCCGGTGCTGCACCTCGAGGTGACATGAACCGTATGCGTAACGAAGTGGATAATATGAACACGGAGTCCGGCTGGTTCCTTGCACTGGCTTATGCTGCCGATAAGAAGAGTGATGTTGCAAAGAATATCATCTCAAAGGTATCCAACCGGCCTGCAGGCAAAATCGACAGATTCTCCTATTCATTCGAAAGTGAGGACAGATTCAAGGCCGTTTCAGCCATTGCATATCGTCTTATAAACAACAAACAGGAGGCATTCAAGTCCATAGAAACTCTCTCCAAATCACTGAACGACCGCAATCACTTCATGAGTACACAAAGTACGGCTTGGGCTCTGAATGCAGTGGCTGCCTATGCTGCACAATACTCTGAGAATGGAGTTAATGTTACCGCAAAGGCTGGAAGGGAGAGTATCACTCTTAAGGATGACAAATGTATAGCGCGTCGTACGCTGGATGTTGCAAAAGGTGAAAGCATAGACTTTGAGTTCACCAACAAGACAGATGCTCCTACCTATATAGTGATGAGTTCCACCGGAGTTCCGGCAAAGGGTCAGGAAACGGACTTTTCCAACGGACTTCGCCTCTCGGTCAGCTATTCATTGCCCAATGGCACTGCCGTAGATCCATTCTCTCTGGTGCAAGGTACTGATTTTGTAATCAAGGCACGCATTACCAACACCAGTGCAACCGAGGATTACACCAATCTTATACTCTCGCAGATATTCCCTTCCGGATGGGAGATTGCCAATGACCGTACAACTGATTTCTATCAGGACTTCCGTGATGACAGGGTTTATTCCTACTTTAACCTTGGAAAATCGGCATCAAAAGAGATAACCATCAGGGCAACGGCTACTTACAAGGGTAAGTTCTATCTTCCTTCTACCATCTGCAAGGCTATGTATGATGAGACAGTAAATGCATCAATCAAGGGTGGCTGGTGTGAAGTTAAATGATAAAAAAGCAATATCATACATGTAAATGAAGTCATTCAAAAGTTTTTTTAATCCCGGCTATGGTTATTTAAGGGCTTTGGTTGGGATCGTAGCGGGTCTAGTGCTGCTTATCTGGCCCGATACGATGAAGGATGTCATAGTGCGTATCATCGGTGGACTCTTTCTGGTGATCGGCTGTGTTTCCCTTGTTATCTATTTCATCAGCAGCAGAAAGGCTGCAAAGTCACAAGGTACCACCGACAAGGTTAAAGACAGTTTCTCCGCAGTGAATGCCGTGTTGAGCATAATTTTCGGAACGGTACTGATTATTATTCCTGATGTATTCGTGGGATTTTTACTGGTACTGCTGGGAGTTATTCTTGTGATCTTTGGTGTTGGTGAGATCGTTACATTCATCTCTGCGCACAAGCATACTCCGATCCCTTGGTATATGTATGTGCTGCCCTGCATAGTGGCTCTTTGTGGCATATTCTTAGTTTTCAATCCTCACGAATCCCAGATTTTGATGTTCCGTCTTCTGGGTGCGGGTTTTCTAGGTTATGGTTTGTTTGAACTTTACGCGACAATCAGGATTCGCAAAGCGATAAAAGAAAAATTCTCGGAAAGTTATGCTGATCCCTCCAAAGAGCTTATAGAGGATGTGGATTATGAAGAAATAAAAGATTAATCTTTTTTGAGCATTTTTTTGCCCAATTAAAAAAATGTCTCTATATTTGCAGCCCGTTTCTGAAAAGAGACGTCAGTTCATTGACAAAATTGGAAGACAAAAAGTACAAGCAAGTACCGAATTTTGTAACAAAATTCGAGCGAAACGTTAATTTTTTTGAAACATACTTCAATATATGAGTATCAGGTTCAGACCGGAAAAATATTTTTTTATACAATGAAGAGTTTGATCCTGGCTCAGGATGAACGCTAGCGGCAGGCTTAACACATGCAAGTCGAGGGG
>DFOK01000081.1 GCA_002376715.1 Bacteroidales bacterium UBA3543 | reverse complement strand
CCAATGAATATTCTATATAATTATCTACCTCATTTTGATTGAGATAATTATACATATTCCGGAATTCCAGCCATGCTATGGTTTTTTCCGCTCTCTTGGGAAGGGTAGAAAAGAAAGGTCCGTCTTCCAGGATTGTGGCGATAATGTACTCGGGAGCTTTGGCAGAAACATATGCGGCAATCAAGGCCCCTGATGAATGCCCTGATATATATACCTTTTCCTTAATGACGTTTTCGATGAACCAAACCAGATCGTTTCCTATTTTAACGGCACTGTATTTAGCCGGATTTTTTGATGAGTGTCCATGTCCGTAGTAATCGAGAGCAAAAACATGAAAATGTTTTGAGAGTTTTGGGAGTGCTTTCGCATAGTCATAGCAGTTTACTTGTTGACCATGAAGTAAAAGAAGACTTGGTCCATTTTCCGGACCCTTTATGTAATAAATTTCCGAACCATCTTCCAATTTGGCTACATTTTCCGTAAAACCTGCTTTAAATCCGGATTTTTCTAAAAAATGTTCATTCAGATAGTCGTAAGTTAAATTTCTGTATGCGAAAATACCGGCAGCAAGTATTACCGCCATGACAATTATCACTATAACCAAAACGACTCTGTTTCTCATACACGGACGCGTTTTTTACGTTGACTTCCGCGAACAATCAACCAAATACCAAAGGTTACTTCCCAAAGTCCGCCGAGACCAAGAAGATAGATGCTCCACTCTTTCCCAAACAACTCCATCAAAAAGCCGAAGGCAAAAACGGCATAACCGATTGCACCCCAAATGGCCAGCCAGGATGGTGTGATTTTGTATTTAAGCAGTGTCAAGCACATTGGAATACTGCCGATCCCCAAAACCAACATGGCAAGTTTATATCCCAGGTCACCTGATAGGTTTCCCTTCAAGAAGATGGCTAAGAGTGCTACGGCTTCAAATATTCTTGTGAAAAGGTAGATATTGCCAACTGACGGGTTGTATAACTTCAATGTTTTTCTCAATAAAATCCCGATAAAGAGCACTATTACCGAGTTGGCTATAATTAGTAATGCTCCTGAATATTTTTCAGGATTACTCGTACTTTCAAATAGTTGACTTCCGAGACCGTAGGCTAAAAATGCCAATAGAAAGAAGATCCCGATAATTCGGGCATTGCAAATTGTAATCGCATTGCTTTTATCTCTCATTTCTTCAATAATTGTTGAGTTAGTGAAATCATCGTTCTGAAGGAGAGATCAGGATATGCCGTCAACTACTTTGTCCAGTATAGTTTGAAGTGATTTTTCTTTTTCAGCTGTTTTAGTATTCATAAATATACCGAATATGTGGTGTAATTAGAAAATAAAACCGTAGGGCAAGCCTGCCCTACGGGAAAAACTATTCGAAAACCCTCAAAACTTTTTAGCAAAAATTTATTAAACTTTTGCTTTTATTCACCAATTTAATTATTCCTGAATCAGGCTAATATTTATTTTTTGACCTTTTTTCAAATATACTTCCAACTCAGCGGGCTGGTATGAAATCAACTCAACTCTAAGAGTATGTTTACCTGGCTTTAAGTTGGAAATGGAGAAGTTACCCTCCAAATCGGAGTAATATTTCGCTCCGTCAATAATAATGGCGGCGCCGGCTAAAGATTCACGGCTTTTTCCATCGATTACGGAACCTTTAACATCGACAGTTTGAACGCTATACGCAACTTCCGTGTTGTTACTTTTCGCCGTTTTATCTTCTTTATTATCATCGGCAGCAGATGCGTTGATTGACAACAAAACGGCAGCAATTAGAACTAAAATAATTTTCATTTTTGAAACATTTTTACGATACAAAGATGAACCATCAATGTTACGAGGCTGTTACAATCAGGTTACATTTTTGTTAAGTTTTCAGTCATTTATCAACAAATGTCTAATACTTTTTTTCGTCAATCAGAATACCTTTCTCGTCCCACATCCGCCAGATGCCGGTCTTGTTGCCATCGATGTAATTGATTTCATAGCGTTGAGTTCCCAATTCGTCCCAAATACGCCATGTGCCGTGTTTTTTTCCGTTTTTATACTCAGCTTCCGATATGAGCTGTCCGGAAATGTCATATTTGCGCCACAACCCATGAAGTTTTCCCTCTCTGTATGAACGTATTTCTTGCGGTTTGCGATTTTCGAAGTAAATGATATAAGTACCTTCCGGCAAACCGTTTTTAATCTGCATTTCGAGTTTAAGTGTGTTGTTGTCGTAATATTCACGATAATCTCCGGTATAGAGTTCGTTTTGCGCTCTGTCGCGATAATAAATACCTTCGTTTTGATAGAGCTGCGGAGTTTTTTTAGGAGTTTGAGCTTGTGCGAGACTTACTACCAACAATAGCACCGATAAGAGAGTAACTTTATGCTTCATGGCTTTTAAATTATTTATAAGCAAGTATAAGCAATTTAAAGGTATTTCGGTTGCCCGAAATACCTTTTTTTATTTATACTTCAAATGTGTCGAACATCCAAAATTAAAGTTGATATCCTGTCCAACCGAAAATGTTTGTAGGACATCCGGTGTTGCCTGCTTTTATAGTAACCTTTCCGGTTCCGTTCACTTCCTTGCCGCTAATTTTAGTTGTTAAGGCATTGGTTATGGAAATCGTAGTTGATTCCTGTCCATCACCCTTTTTATCTGTTAAGTCAACTAAATCTTTAGCTTGTCCCTGTCCCTTTACCAACGCATTTTCGATAGTAGCTTTGGCTCCTCTGCGCACTTTTATAACATCATGCATGTAATATCCCTCTGTAGTATTGGGTGCTAAGCGAAGATCGATAGTCATGTTTTTGATTGTAAAATTGGCTTGATTGGGATGCTCGGGAGATAATCCATCCAGATTGCCGTCAGCTTCAACACCGCGGGGGTCAGACTCGCTGCTAACATATCCGATTTCCCAAATACCGTAGCAGTTTTCCAACGTGCCGTTGTAACCCTGTGTAAAGTCAAACATATCGTCATCGGAGTTTACAACCAACAGATTCTTTACATTTACAGAACCTCCGAAAAACTCGATTCCGTCATCGGCTCCATTAGGAATATAGATGTTTTCAATCTTTGTGCCGTTACCCACACCGTTCAGAGTAAGGCCGTTATGCTCAACGTTTGCGCTGGAACGGGCTCCGGTGAATTCAAGCTTCAAATAGGTAATGGAACCTGAATTATCTTTGGGGTCATTGCCGCCATAAAGATAGGCAGAGTTGATCTCAGTAGAACCTTTCTCTTTCGGATCGGCGAGGGGAGCCTTACCGTTGATAATCAAACCGCCCCAATGTCCTTGCTCTGCATTGGCAACATCGGCAGTCATAGTAACGGGTTTTTCAGCCGTGCCGTTTACATTGATTTTACCACCTTGTAAAACCAAGATATAGCTGCTGAATCCTTTTTTTGCTTTGATAGTAGTTCCGGCAGGAATATTCAGTACGCCACCATCTTCAACGAGGAGGGGACCTACCAATAGATATTCAACCGCTGCGTCAAGTGTTCTTACTTCGGTGATTGAACCCGATAAGTTTTTGTCTTCCTCTTTATCCGGAATAATAGGATCTTCGCAAGAAGCAGCACCAAAAACAAGCGTGGAGCTTAGAAGCAGGTAAAAAAGAATTTTTTTCATTGTGATAATAGTTAAAAATTAGTTTTTCTTATTATTCGTATTAAAATTGATAGCTTATGCCAAGACTGATATTTTGTCCTTTTTTGAATTCATTCAGCACTATGTTATCCTCGGAAACGTTGCTTTCACGTGACAAACGATAAGCGGCATTAAGCAAATTTGCAGCTTTGAAGTTTATGGAAAAATATTTGTTGAATCCATATGATGCGACAAAATCCAACGTAGGCACTCCCTCCTCAATAATATCTCTGAATCCTTTTGTGCCGATAGTGTGCACTCTGTCGCTGAAATAGTTGAAAATGATAGATGCGGTAAAATTTTTATCGGATTTTCTGAAATTATAGGATAAATCGGCATTCAGTAAAAAAGGAGAAGCACCTTCCAATTTGGTTTTACGAGGATCCGTATTGAGTATGTCGAGCATCAGGTCGGTGTAGATGTAGGAGGCGTTCAGGCCGAAGGAGAGACGGTTCGATTTCTCGAGCTGGGTATCGTACCTATTAAAGATGTTTTTACGAAATTCCAGCTCAACTCCGCCTACAGTGGCGTTCTTGCCGATATTGTCATAGGTGAGCAGTCCCGCGGAGTTTCCCTGATCTACACGTCCGATGGGATTTTGTATATACTTATAGAAAGTGGTAACCGAGAGCAGTTCGCTATTGGTTATGTAGAAGTCCCACTTTAAATCCACGTTGTAGTTATCCGAAGGCCTGATGTTGGGATTACCCTGGCTCGCGAAGGAAATATTTACATATTGGTAGGGCGAGATCTCTTTTGATTGTGGCAAAGTGTATGTTTTACCTATTCCCAACCTCAAGCTGTTTTTATCATTTATGTCGTATTTAAGGTTTAAGCTCGGTAAGAAATAGGTTTTCTTTATCGATTCGCTCCCGGGTGCGGCATGAGTTACATTATGATTGACGGTTAAGTCCACAAAGTCCACTCGCAAACCTGCATTTCCGGCCAATTTTTCAGCCAACCGGTAGGATACTTCAGCGAAACCCGAGTGTATGAATTTTAATACTTTGTAAGAGTTTGTCTCTCCCATATCCATTGTGAGCAAACCCTGGCTTATATTATCCTCATACAGCTTATCCAAACTCAGGTTTTCCATGGTGAAATCGGCCATTCCCAAAGGACTATAGTTATATTCCACCGCTTTAAACTTGTCAATTACAAACCTTCCTACATATCCTACTTGTACAAAGGAGTTTTCCGTATCAAATCTGTCATTCAATTTTATGGACAATGCTGCCTTGGCATTGAAGTCATTATTATTCAGATCGGAGAAAAAACGTTTGTTGCGGTTGCTTCGGGTCAAATTGTGCCGGGCTCCTTCAACATGTGTGAAATAGTTTTCCCGACGGTCGGGTTCCAAGCCCTTTACCCTGTTATAGGTCGCGCCTATATTCAATCTGGTGATCCGGGATAATTTCCAATCTGAAACCAACTGATTTACCATCAAAAGATTGTCATTTGTCTGTTGCCTTCGGATTATACCCGACAGGTCGGGACTGCTCTGAAAGGCTTCGGTCTGCAAACCGCCATATTCTCCCACATATTGGTCATTAACGTGAATAAGCATGAAGTTGTAGCCAATGTTATGCCGGTGATTCATTTCGTAATTGGCGTTGGCTAACACGAGTTGACTGGTGGTTTGTGAATATTTGTCTCCCTTCTGATCCTGGAAAATGGTTCCGTTCGATGTGGTATTTCGCACAATTTCTTTGGTATAGGAAAAACTTGTCCCGTGTGAAGCTACCGCAAAAAATGAGAGAGGGTTGTTGTTCTTTCCGATGCGAAACATTTTTCCCCCGGATATCGCATAACCGTGGTTAAGCGGGAAGGAAACCTTTGTAGGATCCAAACTATTGGGAAAATTATGCTGATTTTGAGATGGCTGGTTTGTGTTGGCAAATCCGAGGTAATTTGAGCCGTCCTGACGAAGAAAATCGTTTTTTATCGCAGTAGCATTGATTCCGGCGGACAAATCCACGGCAAAAGCGCTATCGTCCGTCAGTTCTTTTGAAGAGATATCTATAACCGCACCGCCCACGTCACCTACATTCGATGCGCTGAAAACTTTGTTTACTCCGATATTTTGGATGATATCGGTTCCGAAAAACTCCAATGCGATATTTTTATATTCCGGATCTTCCGAAGGAATAGGGAATCCATTAAGTAATGTGGCGTTGTATCTGTCGCCCAATCCGCGCACGAACACGTTTTTAACCCCCTCTTGTTTGGATATTCCCGACACCTGCGCCACAGCTGCCTGCGCGTCGGCAATACCTTTTCTCGACAACTCTACGGCACCGACCGCTTGTATGGCAAAAAGCGATTTACGTTGCTCTCCGAGCAAAATGTTTTCGCTCTCGCGATTGGCACGTGCCACAATTTCCACTTGATCGAGGTTAAGTTCGTCGGGACTCATCAAAAAATCTACGATGGTCTCTTTATTTTTTGCAACGGAAACTCCCTTCTTTGTGATTGTTTCATACGAAACGTAATAAACGATAAGCGTGTATGTGCCCGGGGCAACGCCGGGAATGATATAATTTCCGTCCAAATCCGCAGCTGCGCCTTTGGAGGTTCCTTCAATCACAACTGATGCTCCGATGAGCGGTTCTTTGGTTTTGGAGTCTACAATTGAGCCTTTTATCGTTCCGTTTTGCGCCAGAATTGCTCCTGAGAAGGCTAACAACAGCGTAGAAAGAAGTAAGAATTTATGTGCCACAAAAGCAATTTTACATTTTGGTTTTCGCCACAAAGGTCTTGCATTAGTGTTGCAGAATCGTTACAATAAAATGACATTTCTGTTAAGATTTCATGAATCAAAAAAACCGATATGCATCGGGGTGCGGGGTACGTGTTTAAGTTAGTTTCAAGTGTGTAGTATGTAGTCTGTAGTTATGAATGGTGCAGGGTACGGGTTGAGTTCTGAGTTCCGAGTTATAAAGTGGAGTAAATCAGAGTCTGGAGTTTGATTAGTGAGGGTGCGATGCGCAGGCGTAGTTCTGGGTCCTGAGTATAGAGTATGGAGAGAGTTCGGTGTGTAAAGTGGTGAGTATGTTGTGGAAAATGAAACAGAAGGATAATATTCAGATCCATGAAATTTCCCTATCTTTGTACTCTAATTTTCGAATAATGAAGTTAGTGCTTAATTGAGCCGAGGTCATTACTTTTAATAAATTATTTAATGTTATGAATAAACAAATTTCAATTTTAGTTTCTGCAGTTGCTCTTTTACTGCTCACCGCAGGTTGCGGTAAGATTGTCCCCGTGAAAATATCCGAACTTTACAAGAATACGCACAAATATGAGGATGAGACAGTACTGGTAAAAGGTAAAGTCAATAAAAGTATCTCCATGTTTGGACTTAACGGTATTATCTTAACCGATGGAACCAAAGAACTGTTCGTGGTTGGCCACGAGTTAACCCCTGCTCCCGGTGAAATCATTACTGTTCGCGGAGAACTCTCAGTGCCACTCAGACTGCAAGACGATGCGTTGTTGGTATTACGGGCCTCGCCGGAGGAGGAAAAGGATTAGAGGAGAGTCGTAATTACCTGAAACTATTTAATTATGAAAAACTTTTTTATATCTCTTTTTTGTTTGTTCAATTGTTGTGTCGCGTGTGCACAGAATGATCTTTCAAATTGGGAAACATTTAATGGTGATGAATATACCATTAACTATCCTGAAAATTGGGATATTAATGACTCTGGTTATATGGGAACGGACTTTATCATAATATCGCCCCTTACCGGTCAATTTGATGATTTTAGGGAAAACATTAATCTCATAAAAATAGAAACTCAAGGTAATTATTCTTCTTTAAAACAATTCGTTGAAATCAACATCAGTTCAATTTTTGCGTTAATGAATAATTCAAAAATCGTAGAAAGCGTACAATTGGACAAAAATAAGCAGCCTTATCACAAATTAATATATACTTTTCCGGACAACGCCCTCAATTTAACTGTCTTACAATACTATTGGCTTATTGATGACATAGGATATATATTGTCGTTTACTTCAAAGGAAGAGACTTTTGAAGAGTATAAAATAATAGGCTATGGTATTTTAGATAGTTTTAAAATCAAGTAGATTATTCTGCAAACAAAATAGCGAATGCGCTTTGTCATTCATAGCTTAACACATTACGGCGCATCTCGACGAGCCGATTAACAAACAAAGTAGGGAAAAGAAAAGGAATAACATCTTTACTTGATTTTATGTCCCGAATATCTGCTCCAATCGAGAAAGATCTTGCTAGACTAAAACGCTATCAGGAAGAGTATGCCTATTTGACTTAAAGGCAAATAAAATTGAGAAAAATCTGAATTCTCCATACCTTTGATAGACACATTAATTCGAAATGGTCCTATTTCTAAATATTTAACGACTATGTTCAACTGTTATCAAGCTGGCTACTCGGATGGTTTCCGGGATGCAATGAGTGGAAAAAATAAAAACTATACGGGTTTTCCCAAGGGGAAGGCTCTGGTATCCGATAATGCCTATGACACCTATGTGGAGGGTTACAACGAGGGTTATCGGGATGGTCTGCGTAAGAAAAATGAAGTTTACAAATGAGAACTAATTATGGATCAAATGAAAACCAAAATAGAAATAATCCAAGCCGATATCACTACAATAAAGGTTGATGCTATTGTAAATGCTGCAAATAACTCTTTACTGGGCGGTGGGGGAGTGGACGGAGCGATTCATAGGGCAGCAGGCCCTGAGTTGCTTGCCGAGTGTAGGACCTTGAATGGCTGCGAGACAGGCAAGGCCAAAATCACAAAAGGTTATAAATTGCCCGCAAAGCATGTTATCCATACGGTTGGTCCGATTTGGCACGGAGGGAATAACAATGAAGCTGAAAAATTGAGAAGTTGCTATAAATCTTGCTTTAAATTGGCTCTTGAGAACAACGTCAAGTCAATCGCATTTCCCTCAATAAGCACGGGAGCTTACGGTTATCCAATTAAGCCCGCCTCCCAAATCGCCATACAGGAAATGTTGCTTTTCTTGAAAGAAAACCCCGATTTCAAGAAAATCATCGTAGCCTGTTTCGACCATAACACCTATCATTGTTATATCGAAGCACTATCAGAAAACGGTTGACATAATGACCAGCAAACCAATCGCTGACTAACTTAAGGGGTATTCTAAAATTGAATTTCTATTGAAAAGTCTAGTTCCGTACTCAAAATCCATGCAAATCGAAAGTTGTACTTTAGAAAAACATGTAAAAATAAAGTTGAGCTTTGGATTTACATAAAAATTATTTGCTATGAAGCCTCGTTTCATTGGATAAATATCCCCGTCGGATTAATAACATCGAGGTCTATCCTGGGTCAGTTTTTTTGAACATGTTGTGGAACTGCGAACTGTTTTGAAAGTAGCTTTCCTACAAGTATTTCATAATAACGGCGAATATTTGACAAATTTTTCAGAATAAGAGCGTTTTCTTCCTTTATTTATGACAACGGAGCTCACTGTTAAGTCAGGGTCGTGACGTATAACTTCGGCAAAAATGCTTCAGGTTTGCCGAAATTATACGAATGTCATTTTTGCCTTTATTTCATTGATAATCCGATCTTTATCCCAAAAACATTACTAATTTATCATATCATTGGCATATCATCATTATTCAAAAGGTTTATTATCAGATAATTGCGGGCTGTTCTCCCTATAGTATGCAGTTA
>DFOK01000042.1 GCA_002376715.1 Bacteroidales bacterium UBA3543 | reverse complement strand
CGATGAAAGTATCTCAGAACTGGTTGAGGAGATTCTCGGTTCACGGCTTTCAGACCAACAGCTTGTCCGTGCAGACATCTCACTCAAAGAAATAAATATAGTCAAGGAGTGCTTTAAACGGCAGATAAAACAGACTTATCACGCGCGTATTGCATATCCCAAGCGCAAACGCGATAGCAAACAGTAATCCGTACGTCAGATGCGACAATTTATCAGACCCTCATATCTTAAACAGGGTGATACTATAGGAGTTGTAACGATGGCTTCAGCCATATCAAAATCTCAACTCACACCCGAATACGAAGAGAAATGGAGATCCATATTTAATTCCTGGGGGCTCAAGGTCAAAAAGGGAAAATACCTATATAACTCACTCCCCGGTGACTTTGCAGGAGATGACGCTCTTCGTGCCGAAGATATCCGCGAAATGCTCCTAGACGATGAGATCAAGGCGATAATCTCCTACCGCGGCGGCTATGGCTCGATGCGCACTCTCAGCTACCTGGATCTCAACCTCTTCAGGGAACACCCGAAATGGCTGGTTGGATTCAGTGACATCACCATCTTCCATAACGCACTTCGCTCACTGGGAATTGAGTCAATACTCGGAGCAATGCCCAGTACCTTTGGAGATGCGTTACCGCAGACCTTCGATTCACTCCATGATGCACTTTTCGGTGCCGATATGCACTACGATACAGCTCCACATCCATTCAGTAAATTAGGGAAATGCAGGGGCAGGTTGGTTGGAGGCAATCTATGCCTTTTTGCCAGCACCATAGGTACTCCTATCCAGAATCTCTTCGAAGAGGACTCCATTCTGTTTATTGAGGATATTGACGAGAAGATGCACACGGTAGATAGAATGTTGCTCACTATGCGTTGTGCAGGTATGCTGGATCGTCTCAAAGGTGTGATTATCGGCCAGTTTACCGATACGGCGGATAGCGATAAGTGGGAAAAAGATGTATATACCCTCATAAAGGAACATACCGATCGTCTCGATTGTCCGGTGCTTTTCGGATTTCCGTGCGGTCACGAGCAGCCCAATTATTCGCTTGTGTTGGGAAGAGAAGCAGTACTTAAGGTGTCACCTGATGGTGGTTTCTTGCGTCTGCTTTGATTTTTGTTCCTGTATTCGTTGCAGGGGGTCTTTTTGACGTATCTCTAGCACTCTCGCTTGCTGAGCGGCGTACTCATCGCGGCGTCTTTTACTCCAGAAGATCTTTCTGAAAAGTTCTCTGAAGTCATCAAATTCTTCCTGATAAGATAAACCTATTCCGTTGCGCTGTAACTGGTCGAGGTAATTACTGTACTGGTCTGCCGAATGAGAAAATAGAGTGAGGCGTACCCTGCCGGTACGATCGATTTTGATTTCCACATCAACATCACCCACCAAGTCACTCTGGTTGGAGGTCATATACTGCCTGTTTCCTATATTTCCGTTTATATTGACACGATTGTTGAACAACTGAGTCGAGACTGCTACGTCAAATATGTCGCGTCCCTTTTCTCCGGGTTGGTAATTGAATCCAAGGTCGAGAGGAATGTTGAGTTGGCGGAATACATTATTGAGCTGGTTGGCCATAATCTCGGAGGCATTGGAGTAAAGCACGGTGGTGTTGTTGACAATGCCTGACTGTTCGTCGGGAACGAAACTGCCTGAGAGGAGCAGAGTAAGTAACTGTTTGAGACGCTTATCTTCGGTACTAAGGGCACTTTCCACACGTCCTTTGATGGTGGGGTCCAGATCGGGAATATCAATGGAGAAATTGAGTTCGGGATTTGCGAGTTTTCCGGTGATGCCAATGCCACAGTCCACCGTGCGCCTGGTACTGATGGAGGTGGTATCGGCTATCAGAGTGCCTATGGAGGCTTTTGTACGGTATATAGCTTCAAGGTTGAGGTCAGATTTCATTACATCTCCGGTGAAATTGATAGTGCCACCCGGATTGATAATGAAGTCACGGGAAGCGAGTCCCAACATCACGAACTTGTAGCTGCCTTCATCGATATTGTAGTTCCCTTTTATGTCAAACAAATCTGTGGCGGCATTAATAACCAACTGTCCGGATCCGCGAGTCTTAAGGACATCGCCCAGGGCTTTATTGATTTCGAGATGGACTTCGGCATCAGGAGTGGCATTGACACGCATTCTTACGGCAAATTCGTAACCGCCTCTCTTTTCAGCTATGGTGTTCATCACCTGTAGCGAGTCATAGGCTGAGATGGACTTGACAGTAGTGTTGTCCACAAAGGTGAGCAATGAGGTATGGCTGCTTGATGAGGAACCTAGCGGGATATGTATGGTAGAGTTCCGCTCGGTGGTGATATTCATATCCAGCAGGAGTTTTCTGAATGGTCCGCTTAAACGGACTGTACCGGTGGCAAATGCTCTTCCGTAGTATGAATCGTTGTCTGCAGCCGTGGTATTGAGTCCGTGTAGATGCTCGGCATTCAGTCTGGCGTTAAGACGCATGTCTTTGAAATGGTCATATTGCAATCCTCCTGTAAGGGTTCCTTCATGACCAAATCTGTCAGTAACAATCGCGTTCTCAAACACTACTCCATTTTCGCTCATGCTGAAAGGGCCATTTACCGTATATGGTACCTTTGTGTAGTCCAGTATGAAGTTAAAATCTTCAAAATGCCCGTTGGTACTTTTTAGAACCGGTTTGTCCAGTGTCCCTGATATGTCAATATCTGCAGAAATGTTTCCGCGGATATCGGATAGCAGCCCTTCTACTACAAGGTTTAGACATACAAGGGAGAATTTGTCCAATGACATGTTTCCATCTACGCTCTTTTTGTTTGGATAATAAGATCCTGCAAGATGTAGGGGTGTGAGTTCATTTTTTGTGTTGTTGACCAGAAAATCAAAAGATTTGGCGGTTTCATTCCATTTGGTGTGGATACCAAGGTCCCCGATTTGATCTCCGGCGATTGACATTTTTTCTCCATCAATATTAAGCAATATGCCCTTGTTGTCGGAAAAGAGGCCGAAAAACTCGGCCTTACCGGTCAGAAATCCCTTTATGTCAAGCGGTATATCGAGAAGGGGATTGGCCACGGATGCATCAAAACGGTTCAATGTTACCAGAAGTGTGTCTTCGGGACTTGCCGAGAGTCGTCCGTCAAAACGGATAGTCTGATCTCCATTGGAGAGTCCGAAGCCGGCTACCGATATATCTTTTTCTCTGTAGCCTATTGAAGAGGGGTTTAGGGTCCAGTTTTCTCCATTAATGACGATATTGGATGGATAAAAGTCGGCAATAATATTCAATCCATTCTCCTTTGGCTCAGGGAATGATACTCTGGCATTGAGGTCAGCGTATGTGGCCGCCTCTTCTCCGTTGTTAAATCCGAGATTAAGTCCTATGGCGTTATCTTTTACCAGAGCTTTTATGATTGCATCATAACCTTTGACGTTGCCGGATTGCAGCATTCCGGATCTGACGATGGTGGTGATCATGCCGTCACGGTTATCTACAGTCAGGTCAAGATCTCTTATGAAATTGTGTTTGTAGGCCAGCAGAGGGGAATTTATATTGATTTTCAGCTTGTCGTCACTTGTCATCCTGACATTTATGTTGGTACGATCTTCCACGTAGAGGCCGGGCATTAGAAAACTGCAGACCGGTCTCATATCAAAAGTCTGCAGATTGAAGCTGTAATTTTCATTTATGTCGGGAAGTCCCTCTGCCTTCTCATTCGTCTCAAATAAGTGGCTTAAATGATGCTCGGCCGTCAGTTTAAGCAGGTCTGATACAAATGAGGAGATCGGGGCAGTGCCTGCGTAATCGGCTCTGGCAAACGAGGATTTGAGCTGTAGTTTATAGTCGTTCTTGTATGAAGTTGAGCGCAGGTTGATGTTGCCTACATCATAGTTGTCATTCCCCAGAGAGCATATGAAATTCTTGATAAGGATATCTCCGAATAAATCTCCGGATTTGGTTTTGGTGAAGTCGGCATCGGCAAGGAGTTTGATTCTGGAAATTTCCCTCTTGTCGAAATTGAGTGCGTGAAGGTCTGCATGACCCAGTGCCAGATTAAATTTGTACAGAGAATTACTGCTCTTGCCTGCAAGGGCGAAGACACCATGAAACATAAAGTTAAGATTGGGGTCGCTGCATATGACGCGTCCGTCAAACTCATTATTGGCGAGTCTTCCCGTTGCCAGTATATTGCTGTAGTTGTAATGGTTGAATCCGAGTTCGCTGATACTTATATTCTCGATATCAATGCTTGATTCCTTCCCTAATACTGCTGAAACCGTGGCATCGCAGGTAAAATCACCCAAAAGGGAGTTGTCCATAAGACGCCCGAGGTCGAATGCCCTGCTCTTAATAAATCCGATAAGTTCATATCCGGCTCCTCTTTCATTGCGGCATATGATGTCAACCTTGAAATTTCCCAGATCCTCGGATCCGAGTTCACCGAATGCCACAAAGTCTTCGAAGAAGCCGTTCAGGCTTCCGTCAAAATGGATCCTTTCACCTTTTGCGAAAGAGCTGATTGCTTTTTTGTCAATAGGGGTGTCGGTCACAGACTCCACTATATCGGCTATATCGGCGGTAGTGGTGTAGCATCTCTTAATATCAAAACTGGCCATTGTCTCGCCGGCTTTAGGCAGCCCGGAGAGGTGAGCTGAGAAATCAAGTAAAGTTTGTTTTGTTTTGGATTGTACTTTCAACGAACGTGTAATCAAATTGCTTACAGTGCCTTTAGTTTCACCGGACAGATAGAATTTTAAAGTAAAATATGAAAGAGCATCTGTGTAACTTCTCAGGGATTGGAAATCCAGAAATGACCCCTCTTTGAGATCAAGGCCCATATAAACCTTTCTCACATAATCCGAAAAGTCACTGAAATCGTCAAATCTCATTGAGTAATACTCTGTCAAAAGTTTGGAATACCCGTCATCATAGATCATGTCGTCGATATAGATCTCCTTTCGGGTAATTGTATCAAGTCCGTTGTATTCCACTACGTCGCCGAGACGTATATTTCCGCTAAAGGTCTTTATATTTAGTCCGTTGCCCTCTTTGAAGGAGAGATTGTCCAGCTCTATCGTCACATCTTCTTCTATATGGAGATTACGTGCGGAGAGATTTATCTCATTTAGAACTATGTTGCTCCAGTCAATGGTTCTGGGGTCGGCATAGGTGGTGATGTCGAATGTATCAAGTGCTCTGAATGTGAAGTCTCGTATCTCGATTTTGTCAATGTTGACCGATTTAGGCCACGCTTCCGGTCTCTTGTCAGGCTCCTCTTCCGTTGCTTCCGATAATTCTTCCCCATGCTGTGCTTCATTTTTTTTCAAAAGTAGAGCTAGATTGCTCTCTTCGGGAGTTATTTTGAAGATGTTGAATTCACCTCCATCTATAACGACCTTACCTGCCTTCATTTCACCTGAAATAAAACTTCGCGTCTGTAGATTGATGGAAATTTTATTCGCATAGAGAAGAGTGTCGCCTGCAGGGCCGGTAATCAAAACATTCTTGACAATCAAACGGTTGAAAAGGGCATATGAGATTTTGCCAACGGATATGTTGCCATTTATTTTTTCGGAAAGCGCAGAAGAAACCTTATTGCCTACAAATGTCTGGAATGCAGGCATTTGTATTGCAATATAGAGGGTGGTCGGGATAAGTGCCGTGAGAATGACCACCGCAAGGACTATTTTTTTCCAGGTCTTGATGTGCTTTAATTTTCAGTATATCAAACAAAAGTACTAATTTTTACTAATTTTGCGTACAAATTTCAATCCAAATTGACGATATGGTGACAATCCTTGCGATAGAATCCTCTTGTGATGATACTTCAGCAGCAGTGCTTAGGGAGGAATATCTGTTATCCAATGTCATGGCCTCTCAGGAGGTTCATAAGAAGTATGGCGGTGTAGTCCCTGAACTTGCTTCCCGCGCGCACCAACAGAATATTCTTCCGGTAGTCTCACAGGCTTTGGAACAGGCCGGTGTCTCCGTAAAAGAGTTGGATGCCATAGCATTTACCCGTGGCCCCGGTCTTCTCGGATCGCTTTTAGTGGGCACTTCCTTTGCCAAAGGACTTGCCATCGCCATCGATAAGCCTTTGATAGAGGTAAACCACCTTCAAGGTCACATACTTTCTCATTTTATCAGGATTGAGGGTAGAGAACATCGGGAACCTAAGTTTCCTTTTCTTTCACTGCTTGTTTCAGGAGGACATACACAGATCGTCAAAGTCAATGATTATCTCGATTTTGAAATACTCGGTCACACTATAGACGATGCTGTCGGAGAGGCATTTGATAAATGTGCAAAATTGCTTGGACTCGGATATCCGGGCGGTCCGATTATCGACCGACTTGCAAAAGAGGGAAATGCTTCTGCATTTCGTTTTGCAAAGCCCAACATTGCCGGTCTGGATTACAGTTTCAGTGGCATAAAAACATCGCTCCTCTATTTTCTCAGGGATAATATTGATGAGAACCCCGCTTTTCTCGAAGAGAACAAGAAGGATATCTGCGCCTCTTACCAGAAAGATCTGATAGATATTCTCCTTAAGAAACTCATCCTTGCATCAAAACAGACCGGAATAAAGGAGATTGCCCTCGGTGGCGGAGTTTCAGCCAACTCGTATCTCAGAGAGCGTGTCACTTTTGAAGGAGAAAAACGGGGCTGGAATGTATTCCTGCCCGAATTCAGATTTACTACCGACAATGCAGCAATGATAGGCATAGCCGGACTCTATCGTTACAGAAAAGGACTTTTTGCGCCAATAGATGTAGCGCCTATATCACGTGCTGCGGATTACATCCAATATTAGCAGCCTCCGCAAGAGGAGCAGTTGCCTTCGCAGTTATGCATCGCTCTCTCACCGTGAAGTCCGTTGGTAAGCTCCTCTTCGGTAGCTTCCCTAACTGCAGTAATCTCTCCTGTGAAATGGAGTGATTGTCCCGCCAGTTCGTGGTTGAAGTCCATTTTGACGCTTTCCTCGCTCACTTCCACAACTTTACCGGGGATTACCCCACCCATCTGATTCATCATGGGAATATAATTGCCCGGAACAAGAAGTTCTTCCTGGAGTACACCATCTACTTCGAATATGCTTTTGGGAAGGTCAACGATGGCTTGGGGGTTGAGTTCGCCATAACCTTCGGCAGCTGAAAGGACAAAGTCAAATTTGTCGCCTACACCCTTGCCGAGGAGATTTTCCTCAAATTTAGGGAGCAGATAGCCCATACCCATTATGAATTCAAGTGGATTGTCTTTGTCGCAAGAGTCTTTGGTCTCACCATTTACTTCCAGATTGTAGATCAGAGATACTACTTTGTTGTCTTCAATTTTCATTTTATAGTGAATTTCAGTTATTATTATTGTCCAATTATGTTATGCTTCTGCTGTTGCAGGTTCTACATTCTCAACAGGGAGACGGCGGATTTTATAGTTAGCCGCCGCCATGATAATAGCTATCGGAGGTGTAATAAAGCAGAAGAATGCGTAGGGGAACCATGTCATGCAGGCAACCCCGAGCACGCCGGCTTGTGCAACTGCACAGGTGTTCCAGGGTACCATAACAGAACTGACAGTTGCCGAATCCTGCAATGTGCGGCTCAAAAGTTCAGGGGCATAGCCCTTCTTCCTGTAAACGTCACTAAACATCTTACCCGGAAGCAAGATAGCCATATACTGGTCTGCAAGTATGATATTGCAGAAGATGCAGGTAAAAACGGTGGAGGTTATCATACTCACCAAGCTACGCATAAAACGAAGCATACTCTCGGTAATCGCCTGAATCATGCCGCTTGCGGAAAGGGCGCCACCGAGCATTATTACACAGATAATAATCCAGACTGTATTGACCATGCCACCCATACCGTTTGTTGAGGCCAAAGAGGTTATCAGCGGGTCTCCGGTCTCAATTGAAATCTCGCTGGACATCATCTTAAGTATGGTGAAGCAGAACTCCTTAAAACTGCCCAACCCTGTAATAATCTGATCTATTATCTGGGGTTGTGCCCAAAATGCTACAAGCGCACCTACAAAGGCCGATATAAAGAGTGTGAGTACTGCAGGCACTTTCTTGTAAATCAGAAAAATAGTCACAACCGGAATTAACAGGAGCCATCCGGATATATTAAACGTGCCCTGAAGGGCCGCAAGTTGGGCACCCACCTCCACATTGGATGAGGTCGGGATTAAGATTCCGGCAACAGTATAAATTATCAGACAGATGATTGCTGCAGGTATGGTGGTGATCAGATTGTATTTGACGTGTTTGTAAAGGTCTACTCCGGCAACGGATGCAGAGAGGTTCGTGGTGTCTGAAAGAGGGGAAATCTTGTCACCCAAATATGCACCGGAGATAATGGCACCTGCAAGCCAGCCGGTAGGTAAACCTATAATCTGTCCCGCATTGAGCATGGCTACTCCTATTGTGCCTACAGTAGTCCATGAACTGCCCGCCAGGATGGATATAATGGAGCAGAGCACAAATGTTACCAATAAAAATATAGAGGGGTGAATAAGTTTAAGGCCATAATAGATCATCGTGGGAACTACACCTGAAAGCATCCAGGTGGAGGTCAGCGCTCCGATCATCAGCAGTATGAAAATAGCTTCACTCGTTTTGCTCATATTTTCACCCATAGCATCCGCAAAACGCTCCCAGGGTACTTTTAGGTAGAGCATTCCGATAAGACAGGCAACTATTGCGGCAGTTACAAGCGCAATTTGCGAGGGTCCACTTGTAACATCTTCGCCGAAAATAGCTACTCCAACAGCCAGTATTGCCACAAGTATCACCACCGGAACGAGTGACAGAAGAAGGCCGGGTTTTTTCTCTTTTTTCTCTTTTTTCATCAGAGTCCGTTAAAATTTACGTTTGAGAAGCAGAGTGAAGGTATTTGCCATTTACGGCTCTCAAGCCGGTCATCAGCAACGGCTATGAGATTGTTCCACAGGGTGACCAGGTTGCCGGATATCAACATTTCATTTACCGGATGGACTATTTCTCCATTGTCGAACAGAAATCCCTCTATGCCATAGGAAAAATCCCCGGTTGCAGCATTACAGTTACCTCCGTTAAACTGCGTGACATAAATACCTCTGCCCGCTCTCATCAAAATATCGGACAAAGATAATTTATTATTTGACAAAAGCTCGCTTTTCGGCATCATTACAACCGAAGGGTTACCGATAGTAACATCAAGTGCCAATTTGCGGCTGTAATAGTTGTCAATGAAATAATTACAAATAGTACCGCCTGAAATGATATCACGTTCTTTAGTCGCTATGCCTTCAATATTGAAGAGACGTGAGTATGCATTGCCGATAGTATGTGGCATATCTCTCAGGAAAATATTTTCTCCAAAAACCTTCTCCCCGAGTTTATCCATCAGAAATGAATTGCGTGTATGGAGGGCATTGCCCTTGAGGGCTTCGGTGAGAGGTATGACCAGATTTGCAGCGATGGTCTTGTCCACGACCATATTATATGAGCCGGAAGGCATTTTAAGCGGACCAATGCTCTCAATTGCCATTTTCAGAGCTTTTGTGCCACATCCACGATACCGGAGATTGGCAAAGAAAACCTCATCCTCATACCAATTTCTCTCGGGCTTTTCGTCACCTTTACCGGCGACTGAACAGGTAGCACCTATTGAAAAGCCGGATCTGCGCTGATATCCCTCAAATCCCAGACTGTCTGCGATGAAGTACTCCTCCACAAAGTCGCCATACTCGCTCTCCGCTGAAATAACCCTCTCATCTGAGAGCATTTCGGCCGCTACTTCGTGTGCTATAGTAACGCCTCCGGAAGAGGGACGTGTCTCAATAGAAGGGTCATATTGCCGGAGGTCGGGTCCATCACCTTTATAGCAAATTTCTCTGTCGGGCAGAGATCTGCACTCATCAGGGGTCATCAGGAGCGTGGCCTTGACCGCATCTGCGGTAAACTTCCTCAGCGTTGCGTCATCAATCAGATTGGTGGAAAATGAGCCATACCTGCCCTCGGCAAAAATATGGAAATTGAGAGCGGAACTGGCAGCTTGATATAGTCGGTCTATCTCTCCGTTGAGGATTGTGACCATATCGCCGTTTCCCTTCTCGAAAACCACCCGTGCATCCGATGCACCTGCATCCAGCGCCATCTGGAGCGCTTTCAAAGTGATATCTCTCATCAGTTGTTTCCTCCTACCGTTAATGATTTTACAAGTACCGTGGGCATACCGCACGAGACGGGACATTGTTGACCCTTACCGCAGGTCCAGGTACCATCTTCCATTTTTCCGTCTGATGCTACTTCCAGAATATCTGCAAGTGCTCTGGGACCGTTACCTATTATATTGATATCCTTGATAGGGCGGGTGAGGCGTCCGTTCTCAATCATACGTCCGCTCTTGACGAAAAATGTGAAGTCTCCCGCTCCGATCTTTACCTGACCGTTCCGGAATTTGTCTACATAGATGCCTTTTCGTACGCCGGAGATAATATCCTCGGAGGTGGCGGAGCCGTTTTCCATATAGGTGGCACGCATCCTTGGGAGAGGTTCAAACCTGAATGACTCTCTGCGTCCATTGCCGGTAGGAGCTACTTTGTAGTGCTTGGCGCTAATGCGGTCGTGTAGATAAGAGGTAAGTACCCCTTCTTTAATCAGCATAGTCTTCTGTCCGGGTACTCCTTCATCATCCACATTAAGAGAACCCCTGTTGGCGGGAATGGTGGCATCGTCTGCTATACTTATAGATTCGCTGCAGATTTTTTTGCCCATCTTGTCGGAAAATATGGAGATTCCTTTACGGTTGAAATCTGCCTCGAATGCATGCCCTATAGCTTCGTGGAGCAGAATTCCGGAGCCACCGGCTCCCATTACCACCATCATTTCACCACCTTGAGGACGCACCGCTTCCAGTACAGTTGGAATAGCTTCGAGAATTTCATTAACAATCTCGTCTGCAAGGGTGGGGGTGAACATTTCATTTCCCATCCTGAAACTTTTCGAACTAGTGTAATTATCGGTAACTCCACCCCGGCTGAATACTGCCGTGAATGCTACTGAAGAGAGTGGCCTTTCATCGCAGTAAAATTCCCCCAGGGAGTTGAAGAACATTATTTTACTCAGAGAAGAGGAACTTTGTCCGATAATCTGTACTATCCTGCTATCTGCTTCGGAGAGTCTTGTGTGGATCTCCTTAAGATACCCCTTTTTTGAGAAAACGTCAACATCGGCTGATGAATGGGTAAGGGAATAATAGTTGGCTAATTTCAGAGGGGTAAATGGGATATTTTTTCTATCGCCGGCCGGACTCTCCGCAATACGGGCGGCAGCTCTTGCAGCTGCTTGCAGATGCCTTATATCCGTGCTTTCTGAATATGCATAACCTGTACGACCATTGCGTATGACTCTGATGCCGGCTCCAAAATCTATGTCGTTGCGAATGGCATTGACCTCACCGTCACGTAGAGCGAGCACTTCCTGCGTGCTGTATTCACAAAAAATGTCGGCATACTCGCCCCCGGAAGAGAGAGCCTCTTCCATAAGCAGAATCAATTGTTCCTTGGTTATGTTAAACAACTCAAAGTAGTCTGTCATATACAAAAAAACTACTGCATTGCTGCAGTAGTGTTTGGGTTAATAATCTCTCATTTTGCTGGCAGAGTCTTACAAGTTTAACAAATCTCATCGGCTTTTATTCTGACAATCTGTCCTTTACGTGCAAACGCCAATTCGGAATTGTCTTGTTTTTTTTCTTGTACGAGCCTCTCAAAAGTGATGTTCAAACCTAGAAGAATAGTCTCTCTAAGTTCTCTCGTCTCTAGTTCGCTCATAATTGATTAATAGGTTATATAAGGTTTTATTATGTATTTTAGTCACAACACTCGTTCCACCTTCGGCGATAATAGTGCTCGGGTTGTTGGAGTTATCTATCATTATCCAGTAATCGCACACCGGAATATAGAGATTGAAAAGATTTCTGATCCCTACGTCATAACGCCTCCGGATGGTAGCTTCGGGGACGTAGTGTCCGCCTGCTTCAACCCTGAGTTTTACCCGTTCTACAGCCAATTCCGGCATTTTTAGCCAAAAAAATACCAGAGTCACTACGTAGCCCTTTTGTTGTGCTTCGGTTATTACCCTTACGAGTGTTCTGGTGGCCAAAGTGGTCTCAACTCCGAAGGTTTCTCCCTTGTCAATCAACTCTTCAATCCTCTCCATCATCAACCTGCTAGCCCTTACGGCAGACTCTTCCGGTTTATTGGGAGACAAACGCTTTGCAATCTCGTCCGAATTGACAAACTCATCACAATTGAGCATGTCGGGCAATATCGTGTAGGACGCGGTGGTTTTCCCTGCTCCGTTGCAGCCTGCTATTATATAAAGTCTAGGCATATCACCTCAGTCGGAAACAAAAATAGTAAAAAAAATATGTAATCGGCAAATTTCATAGTACCTTTTTTCAACAACAGATATTGGAATTCTCTTCCTTTTTGTGTGTTATACCATAGCCGAAAAGTGCAAAATCACCCTTGCATGGGTCCGTGGGGAATATTTCCTTGAGGAAAGATGTGATCTCCAATGCTGTTGATAAATCGGTACTTTTACGTGAGGTAATACCTAGCATTGAGGCAGTACGGTGGACATGGACATCAAGCGGAATGATAAGGTCGGCAGGAGAGGTGTTTTTCCACAATCCAAGATCAATTATGCCGTCATCACGCACCATCCAGCGTCTGAGCAGGTGTATCTTTTTGTTGGCTGCCTTCGGATCGCTTTTCTGTCCGTATATTTCAGTTCTGAAAAGGTCGGGAGTAAGTGATTCGAGAGAGTCGTATTGCATGTAGAAGTCGCGAAGCCTGAAACAAATGGCTGCAAAGTCACTCCATTTGATCGTTCTGTGGAGTGATATTTTTTCATTACGCCATTCCCTTTCCATGATATAGCGGTATGGTTGCCACTCCATCTCGTCAAAAGCTCTGTTGCAATTCCTTACAGTAATATCTCTTCTGCCCCAGGCAAGATGTGCCGCAATCACGGCGGCGATTTCCACATCTTGAAGGGAAGCTTTACCCGATTGGGTCAACTGCGCGAATTTTTTTGGGAAAATCACCGGGTCCGTCTCGAAATATTCGGGACGGTTGTACATAATTGCATATTTTGTAAGGAGTTCTTTCACAATCGCTGTTGTCTGTTTAAAAAAGAAAGGTGACCTATGAAAGTCACCCCTCAAATATAAACAAAACGCCTTGCGGCTTATTTCTTCTTATTCTTGTATCTGCTGTAGAACTTGTCAACACGGCCTGCAGTGTCTACGAGCTTCATCTTACCGGTATAGAAAGGGTGTGAAGTATTGGAAATCTCGACCTTTACTAAAGGGTACTCAACGCCGTCAACCTCGAGAGTCTCCTTGGTGTTGACGCAAGAGCGTGTGATGAACACATGGTCATTTGACATATCCTTGAAAGCTACAAGACGGTAGGATTCGGGATGTATACCTTTTTTCATCTTATCGGTTTGTTAATTGTTAAAATCTTTTTCGGGCTGCAAAAGTAGAAATAATTTGGGGAATGGCCAAATATTTTGCTGCTTTTTGTAACTTTGCCACATATTTTCAAGCCAAACCTACAATTTTTTGATCATATGACACTTATCAAATCAATCTCGGGCATCAGAGGAACTATCGGTGGTGCTCCCGGCGACGCATTAACTCCGGTTGACATAGTTAAATTTACATCGGCCTACGCTCGTCAGCTCCAAAGGAAATTTCCATCTAAAAAGCACTATAAGGTGGTCGTAGGCAGGGATGCCCGCATTTCCGGGAAAATGGTGGATTCCATCGTTTGCGGTACACTGATGGCTTGCGGTATCGATGTAGTGAATGCAGGTTTGGCGTCCACTCCCACAACCGAAATGGCAGTGATATTCGAGAAAGCCGATGGTGGTATCATTCTCACCGCTTCGCACAATCCCAAGCAGTGGAACGCCCTCAAACTTCTTAACGAGAAGGGTGAATTTCTGACGGCGGATGAGGGTGCGGCCCTTCTTGAAGTTGCCGAGTCCGATGATTTTGATTACAAAGATGTGGATTCAATCGGTCATATGGAGTACAAGGAGTTTACTCAGGCACATATAGATGCAGTTTTATCATATCCTCTCGTTGATTTAAAAGCCATAAAAGCTGCAGGATTTAAGGTGGTACTTGATGCCATCAACTCTGTGGGAGGTATTGTGATGCCGAAGCTTTTCGAGGCGCTTGGAGTGGAGTGTATCACAATCAACGGTGAACCAAACGGCCGGTTCGCACACAATCCCGAGCCGGTTCCCTCGAATCTCATCGATCTCTCCGCTGCGGTTATTGCAGCCGGGGCGGATCTCGGAGTTGCCGTGGATCCAGATGTGGATCGTATCGCTTTCATCTCTGAGAATGGGGAGGCATTCGGCGAAGAGTATACTCTTGTGGCTGTGGCCGACTATGTTCTATCACATAGAAAGGGTCCGACAGTCTCCAATATCTCCTCCTCGAGAGCTCTTAAGGATGTAACAGAGGCACACGGCTGCCGTTATTATGCCTCAGCAGTGGGTGAGGTCAATGCATCCACCATGATGCAGCAGGTCAATGCAGTCATCGGAGGAGAGGGCAACGGCGGTGTTATCGTTCCCGACTTTCACTATGGTCGCGACGCGCTCATCGGTGCAGCGCTCTTCCTGAGTCATATGGCTCACAAGAAGCTCCCTGCATCTGCCCTGCGCGCCACTTATCCCGATTATTTTTTATCCAAAAACAAAATAGAGATCTCTGATCCTGCAGTGATTGACTCGCTGCTCGAGGCAGTAAAGAAGCATTATGCAGCCGAGCGCATAACTACCATTGATGGCTTGAGAGTGGACTTTGATACGGAGAAGAAATGGTTTGTGCTGCGCAAATCCAACACCGAACCCATCATTAGAATCTACGCTGAGGCACCAACCGAAACAGTTGCAGAAGCTCTTGCACAAGAAGTTATCTCCATACTCTCCTAACCCGCACCCCGTAACGTAACTACCCACTACAAACTACCCACTACCCACTAACAAATGTTTTCTTTCCGTACCACACCACTTTTCGAGCAGCCCGATCTAGTTCTTAAGAAGGGTCGGTTGGCAATGCTATGCAACCAGGTGGCCTGGCATCCCGATAAAGGGGAGTATCATTTCGAGACACTGGCACGTAAAAGGAATTTGGTCCGCCTTTTCATGCCGGAACACTCATTGTATGGTGAGTGCTGTCCCGGTGTCGAAATGGTAGAAATCGGTGATTCCGTTCCTCTGGAGAAGCTTCAGGATATTGATGCTTTGATTATCGAGCTCCAGGATGTGGGGGCCAGATACTGCACGGCTACTCGCACCTTACTCAAGCTTTTCTACGACCTTCACCATTCCGGAAGCGATATTTCCATTTACATAGTGGACAAGATCAATTCCTCCGGCCGTCAGGTGGAGGGAACGATGGGGGTGATGGGTCTCCCGCACAGGCACGGACTTACTTTCGGTGAGATTGCCAATTTCTTTTATTATGAACTGAGCGCAAAATTCCACCTGCACATCATCTCGGCTGAGGCGGAGCAGGTAAACAAAGATCTGATGCCCTGGAGCATTCCTCCTTTTTCCGATTTTGCAGGACTCTTTACATCCCATTTCTATAGCGGTCAGTGTCTCTGGATGGGGACAAATGTCAGTTATGGTCACGGCACTACGCGTCCGTTTGAGCAATTCGGAGCACCCTTTATGGAACCTCTCTATGACTTTAATCGTAAAAACGGATTTAGAAATTGGAATGATCCGGCCAATCCGCTTTACGACGATAGTCTCTACATAAGATGGTGCAGATTTGAGCCGGCTTATGGAATCTGGAAAGATGAGGTCTGCTTCGGATTTCATCTGATGTTTATTCCCGGACATACCTATCATGCACTCAATCACGCCCTTCGTGTAATTCGCTTTGTCCGTGAGCAGTTCCCTGAAGACTTTGAATATGACAAACTTGAGCCGTTACTTCAGGATAACATGCTTTTTAGTTATATTACCGGCGAAATTGACTGGGAATTGACCGGTGAACATATTAAGACCGAAGAGCAAAAATGGCTTCGCAAAGTGAAGAAATATCTTCTTTATGGTGATTCTCCCTGGCGTGTTAAATAATTAAAAATGGATAAGAAAGATTACAAGATATTGTTTGTTTGCCTTGGTAACATTTGTCGCAGCCCGATGGCAGAATTTATCATGAAACACAAGGTTGCTGAGCTTGGTGTAGCGGATAAATTTGAAATAGCATCTGCCGGCACGAGCGACGAAGAACGCGGCAATCCGGTTTATCCGCCTGCAAGGGAGATGCTCAAACGCCACGGCATTGGTTCTCAGGGAAAATATTCTCGCCAAATAGTCCCCGAAGACTACGCTTATTATGATCTTATAATCGGGATGGACTCATCAAACATACGCGATATGCATTTCGCCTTCGATGGTGATCCCGAAGGGAAAATCCGACTGCTCCTCGACTATACGGAGCATTCTCGCAATATAGCTGATCCCTGGTATACCGGTGATTTTCAGGCGACTTGGGATGACGTCAACGAGGGTTGCGATGCTCTTTTGACTGATCTCGGCTTCATTTGATTTTTCCTTAATCCTTAAAAAAGTGTTATATTCACCTCCAAATTTTGTGAATTATGAGACTTTTATCAATTCTATCGGCTCTGCTTCTCTTAGCAGGGAGCACTTTTGCACAATCTGACATTCAGAAAAAAACGGCCCTGACTCCGGCTCAGGAGCATTTCTCGGATATGAGATTCGGTGTATTCATTCACTGGGGTATCTACAGTATGCTCGGACAAGGCGAATGGGTGATGCAAAACCAAGATATTCACTGGCAGGAATATGAAAAAATGGCCGGTGCCTTCTATCCTTTACATTTTGATGCGAAGCAATGGGTCTCTGCAATCAAAAATGCGGGGGCGCGTTATATCTGCATTACTTCGCGCCATCACGACGGTTTCTCGCTGTGGGATACCGCTCAATCGGAGTACAATATCGTGGATGCTACCCCTTTCGGCCGTGATGTGCTAAAGGAACTGGCGCAGGAATGTGAAAAACAGGGCATTCAGCTCCATTTCTACTACTCCACTTTGGACTGGCGCAGGGAAGATTATCCGCGCGGGCGTACAGGGCGTGAATGTGGCAGAGGCCCTCAGCAGCCCATAGATAACTATTTTAACTTCATGTATGCGCAGTTGACTGAATTGTTGACGCAATATGGTAAGATCGGCTGTATCTGGCTCGATGGTCATTGGGATCATGAAGAGGACCCTGTGGAGTTTGATTGGCGCTACGATACTCTCTATCCGCTGATAAAGTCGCTCCAGAGCGATTGCCTCATTGGAAATAATCACCACCTTGATCCTTTTGAGGGTGAGGATATTCAAATATTCGAGCGGGATGTGCCGGGTGAAAACAAAATAGGATTAACTCAGGGAGGAGTAAGTGATAATCTCCCTTTGGAGACCTGCCAAACTATGAATAACTCCTGGGGCTACCGCATCAAGGATCAAAACTACACGAGTGCTCCCGAACTTATCCGTTATTTGGCCTATACTGCAGGTAGAAATGCCAACCTTTTGCTCAATGTCGGACCCCAGCCGGATGGGCGCATTCCTGCTGCTGCTTTGGAGAGATTGGCAATAATGGGGGAGTGGCTCTCTAAAAATGGCGAATCGATATACGATACACGCGCTACTTTGGTGCCGCCACAGCCCTGGGGAGTGGTTACACACAACAAAGCGGTCACCAAAGATGGGTACCCTTCCACTCTTTATCTTCATGTGTTTCCGAAAGATCTCGCTTCAAGCAAGAGCGGCGTAGCTGTTGATGGTGGCATTCGCATTTTCATTCCATGTGATGGAATTCCGAAGGTGCGCAGCGTTGTTTCACTTGAGGATGGCACTTCAATTCCTTTCCGTCGCTGTCAAGAGGGTCTTTTCGTGACAATACCGCCGGCGATGCTTGATGATACTCCGAATTGTGTTCTTAAGGTGGAAATGTGAGTGTTGCGGGGTGCACGGTACGGGTTGCGAGGTGATGGTTTCGGGGTTCGTGGTGCGAGGTGCGCGGTGCGGGTTGCATGGTTCGGGACTATTGGTGTTTAAGAAACAATGGAAAACGGCTAGTAGCTATTTATGCGTTTCCACTAAAATAAGAAACAAAAAAGGGCGACTATCTTTTTTAGTCGCCCTCATGCGTGCGGTATCTGTACTATTCCGCTATAGCATATAGTTTATGTTATGTGCTGATTTTCTTTGTTTTAAGCTGTCACTTCTTTGGGATTCGGACCGTATTGATTCTCTCCCGGTTGGCTGTCTTTGACCATTAAAACTATAAACCAAATCCAGCCGATAAAAGGAATCAGATTAATTAAAATCATCCAGCCGCTTTTGCCTATATCGTGAAGACGTCTTACGCTAACAGCTAATGCCGGAATCAAAACAGCGAGTGAATAGATAAGACCAATAATTCCCAATTGAATAGCACCTATTTTAAACCCTATGGCCCTATCAATAAGTGATGCAACTACAGAGAAAATAATATTGAATAATACAAACATCCAAAACTCTGTTCTTCTTGCTCTTCCGCCAAAATCAGCGTACTGTTTCATACATTTTACAAACCACTTCATAATTTATTTAAGTTTTAGTACCCTTACTCGTCTGGCTTTTCAGTTCCGCCCCGTTTTTTTAGTGGTCTCCGGTCTCCACTACTTTTGTTTATTGTCAAAAATAAACATTGCCAAATGTAAGAAATAATATCAATATAGTCAATAATGATTTGTGGTCGTATGTTGTCAGCACTATTCGTTTCGTTATAGTAACATCCCTAATTTTAACATTACACCTGAGTTGATATCACCATTTTGATAGGGCTGAGTGAAGGCTTTTACTCCAATCAAAAACCTATTGGTAATCAGGAATGAGCCTTCGAGAATTACATTGTATCCAAAGGAAGTACGGTTCTCAAATTCATGTTTCGTCGCAATCAACACGCCATTTTTCCAGGATTGCCATGCCAGGTAAGCGTCTGAGATATTATAATAAGTCAGCCCTGTACCGAGTCTGAAGTCAAATCGTCCGGTATTCTTAAATGGCGAGATGAAAATATTCAAATTTCCCTGGGTAAATGAGGCGGTCTCGAAGTCTCCACGATTACTGCGTCCCAAGTTTATTGAAACCGAGCTTGTGAAATATTTGTTAAGCTTCAGGTTTAACTCGTTTTCATAATTAAATGTTCTCATATCTCCGGTTCCCAACAATGAAAGACCTGCGCCAAGTCTGACGTCCAATTTTCTTACTTTTTCTTGTCCAACCGCTTGTACGCTAAATAAAAAAGCCAAGAGGCAAATAATAATATTCTTATTCATTTTATGGGTTTTAATTATCGAAGTCGCAAAGGTAATAATGATGTACGTCTTATTTATCAAAATCGTAATTAAGTCCAATATAACCGAAAAGACCGTCATCAGTTGTTTTCCCTGCAAGGTATCCTTTTGTTTTATATCCGATTTGCGTTAAAATATTAAATCTGTCAGCCACATTAAACTCCATGGTCGAACTCAACGCAAATCCCTTCCCGCAGAACCCGTAGAAATCCTGCGACCAAAAATCCACCTGACCGAGCAGATTAAACTTTTTTGTTTTGACTAAATCAGGTACAGCAAGACCAATCCCATTATTTTTAAAAGGGAAACCGTATTTAAAATAGAGATTATAAAATCGGCCTGCTATTCTAAAGTAATTATTAAAGTAGAGCTCAGGGCCTAAAATGGAGGTGTTGAAAAAAGTCCCGTATGACCAACTAAAGTTTTCATTACCAAAATAGTAGGGTCTTTTTCCCTTTAACTCACTGCCAAAAAAGGCTCCGGCCTGCCTGTAAAGATTGATATCCAGCAAATTCCAAATAACGGATAATATTCCGACCTTATTATAAAATTTAACCAAATCCTGATTTACACTGCCATCGGCGTTAAAAACTTCCCATCCTCCTTTCCTCCAAATCATTTTAGTAAAATTCACGGGATCTCCACCCTCCAATTTCCAGGTTTCAGGGTCCTTTGGACTTTGATGAGCAAAGACATAAGTATAAAGAGGGTACATGATTCGATTTCCGAAAGCAACCCCATATTCATCATTATAAAGGCCGTCATACCTGAAAAAATCATATTGAATATCCCTGGCAATTAAATAGTTGGCCTCAAATCCACCAATTACCGCCAGGATATGATGATCGGGAGTGGCATCAGCAGGCAATTCCAACTTACCAAGTACTCCGGGAAATTGAAGTTTGACGAATGAGAATTTTCCACCAACCTGATTTGTTCTAAGCATATGCCCAAATTCATGAGGCCATAGCATGGAAGACCATTTCCCGACCAAAGACCATGTAATACCTGTAATGATTCTGAGGGTTTTATTTTTTATTTTCGGAGCCAACCCTCTGTAATAGGCATCGCTGAATAGTTTTAATCCCGTTCTGAAGTTTTCCGAACTGTTTAAAACGTCATGTTTTAGAGCATAAATAAGAGTGTATTCTCTGTGGAAGGGATCCGGTTGGATTGATGTTGTATCTGTTTGCACAACGTTGAATGTCGTATCAGTTTGCCCGGCACGTAATATCGTATCTGATTGTCCTGCGTGGAGCATCGTATCTGTTTGTCCGACACAGATTTGAGACAAAAAGATTATATGAAAAGCCATTATTACTAGGCTTAAGGATATAGTCTTATGCATAATTGTATCCGTTGTTAAGACTAGTCTCTTTTAATAATTGTTTATTTTACCCTCTCTCCAAGTATTATTTTCGGCATTGTGGTTAAACAACGGTTGAATTGTTTGTAGAATTTTTCCAATCCGGATTTTGTGGCTTCGGCGTGGATCAATTCGTTTTCAAGCTCCCAATATAAAATATAAGTTACACTTTGCGGTTTTCTTGTCAACCGGATTGCGGGTTCTCCATTTTTTACCGAATTGAAGTCCTTTTGTCGATGTGTCCTTTTGATATATTTCACATCAATAACACCTGCAAAGGATTTATGATGTTCTGCAACTTCCTCAATCAGTTTTTCGAATTCATCAACCCTCGCAGGTTTTACCTCATAAATACATATTTCTGAAAAAGTACTCATTTTTTTGTCGTTTAGATCCTAATAACAAATATACAAAAATCCCTTATTCCCACTCGCATCACTCCACTAAAAGTTTCCCAACAATTCTCTCTTAAATTCTCTCAAATCCCCGCCAAAACCTCAAACTTCCCTCCATTCTCCATCCAATTCCTCTCTAGTTCTCTTTCCTTAAAATTTAAAGATTATCCACTTTTCGATCGAGTTATTATCCTAAAAACACAAAACTTCTCCATAACCCAAAACTCCTTACTCGATAATCCCATTTTTCCACCAATTTCTCTCCAAATTATTTTCTTTAAACGTTAATTTAAAGTAACTTCGCAGATTGTTGCAAAAGCAACCAATCGTTAAGTGAAATATTAAGTTTTCTGTAAGTCATGTCGGAATTAAGCGGCAAAATATCTCAAATAATCGGTCCTGTGGTGGACGTTCAGTTTGAAATGCCCAAATCGGGTGAAGTGAAGCTACCTGCTATCAATGATGCTATTTATGTGAATCGTAACGGTACCGATATCTATCTGGAAGTGCATCAGCATATCGGTGAAAATACCGTTCGAACAGTTGCAATGGATAGTACGGATGGATTGCGCAGGGGACTTCCTGTGAAAGCCCTCGGCTCATCACTTAGCGTGCCGGTGGGTGATCAGGTTAAAGGGCGTCTGCTTAACGTGATGGGGCGTCCCATCGATGGACTGAAACCGTTAAGTCGTGAGAATCAGTATCCCATTCACCGTGAAGCACCTAAATTTGATGATCTGGTGACATCGGAGGAGATGCTTACAACCGGTATAAAGGTGATAGATTTGCTTCAACCCTATCTGAAAGGTGGAAAAATCGGACTTTTCGGAGGTGCAGGCGTAGGTAAAACGGTTATTATCATGGAGCTCATCAACAATATCGCTAAAGGTCACAAAGGTTATTCCGTATTCGCCGGAGTAGGCGAGCGTACGCGTGAAGGAAATGATTTGCTGCGTGAGATGATAGAGTCGGGCGTGATAAGATATGGTGAGGAGTTCAATAAAAGCATGGCTAATGGGCATTGGGATTTGAGTGTGGTGGATTATGACGAGTTGGAGAAATCGCAAACCACACTGGTTTTCGGACAGATGAACGAACCGCCCGGAGCACGTGCTTCGGTAGCGCATACCGGATTGGCAGTTGCAGAAGCCTTTAGAGACAGTGGGGGAGAAGGAAGCGATATATTGCTTTTCATCGATAATATATTCCGTTTTGTGCAAGCAGGTTCCGAAGTTTCCGCTCTTTTGGGGCGTATGCCCTCGGCGGTAGGATATCAGCCCACATTGGCTTCCGAGATGGGAAATCTGCAGGAGCGCATTACCTCCACTAAGTACGGTTCAATCACATCGGTACAGGCAGTTTACGTTCCGGCCGATGACTTGACTGACCCCGCACCGGCTACGACCTTCAGTTATCTGGATGCTTCTACTGTTTTGAGTAGAAAAATTGCCTCTTTGGGTATTTATCCGGCAGTGGATCCGTTGGAGTCATCCTCTCGTATTTTGAATCCTAATGTAGTGGGTGAGGATCATTATGATACCGCTATGCGGGTAAAACAGATCCTTCAACGCTACAAAGAGCTGCAGGATATTATTTCCATTTTGGGAATGGATGAGCTTTCCGACGAGGACAGGCTTACGGTAAACAGAGCGCGTAAAGTTCAACGTTTCCTGTCTCAACCCTTCCATATGGCGGAACAATATACGGGACAACCAGGTGTTATGGTTTCCGTACAGGATACGATAAAAGGGTTTAGAATGATACTCAATGGCGAACTGGATGGTTATCCTGAAGCGTCATTTATGAATGTGGGAACCATTGAAGAGGCTATTGCGAAAGGTGATAAATTATTGAAACAAGCAAAATAGGTGATGAAATTGGTCATTCGCACTATAGAATCAACACTTTTTTCCGGCAAAGTTTCTTCTGTAACCTTGCCGGGGACCCTATGTCCGTTTCAGGTGCTGAATAATCACGCTCCGCTTGTTTCAACGCTCACGGAAGGCACGCTAACATTTGTTACTGACGGTGAGGTTAAAAAAATGACGATAGAGGGTGGTTTTGTAGAGGTACAAGACAACACGATAAGTGTATTTATAAACATTTAACTACATACTACACACTAACAATTTTTACTACACACTACTGACTACATACTACAGACTATAATTATTTTTGTTTATGCGAAAGGTGGTAAATAAATTTTGGACTATTCACACGCTTGTATTCCTCGTTTTGGGAGTGGGCGGATGGATAGTGTTGAAATTTCTTTTTCCGGAAATAGAGGTGAAAGGATACTTTGCTATTCCGCTCTTCTTTTACCTTATGGGTGTTGTACTATTTTTGAGATTTAGACGAATTTCTATCAAAACACCGTCAAAGACCTCGAATATGTATATGCAGATGCGAGTGATGAAAATGTTGATTTCGCTTACCGGTCTCATGGTTTATTGGCTGATTAACAAGCCGGGTATCCGTCCTTTTGCGATAGTTTTTGCGGTGTTTTATCTGCTTTACCTAATTTGGGAAACAATTATTTTCATACGAATGGAAAAGCATATCAGGTATAAGAAAACTCAAAGTAAGCCGCTTGAGTGACTTGAGTGAATTAGAAATTAGATGAAGAAACTTCATATAACATATAAGCCGATAATTCTTCTCATCGTTCTTCTCTTTTCGATGGGAGCGAATGCTCAAACTGACAGCGTTGCTCAGGAAAAGTTTAATGTGAAAGAGTTTATTTTGGAGCATCTGGCAGATACATATGAATGGACTCTGCTGAGTTCCGAAGATTGGCATGTTTCCATCCCTCTACCGGTAATATTGTATAGCAAAACATCGGGGGTACACCTCTTTCTTTCTTATAAGTTAGATCGTGGAAACAAGAATTATAAAGGTTTTCAGATTGCTACCGATGGGAAATATAAAGGGAAAATCGTGGAAATGGGTAGGGATGGAAGCGAAACCCGACCGCTTGATTTGTCGCTTACCAAAAATGCGGCTTCACTGATTCTTTCGTCTCTTGTGCTTATCATTACTTTATTGTGTGTGTCGCGTGTAATTAAACGTGAACCGATGAAAGGGAATAAGGGTTTTGTGGGTATGATGGAGATGTTTATCATGATGATACATGATGATATAATAAAACCTTCGGTGGGTGCCGACTATAAAAGGTATGCACCATTTTTGTTGACGGTTTTCTTCTTCATCTTCTTCAATAATGTGCTGGGATTGGTGCCCTTTTTCCCGGGCGGTGCAAATGTGACGGGTAATATCGCGGTGACTATGGTGCTGGCTATCGGGACATTCTTGGCCATCAACCTAACCGGAACAAAAGAGTACTATAAGAGTGTATTCTGGCCTGACGTACCTATTTTTCTTAAAGTGCCTTTTCCCATTATGCCTGTAATTGAGATTGTGGGGTTGTTTACCAAACCTTTTGCCTTGATGATTCGTCTTTTTGCGAATATAATGGGTGGTCACGCCATTGTGTTGGGATTGGTTTCGATTGTTTTCATTACGGCGGGTATGGGTGCAGCCATCAGTTCATCAATGACGGCGGTATCGGTGTTTTTTTCCGTGTTTATTTTGTTTTTGGAGTTGTTGGTGGCCTTTATTCAAGCCTTTATTTTTACCCTGTTATCGTCAGTCTTTATTGGAATGGCAAGAAATTCATAACATTATAATAATAAATTAATTACACTAAAAAAGATTGATTATGAAATTACTTTTTTCTACTTTGCTACAAGCAGTTGCTGCTTCTGCCGCTTGAGCTCCCGTTGCAGGAGTTATTGTTTCTGTAATCGCAGCAGCTTTCGGTATCAGTTTAATTGGAAAATCGGCGCTTGAAGCTATCTCGAGACAACCGGAAGCGGGTCCGGATG
>DFOK01000083.1 GCA_002376715.1 Bacteroidales bacterium UBA3543 | reverse complement strand
ATACAGGGTCAATGGAATGGGAGAATATGGAGGCATCGGATGGCCTCTGGAAGGTCATCTCTGGGAGCCGGACCGCAACTGGGGCTACATCCGATTCAACAGCAGCTCCGAGGTAACCGATGAGTATGTGAAATATGCGGAAATGCTCTATGATATGATTGCGCGTGGATTTTCCGGTGCCATTTACACACAGACTACCGACGTAGAAATAGAGGTAAATGGTCTTATGACCTATGACCGCAAGGTGATTAAGCCCGACGCCGACCGCGTCCGTGCCATAAATCTGAAAATTACCGGTTCACTGAATAAATAGTCTAAGAATTTGGTAAAAATTCAGTGCGGGCCGGCAAGGAGAGTCGTTTTGATGAATCAATTCATAATGTTACCTTTGTAAGATAAAGAAAGAAACAGCGATTAGAGAAATAACAATGATTTCAGTCATCATCTGCACATATAACAGGGCCAAGTACATTTACGATGTGCTCCAGAGCATTGCATTAAATGATTATCCTAAATCGGAATATGAAATAGTGCTGGTCAACAATAATAGTACGGACAACACCGAGGCGGAAATTGCACGATTTGCTTCAGTTTATCCCGATGTACAACTTCGCACATTTGTCGAAACAAATCAAGGAGTTGCTTATTCGCGCAACAGAGGCACCGAAGAAGCTAAAGGCAACATCTTAATCTTTGTTGATGACGACGCCACTGTAAACAGGGAATACATCGCGGGATATGCAGCTTTCTTTGAAGCAAATCCCAATATCTATGCTGCCGGCGGCCCAATTTTTCCCGACTACGAAGATGGAGAAGAACCGGAATGGATGACCTATTTTATACGAAGACTCCTTACTGCTTATCTATATTTTGGGGATAAAGAACGCAATTTCCCTTTCAATAACTATCCCGGAGGGGGAAATGCTGCCTACCGCAGAGAGGTCTTTGACAAAGTGGGATTCTACGATATCGACCTTGGTCGTACTGGGGGGATGCTTGTTGCAGGAGGTGAAGAGAAAGACATATTCAGGAAGATGAATGCCGCCGGAATCAAGTTCAAATATCTACCTCAGTGTATCCTCTACCACAAAATACCCGGATACAAGCTTGAAAAGGATTATTTCCACCGTGTAACTTGCGGTATAGGCGCAAGCGAAAAAATCCGAACTCTGAAAATATCCAAAAGTTGCTACGCCAAGCGTCTTTTTGCAGAACTTATAAAATGGGGTGGAACGCTTGTATTATGGTGCTGGTATGCCATACAATTCAAGCCTCGCCGCGGCAATATGCTTGTAAGGTTCAGATGGAATGTAACCAGAAATTTGATTGGGTAATTCCTTACAAACTATTACACGCATGAAAAATTGGTCTATAGCAATAATTGGAGCCGGCCAACTCGGAAGCAGGCATTTACAAGGATTGACCAAAGCCTCCATACCAATGACAATCACGGTATTCGATACCAGCATGGATGCTCTCCGCATAGCTGAACAACGCTATAATGAAGTACCTTCAAATCCGCTGATAAATAACATCTCCTTCACAACCCATTTTGAAGAGATCCCCGGACACATCGATCTGGCAATAATCTCCACAAGTTCGGGTCCAAGATTCCAGGTTACTTCCAATCTTCTGGAAAACAGGATAGTCACAAATATACTTTTTGAAAAATTTCTATTCCCCAAGCTCTCAGAATATGATCAGATGGGCAAATTGCTGTCCGAGAGAGGAATTAATGCAAAAGTGAACTGTGCCAGAAGAATGTTTGAACATTACAAGATACTTTCAACCTTTATAAACCTTTCATCGCCAATTAAAATGGAAGTTATAGGTAAGGATTGGGGAATTGGATGTAATTCAATTCATTACATGGATTTGTTTGCTCTCATTACCAGCACTTCAGAGATGAAATGCGATTTTAGCTCTTTGGAAAAAGAGATAATTCCAAGCAAACGGCAAGGTTATGTGGAGTTTCTCGGCACCGTTGAAGTAACTTCCTCAAGAGGCGATAAATTGACACTCTCCTCTCTGAAAGATTATTCAGGTGATAACGTTATTAAAATTAAAGCCGGGAATGATTATTACGAAATATACGAGGCTAAAGGTTTAATGTTTCACAATGGTGAAGAAAGCACCATCAATACAAAGTATCAAAGCGAATTGACCGGAGTTGCTGCTACCGAAATTCTTGTCAGTAGAAATTCACCCCTTACCTCATTTGAAGAATCGGCACGTCTTCATACAGCTTTCCTTGAGGAAGCAATTTCGTTTTATAACACAGTTACCGGATCAGCCGGTGATTCTTGCCCAATTACATGAGTAATAAATTAATATGATAGAAGAGAATCAAGTAATAATCAGAAGAGCTAACAAGTCGGATTTGGAAGAATTAAAAGATTTCTTCATCAAAGCCTATGGCGAAAGCACTGTTTTTCAAGATGGTCAATTCTTATTATACTATTTTAAAACGATCTACAACAACTTAGATCCTCTACATTATTCGGTGGTTGGAGTAACTCACAATGGTGAAATTGTATCACATTATGGTGGATTAGACAACAAACTCATACTAAACGATAAAATTATATCTGTAATTTGGGGTGTTAATGCTTTTACATTGCCCGAATGGCGAGGCAAAGGAATAAACAGCAAAATTGTCAAGTTTATTAATGATACTAATGTAGCAAATGCCTGCATAGGAATGACCTTAAACACTGCTTTATTTTATAAGAGAGTGGGCCACAATATTTTTAATGCTGAAAGATTTACTCGATTTATATATGCTCTAGATTTGAAAACTTTCAATATTGTCTCTCACCTTGGTTTTCATTGTGAGAAAGTAAATCAAGTCCTTAGGGTTAAGAATCCGGATAATGTGAAAATCGATTCAGAAAAAATCGTAGAATTGACGGCAGATAATTGCGAAAACTATACATTTGATTTAGATGTTGATTCTAATTTACTTGCCACCACCTACCGGGACATGAATTTCTTAAAATGGAGAGTATTCCAAAACCCCTACATCCAATATAAGGTTTTTGGA
>DFOK01000073.1 GCA_002376715.1 Bacteroidales bacterium UBA3543 | reverse complement strand
GTCCAGTTGAAAACCACTGCCTCAACCTTGCTGTTGTCCTGGTTGACAATAATGTCTTTTTGGCCAAGCAATGTTGGAGCAACACTTTGCGCAGGATCGACTTTGACATGTTCGATCTCCATTTCACAGGCGGAAAAGAGAAACATGGCCATCATCAGCATTACTATATATTTAAACTGTTTCATAATCTTATTGATTTTTCAATGTTTCGTGCCATTAGTAACCGGGATTCTGCACCAGCTTGGGGTTGGCGTTGAGGTCACTGATAATGATAGGATAGATGGTGCGGAATTCGGGAAGAGCAATCTTACCGTTAGGAACACCACCCTTCAATGTCCAGGGGAACTGCATCGAAGTGAAGTAACCGTAGCGAATGAGGTCAACGCGGCGGTGACCCTCCCACATAAGTTCTCTGGCACGCTCATCGAGAAGCCAGTTGAGATCCATAATGGAAGGAGTTGTCGCATCGACACCCGCACGTTGACGGAGCTGACGAATATAGCCTTTTGCAGTCTCGTCGGAAACATTTCCGCCGTTCAGGCGGGCATCGGCTTCCGCATAAATGAGATACATCTCCGGAAGACGGAAGATGGGGAAGTCGATTGACGAGAATTTGTAGTTGGTCTCGGAGCTTGATACAGCATGCCCGTCCGAATAGAGTCCGGAGAACTTCCAACATCTCCAGCCGGAATCAGTTGTAGTGTTGTCAAACTCCTTGGTCGCACCACCGTTGTAGAAGAACGCCCT
Organism: Bacteroidales bacterium UBA3543; assembly: GCA_002376715.1. Lineage (GTDB taxonomy): Bacteria > Bacteroidota > Bacteroidia > Bacteroidales > UBA932 > Cacconaster. The sequence continues at coordinate 6,856 of DFOK01000073.1, read as the reverse complement.
CTTATCGCTGGCTGCTCTGTCATAACCAAAGCCTTCTCCGCCCCACTTTACATTTACAAGTTGGAAACGAGCAACATAGTCATCAGCTACGTGATATCCGTTCCAGTTCTCAGGGTTGATAAGTTGACCTTCTCCAACAACTGCTGCTCCGATAGCTGCATTTGCCGCATCGCTGAGTGTTGCTGAAACAAGGTGAGTGGTACCACCCCAGCTCTGTGTCTGGTCTTTGTCATAAGAGATGGCAAAGATAAACTCCTCCGCAGCCCCGTTGGTGGTGTTGTCCTGCATAAAGAGTTCGTGGTAGTTGTCATGGAGCTTGTAGCCCATACCGATAACCTTAGCTGCCGCATCTTTGGCATCTTGCCAACGTGCAGTACTGGTATAGACCTCTGCATTGAGGTACATCCTTGCAAGAAGAGCCCATACGGAACCCTTGGTTGCACGGGGATAAGGTACCGTACCCTTGTTAGGCATATCGGAGAGTTCCGAGAGCTCTTTGAGCTCACTCTCAATCCACTTGAAAAGTTCTACTCTGCCAATCTGCTCAGGCAGGTCGCCACCTATATTTTCAGGCATTGCGAAGGGAGGATTGCCAAAGAAGTCCAACAAAAGATAGTAGTAGAGTGCACGATTAAATCTTGCCTCTGCACGATACTGGTCAATAGTTTTCTGGAACGCCTCATGTCCGCGGCTTGCAAGCATCTCGGGAGTTGTTCTTACGAGAAACTCGTTTGCCAGGGTGATACCCTTCATGCAGCGTGTGTAAACTGCGATGATGGCTTCGTTATCGGCTGATGTCCATTTATGATACTGGATGGGATTGATATAGTTGTCGCCCCAGATAATCTTGAGTGCGTCGGTACTGAGCTCATTGAGTATCACATACATACGACAAAGCTCGCTCTGACCGGCATCTGCCACGCTGATATCCGACGATCCGGCATCATTCTGGCTTGCCAACGCCCAGTATCCATAGATATATCCCAAAGACTTGAGATAGCTCACCTCGTCCTTATACGCGGTCTCCGAGGTTGCATCAGTTTCATTGAGAGGCTGTGTATTCAGGTCACCTATGCAGGAAGTAGCAAGGATCAGAGAAACCAACAGCGCCAAGAAACTTATATTTAATATCTTTTTCATACGTCGGGTCATTTTTAGAAGTTAATATTTAAACGCAAAGTAAAGAGGCGGGGACGTGGAATAATATTGGAATCCACACCGTCTGATGCCTGCAATTCGGGATCAAGACCTCTATACTTTGTAATTACAAATACATTCTGCACAGAAGCGGAGAGACGGATGCTCTCTACCCATTTTACTTTGTCGAATGTGTATCCTAAGTTGATATCGTCCATCCTGAAGAATGAACCATTCTCAATAAACATATCGGTATATTTCTGGTTGTTTTCCATAGCTGCCGTCCAGCCATTCACCAGATAGATATTGCTCAAATTGTCAAGGTAGCCCTTATTCCAGTTGTCGCTGTATGAGCTCGCATAGGACATCGCAACCCTGTTGATAATGTAGTTACCAAACGAGCCGTGACCATTGAAGCCAATGTCCCATTTTTTGTACCTGAATTTAAGGTTGAGTCCAAAAAACGCATCAGGAGCGGGCTTGAAGCCGGTCACATACCTATCAGCGTCAGTGATTACGCCATCGCCGTCACGATCCACCAATCCATTCTGGATCGGATTGTCCTGCGAATCATAGAGCTGTTGGAAGAGGTAGAACGTGAATGGTGCAAATCCGGTGCGGTGGAGTGAAGTGTATCCTCCCGTACCACCCATACCGGAACCGGTGGTAACTCCAAGATAGCCCTCTGTCTCAACACTTGTGAGTTTGGTAATCTTCGTACTCTGAAGAGTGAAGTTTCCGCCAATCGAGAGCGACATATCACTTGTTTCCACTGGAATGACATTGAGAGAGAGCTCTATTCCCTTGTTCTCCATATTACCGATGTTGGAGATGATGCTGTTGCCGAAGTTGGAACCCAGGGGAGTCGAGATTTCGTTGAGCAGGTCGTAAGTGTAACGGTAATAACCTTCGAGGCTACCTGTGATCCTATCATTCATAAAACCAAAGTCGAGACCGAGGTTGTAGGTCTCAGTAGTCTCCCATTTAAGGTTCGGGTTATACTTCTGAGGAGCAAGGGTAGTGTAATATCCATCGCCGAGATAATATTTCATTGCAATGGAACTGGACTCCTCATATCTTGCCATATAAGGATAATAGTCGGATCCTATATCCTGTTGTCCGGTGCGTCCCCAACCTAGACGGAGTTTGAGGGCCGAAACTGCATCAGTGCCCTTTAGGAAACTCTCTTCTGCTACGTTCCAGGCGAAAGCTACTGAGGGAAAGAAGCCCCAGCGATTAGCTTTGCTAAAGCGAGAGGAAGCGTCCTCACGAATTGTAGCTGTAAAGAGATACCTGCCGAGGAGTGAATAATTAAGTCTTCCGAAGAATGAAATAAGGTAGTACTCCTTTGCATTTGTGGGGTTGGCCTGATAAAGGGGCCTTGACTCATTATTGAGATAAGTGCTCTGATCATACTTTACATAGTTGTGCTGCCAGGAGTAACCGGCCATCACGTCGAGATTGCTCTTGCCGAATTCCTTCTTATAATTGAAGTAAGCCTCGAGCAGTGTATTGGAATTGTAATTGGCATAATCGGTATAAAGATCAAGGCTGGAGCGCATTGCCGAAATTGAACCGGGATGGTTATATTTTTCGCCGTTTGACTTGGCGACGTCATAACCGAGGTTTAGGTTGAATCTTAGGTCTTCGAATCCATGGAACATGTAATCAATCTGGAGGTTACCGATCGAGCGGAGACCTTTGTTGACATCCGTGAAGTCGTAGAGGCTTGAAAGGGGGTTTGTGCCGGCCATCGTATTGGCGCTGCCGTCGGCATTGAGCCAGTTCCAGTAACCGTTTGATACCTTTGAGTAGTCGATGCTACCGTCAGGATTTGTGAAATGTGTCGGTTTCGTAGGGTCAAATGAGAGAGCGCTACCTACTGCACCTGTCGGAGCCCAGTTGGTCTTCTGGTAAATACCTTTCACATTGAGGTTGATTGAAAGGTGGTCATCAAAGAATTTGGGAGAAAGACTGAAATCGACGTTGGCTTTCTGGTTGTCACCCACCTTAAGTGTGGCCTGGTCGTAGTTGTAGCCAAGGCTTACGCGATAGGGAACATGCTTTGTTGCTCCGTAAAGACTCACTGACTGGTCGGTATTGAATGCCAGACGATAGATTTGTTTCTGCCAGTCTGTATTCTCGGTGCCGAGAAGGCCCTGAATAGCGCTGTTACCTGCATAAGTGCTCTGCATGAAGTTGCGGAACGTATCAGCATCCATCATATCGATGGTAGAGGCATTCTGCTTTACAGAGTAACTGGAGTTGTAACTTACATTGACTCCACGTGCACCTGCGCGGCCTTTCTTAGTGGTGATGATAATCACACCGTTGGAAGCGCGCGAACCGTAAATTGCAGTTGCCGATGCATCTTTCAATACAGTATAACTCTCGATGTCATTGGGGTTGACCGATGCCAGGGGATTACCCATCCCGGCACCTCCGTCAGAAGTGACAGGCACACCGTCAATCACAATCAGAGGATCGTTTGATGCATTTAGCGAAGCTGCGCCACGAATACGAATAGTAGCGGATGCACCGGGCTGGCCTGAGGCCGGAGTCACGTGCAGACCCGATACTTTACCGAGGAGCATCTGATCGGGAGAAGAGATGGCTCCACGGTTGATTTCGTCAGCTTTTATGGCTACGACCGATCCTGTCATATCACTTTTCTTGACAGTACCGTAACCGATGACCACTACCTCCTCGAGAAATTCGGTATCATCCTGCATCACAATCCTTGCAGCTGACGCCTGAGCGGCTGTAATGGTTATGGTCTTGTAACCCAAAAAACTGATTTCCAACATAGTCTCTCCAGAAGGCACTGTCAGGACAAAATCGCCGTCCAGACCTGTCTGGGTACCGTTTACAGTTCCCACTTGGATAACTGCAGCACCGATAACGGTTTCTCCCCTGGAGTCCACCACAACTCCCTTTGCGGTGTATTGCGCAAAGGCGGATGTAATGGAGAGAACCATTACCGATAGTAACATTGTCATTAATCGTTTCATAGGAAAACCTTTATAATTATTGTTTAATTCTTTTTCTTTGAAAGAGCTGTACGGGATCATCCTTGTCATCGACAAAGAAGACACATATCGCAGCTATCAAAAGAGATATTCCGGAAAAAAGGAGGGCGTAAATGGTCTGTCCGCCATAGATATGCTTTACCATCAATCCACCTACCAGACCGTTGCATATCTGCGGGATAGTGATGAAAAAGTTAAATATACCCATGTATACACCCATTTTCTTGGGAGGCAGGGATCCTGCCAGCATAGCATAGGGCATCGCCAGGATTGAACCCCAGGCAATACCGATACCCACCATCGAGATGATGAGCATGGTCGGATTCTTAAAAAACAGGAACGAAGCAAATCCAAGCGCACCGCATATAAGCGAAATGGCATGCGTCGCCTTGCGACCGATTTTGTCCGCAGTTACGGGAAGAAGGAAGGCTATCACGGCTGCAACACCATTATAAATGGCCTGAAGCACTCCAACCCAATCACCCGCCTTACCATAAGCGGCAGAAGCGGTATCCACAGTGCCATAATAGTGATCGGCAACCGCGGGAGTCATATAGACCCACATGGAAAAGAGGGCAAACCAGGAGAAAAACTGCACCAAACCAAGCTGGCGCATAGTCTTGGGCATTTTGCCGAAATCCCTGAAAATCTCCAGAAATCCGCCGTCCTTCTCTTTTTTGAGAACTCCTCCTTCGGGAGGGTACTCTTTTGTGCGTACCACGGTCACAAGAACCGAGGCAAAGAGCACAATTCCGCCGATATAGAAAGCGAGCTTGACATTGGGTGCCACGCCGCCTGCTGTTTCAGGCACGTTAGACATACCAAACCAGTTGGTAAGCACAAAAGGCAGAACGGCACCACACACGGCACCGATGCCTATGAGGAAAGTCTGCACTGAAAAACCGAGCGTTCTCTGTTCCGAAGGAAGATTGTCGGCAACAAGCGCCCTGAATGGTTCCATCGCCACATTGATAGATGCATCCATGATCATAAGGACACCTGCGGCAATCAAAAGGGGCGAGAGAAAGGGAGCAAGAGCCGGAGAGTTTGGCATGAGAAAGAGCATCAGCGATGCCAGAATTGCACCCACAAGGAAATAGGGGCGTCTGCGGCCTAGCTTTGTCCAGGTCCTGTCGCTATAATGCCCGATAATGGGCTGGACAATCATACCCGTCAAAGGTGCAGCAAGCCAAAAGAGCGAAAGCGTACTGACATCCGCTCCAAAAGACTGGAATATTCTGCTGACGTTTGCATTCTGGAGAGCCAAGCCGAATTGTATCCCCAAAAAGCCGAAGCACATGTTGAAGATACCCCAAAAGCTCATCTTTGGTCTTTTCATAAATAAATATGATTTGTGTCAGTTTATAATTAAATGGACACGAATTTATTAAAAACCACCTCTATTTAAAAGGGTTTCCCTCCGAATTGCAATATAATCGGGATGAAATGACAAAAGGATAGTTATGAGTGTGTAGTATGTAGTGTGTAGTATGTAGTGATGGATGATTGGAGAGTTCGGAGTAAGGAGTCAGTAGTAAGGAAGGGTACGGGGTGCGGGTTGCGAGTTACGAGGTGCGGGTGCGAGTGAAAACAGTTTTGAATTAGAAGTTTAGGGGTTCTGAGATTCGAGTCTGAATAAATATAAACTTAAACTTTGACTTATTCCACCCAAAATCTTGTATTGTATTAAAAAAAAATCTATATTGGCGGTTGGTAGAAAAACTAATTGATTATGAACACACGAGAATTCAAATCGGGGGAACAATATGTCGCGCCTGACATCGAAGTCATCGAAATCGAACTTTCCCAAAACATCCTGACAGCAAGTCTTCCTGACGTTGGAGACGGAGGAGATGCGTGGTAAGAACTGTTAGCTATTAGCAATTAGCCTTTGGCCTTTAGCCATTGGCTTTTCGTTTTTAGCTCATAGACTTTTGCCCACAGTCTTGATCTCAAAGCATCAAGCCATTAGCCATTAGCAGTTAACAATGGCTAATGAACAATTAGCTAACAATAAAAAACACATAGGCATGAAACCCAAACTATTTATTATCACACTGCTTGCCCTAATAGTAGCGGGCTGTACACTCGAACCTATTCCCGAACCTGAGAAGGAAGGGGGAAAGATCGTGACAATAAGCGCAACGATCTCACCTGAAACCCGTGTTGCATACGAAGATTCCAACACTCCTGGCATCGGTGGCACACTTGAATGGCAGACCGATGACCAGCTTCTGCTTGCAGGATATGATGCAGGTGGAACTTATCTAGATTGTGCTACTTTTAATTACAACGGAGGCAACAGTTTTACCGGAACAGCGGTACCGGGCGCCGACACCTACAAGGCCTACTATCCGGCAGGGGCCATCGTGCTGGATAATAACGGAAATGTACAACTTGCCGATAACTTCTGGCAGCAGACACAGAGCGGAAACAATACTACGGCACATCTCCGCAACAAGCTGTTATTGTTCGATGAAGTGGCAAACCCCATCAATCAGACATTTAACTTGGAATTAAAGAATGACATCATCAGATTTAATCTCAGCAACATACCATCCGGGGTGGGAACTCTCCAAAAATTGATTTGGACAGTTGAAACCGTAGCGGGGGGAAATACCCAATGGACAACTCTTAATATAGCAGACGTAGTCTCCGGTACAACCAGCCTAATCGCTTACCTCGCTTTT